>DASQEZ010000104.1:0-8052 GCA_035633415.1 Ornithinibacter sp. | reverse complement strand
GGTGTGCCTCGCTGCGCATGCGGTCGATCATGTACGGGTGGTGCAGCTCGAACGCGGGTCGCTCGGACCTGATGCGCGGCAACGACAGGAAGTTGTGCCGCGGCGGCGGTGAGCTGGTGGCCCATTCCAGCGAGTTGCCGTAGCCCCAGGGGTCGTCGGCGGTGGTGATCTCGCCGTACCGGTAGGACCGGATGACGTTCCAGATGAACGGCAGCGTCGATGCGCCCAGCACAAACGCCCCGATCGTGGAGATCGTGTTGAACGTGGTGAAGCCGTCCGACGGTAGGTAGTCGGGGTAGCGCCGCGGCATGCCGATGTTGCCCAGCCAGTGCTGGATCAGGAACGTGGTGTGGAACCCGAAGAACAGCATCCAGAAGTGCACCTTGCCCAGCCGGTCGTCGAGCATCTTGCCGGTGAACTTGGGCCACCAGAAGTAGAAGCCCGCGAACATCGCGAACACGACCGTGCCGAAGATGACGTAGTGGAAGTGCGCCACCACGAAGTAGCTGTCGGAGAGCTGGAAGTCCAGGGCCGGGCTCGCGAGGATGACCCCGGTCAGGCCACCGAAGAGGAAGGTGACCAGGAACCCGATCGACCACAGCATCGGGGTCTCGAAGGACAGTTTTCCGCCCCACATCGTGCCGACCCAGTTGAAGAACTTCACGCCGGTCGGTACGGCGATCAGCATCGTCATGATCGCGAAGAACGGCAGCAGCACCTGACCGGTGACGTACATGTGGTGCGCCCACACGCTGACGGACAGGGCCGCGATGCCGATCGTGGCGTAGACGAGCGTCTTGTAGCCGAAGATCGGCTTGCGCGAGAAGACCGGCAGCACCTCGGAGATGATGCCGAAGAAGGGCAGGGCGATGACGTAGACCTCTGGATGCCCGAAGAACCAGAAGATGTGCTGCCAGAGCATCGGGCCACCGTTGTCCGGGTCGAACACGTGGGCCCCGAACCGCCGGTCGGCGCCGAGCGCGAAGAGCGCGGCGGCCAGCGCGGGGAAGATGAGGAGCACGAGGATCGAGGTGACGAGCACGGTCCAGGTGAAGATCGGCATCCGGAACATGGTCATGCCCGGTGCCCGCATGCACAGGATCGTCGTGATGAAGTTGACCGCACCGAGGATGGTGCCGAAGCCACCGAGCGCGAGGCCGAAGACCCACAGGTCGCCACCCAGCCCGGGGCTGTAGGTGTTGTCGGACAGGGGGGCGTAGGCGAACCAGCCGAACGCGGCCGCACCACCGGGGGTGAGGAACCCCGCGCCGGCGATGATGCCACCGAAGGCGTACAGCCAGTAGGCGAACATGTTCAGCCGCGGGAAGGCGACGTCGGGTGCGCCGATCTGCAGCGGCATCAGGGCGTTCGCGAAGCCCGCGAAGAGCGGGGTGGCGAAGAGCAGCAGCATGATCGTGCCGTGCATGGTGAACATCTGGTTGTACTGCTCGGGGGTGTCGACGACCTGCAGCCCCGGGCTCGTGAGCTCGGCCCGGATGACCAGCGCCATCAGCCCGGCGAGGAGGAACCAGATGAACGAGGTGATGAAGTAGAGGTTGCCGATGACCTTGTGGTCGGTCGTGGTGATCCACTTGACGACCGTGGCGCCCTTGGACACGCGGCGGGCGTGGGCCGGGGCCGAGGCGGTCCGCAGCATCGTGGAGTCGGTGGCGGCGCTCATCGTCAGTTTCCTCCGTCGATGCTGTCGGTGACCGGCCCGGCGTCGTCCATGAGCTCTTGACGGCTGAGCGTGTTGTTGAGCAGTCCGGTCTGGCCGGCGGCACGCAGGTCGGACATGTGCTGCTCGTACTCGGCGCGCGAGACGACCTTGACGTTGAACAGCATGTGCGAGTGGTAGGCACCGCACAGCTCGGCGCACTTGCCCTTGAAGGTGCCCTCCTGGGTCGGCACCACCTGCAGCTTGTTGACCCGCCCGGGGATCATGTCCATCTTCTGCAGGAACGAGGGCACCCAGAACGAGTGGATGACGTCGCGTGCCGTGAGCACGAACTCGACGCGCTCGTTGACCGGCAGGTAGAGGGTCGGGATGGTCTCCTCGGCACCCGGCTCGCCGGTCAGGATGGCCTGCTGGCCGGTCTCGTGGACGTCGTCCTCGACGTAGTTGAAGTCCCAGCTCCACTGCTTGCCGATGACGTTGATCGTGACGTCGGCCTGCTTCGAGGTGTCGGTGAGCTCGGAGGAGTCGCGAGCGGTGTAGTAGAAGAGCACGATGACCATGAAGATCGGGACCACGGTGTAGAGGATCTCGATCGGGATGTTGTACCGCAGCTGCACGGGCAGCTCGTTGTCATCCTTCCTGCGGCGGTAGGCCACGACGCACCAGCCGATCAGGCCCCACACGAGGGCGCCGACGGCCAGCGCGGCGATCCAGGCACCGATCCACAGCGTGGTCACCGTCTCGCCACCCTCGGTGACCGCCGGGGGCAGCCAGCCGGTGGAGGCGTCGCCGCGCAGGTTGCCCGCGGCGCAGCCGCTGAGGGAGGCGACCGAGAGCACAGCGAGGAGAAGACCGGCACCGAGTCGGCGCCGGGTACGACGGGGCGATGAATGGTCGTGCTGGCGCACCGCTGCACCCTTCGTCTGGAGGAGGTGACGGACAGGTGCAAACCCTACTGCACCACCTGCGAGGGAGTCAGTCAGGTCCGGGCTACCGTCTAGGCGTGGCGCGCCCCCCGAACGACACGCCGGTCACCGGCCTGCTCGACGCTGCCAGGGGGCCTCTCCACCCACTGGCCGCCGACACCCTCGAGGCCGCCCTGAGCGCCGGCTGGGCCGACCCGACCCGGCTGCACCCCCCGGGCCGCCGCGCCCGGGCGCTGCTCGACGGCGCCCGCGAGGTGCTCGCGGACGCGATGGGAGTGCGCCCCGGCGAGCTGTCGGTGCACGTGAACGCCGAGACGGCACTCGAGACCGGGCTCACCGGGCTGCGACACGCCCGCCGACGCACGGGGACGCGGGTCGTCGCCGGGGCCACGGAGCGATCCGTGCTGCTGCTCCAGCCGGGCTCGGAGCCGGTCGTGCCGGTCGACTCCACCGGGCGTGTCGAGCGGGGCGCGTATGCCGGGGCGCTCGCCGGCGGCGACGTCGCCGCCGCCGTGCTCCAGACCGCCAACGCCGAGGTGGGCACCCGCCAGCCCGTGGCGGAGGTCGACGCCCTCTGCCGCGAGCGGGGAGTGCCGCTCCTGCTCGACGCGACGGCATCCCTGGGCCGCGACCCGGGTGCCGTGCCCTCCACGGCCGGCTCCGTCGTCGTCGCCGACGCCGCCTCGTTCGGCGGGCCGCCGATCGGCCTGCTCGCCGTGCGCACCGGCACCCGGTGGGGCCTGCCCGGCCCCCGCCGGGAGGCGGAGCAGGGCCGCGAGCACGCGCCACCGTGGGTGCCCCTCGTGCTCGCCGCGGCCGAGGCCTGGCGCCAGACCGCCGCGGTCACGGCATCCGAGGAGCGTGCGGCGCGCGGTCTCGTCGAGCGGGTGCGACGGGCGGCCGCCGCCGTGCCCGATGTCGAGGTCGTGGGCGACCCGCAGGACCGGCTCCCCCACGTGGTGACGTTCAGCGTGCTCTACGCCGACGGCGAGGTGCTGCTCGAGGAGCTCGCCGGGCGCGGCCTGCTCGTCGCCTCGGGGTCGGCGTGCACCTCCAGCGCGCTGCGCCCGAGCCACGTCCTGGCCGCCATGGGAGTGCTCACCCACGGCAACGTACGGGTCACCCTGCCCCTGGAGGCGGTGTCGCCGACGCGGGCGGACGACGTCGAGCGCCTCTGCCGCGAGCTGCCCGACGCCGTGGCCACGGTGCGGCGACGACTCGGGACGGACGACCTGTGAGCGCCGGGCCCCCGGTCGTCGACGCCCGCGGCACGCGCTGCCCGGTGCCGGTCATCCGGTTGGCCCGGGCCGCCCGTGACCTGCCCGTCGGCGCGACCGTGCTGCTGCTCGCCGACGACGTCGCGGCCTGGTCGGACGTGCCCGCGTGGGCACGGATGAAGGGCCACACGGTGACGTTGCAGGAGGACGACGACTGGACCGAGTTCCGCGTCGTGCTGGGCGAGCGGCGCACCGACCGGGGTCAGGCCGACAGCTCGACCTGAGGGGCGCGCAACGCCTCGGCGAGCCGCTCGAGGTACTGCTCGCGCGGCCACTCCTGCGCCCCCAGGCCGCGCAGGTGGTCGGTCGCCCACTGCACGTCGACGAGCCGGCGCGGGTCGCCGTCGGCGTGGAACCGCTCGACGAGCCCGACGAGCGCGACCTTCGACGCGTCACGCACGGCGTGGAACATCGACTCCCCGGCGAAGAGCCCGCCGATCGAGACGCCGTAGAGCCCACCGACCAGGGTGTCGCCCTGCCACGCCTCGACGCTGTGTGCCCAGCCCAGCTCGTGCAGCCGGGCGTAGGAGTCGGCGATCTCGGGCGTGATCCACCGACCCTCGCGCGAGGGGTCCGCGCAGCGCCGGACGACCTCGGCGAAGGCGGTGTCGACCCGCACGTCGAAGCGGTCCAGCGCCTTGCGCAGTGAGCGGCGCACGCGCAGCGCCCCGGGCGGGATGACGCCGCGCGGGTCGGGGGACCACCACCCCATCGCCCCCTTGCCGTCGGGGCCGAGGCCCATGGGGAACAGACCGACGCGGTAGGCCGCCAGCAGGGTGCCGGGCTCGAGGTCCGCACCGGCGGCGACGAGGTCGTCGCCCGGCTCGGCCCGCGCCGGGTCGAGGAGCCAGGGGGTTCCCGGGGGCTCGACGGGCGGGTGGGTCATCGCTGCACGGCCGTCTGGTCAGTCGCGGGCGCACCGCACGAGCGGAGCGATCTCCTGCGCGGCGTCGTCGCCGTAGCTGGCGGCGAACCGGTCGAGGAACCCCTGGCGCGTCACGAGGTACTCCTGCGTGCCGACGGTCTCGAGCACGTGGGCCGCGAGCACCGACCCGATCTGGGCGCACCGCTCGTGGCCCAGCCCGCCGGCCAGGCCGACGAGGAAGCCGGCGCGGAAGGCGTCGCCGACACCGGTGGGGTCGACCCGCTCGACGTCACCGGCGGCCGGCACGTGGATCGGGTCCTCGCCCTTGGTGCGGATGTCGGCGCCGTCCTTGCCGCGGGTGATCACCCGGGTGGTGACCCGGTCGTCGATCTCGGCCTGGCTCCATCCGGTCTTGGTCTCGGTGAGGTGCGACTCGTACTCGTTGGTGAAGAGGTAGTCGGCCCCGTCGATGAGCTTGCGGATGAAGGGCCCGTCGGCGAACGCGAGCTGCTGTGACGGGTCGGCGATGAAGGGGATCTCGCGGGTGCGGCACTCCTGCGTGTGGCGCAGCATCGCCTCGGGGTCGTCGGCGCCGATCAGCACGAGGTCCAGCTCCCACCGGGAGTGGATCGGACCGAGCTCGATCATCCTGGCCTCGGCCATCGCGCCCGCATAGAAGGTGGCGATCTGGGCCATCGTGTCGTCGGTGGTGCACACGAAGCGCGCCGTGTGTCGCGACTGCGAGATGTGCACGTGGTCGGTGACGACCCCGTGGCGGGTCAGCCAGCTGCGGTAGTCGTCGAAGTCCTCCCCGGCCGCACCGACGAGGATCGGCCGGGCGCCGAGCACCGCCATCCCGAAGCAGATGTTCCCCGCGACACCCCCGCGACGGATCTCGAGGGAGTCGGCGAGGAAGCTCACCGAGATCTTGTCGAGCTGCTCGACGACGAGGGAGTCCGAGAAGGCACCCCGGAAGGTCATGAGGTGGTCGGTCGCGATGGACCCGGTGACGGCGATCTGCACGACGACGAACCTACCCCGGGCCGGGCCCGTACCGACCCCCGGTACGCCGAGGGGGCCCACGCCGGTCGCGGCGCGGGCCCCCTCGTGACGCGCGTCAGCCGAAGCTGTCGCCGCAGGCGCAGGAGCTGCCCGCGTTGGGGTTGTCGATGGTGAAGCCCTGCTTCTCGATGGTGTCGGCGAAGTCGATCGTCGCGCCCTCGAGGTAGGGGGCGCTCATCCGGTCGACGACGACCTCGACGCCACCGAAGTCGCGCACGAGGTCACCGTCGAGGGTGCGCTCGTCGAAGTAGAGCTGGTAGATCAGGCCCGAGCAGCCGCCCGGCTGCACACCGACCCGCAGGCGCAGGTCGTCGCGCCCCTCCTGCGCGAGCAGGGACTGGACCTTGTCGGCGGCGACGCCGGTGAGGACGACGCCGTGCGCAGGTGCCTCGGCCTCGGTGGTCGGTGCCTCGGGGGTTGCGAGCTGGTCGCTCATGTCAGTGCACTCCTCGTGCTGGCGTTGGCCTGGACGACGGCCCGGTCGAGGTGGTCAACCCGTGGTGGGTCGCCGGTGTTCCCCGGGCTCTCCGACAGGATACGTCGCCGCAGCCGGATGACCGACTTCCGCCGCCCCGCCACGGCTCTCAGCCGGCCGGCGACCAGGTGCGCGCCACCCGCGCGGTGCGGGCGGCGAGGGTCTCGACCGGGTCCGCGACCATGGCCTCGAGCTCCGCCCGGCTGTCGGCGACGGCATAGGTGCCGGCCAGCCCCAGCGCCATCGTCTCGCGCCGCCCGACCAGGCACTCCCCCGCGACGAGCACCGTCGGCCGCCCGGTCTCGAGCGTGGCGGCGGCGACCCCGGAGACGACCGACCCCCGCAGGGAGCTCCAGTCGACCCGGCCCGCACCGGTGACCACGAGGTCGTTGCGGGCCGCTGCCACCCCGAAGCCGCACTCGCGCAGCACCAGGGTGACTCCCCCGACCCGCCGGGCACCCAGGGCCAGCAGCCCGTAACCGAGACCCCCGGCCGCCCCCGCCCCCGCCTCGCGGTCGAGCCGGCGCGGCATCCCGCTGAGCAGCTCGACGGGCGGTGAGGGCAGTGCGCGTCCGAGCACGTCGGTGAAGTGGCCGAGGGCGCCCTCGAGCGCCTGGGCCTGCTCGGGCGACGCGCCCTTGCGCGGCGCCTCGACGGCGCTGGTGCCCTGCAGGCCGAGCAGCGGGGTCTCGTCGTCGGTGGCCAGCACGAGCTCGACGTCGGCGAACCGCGCGACGACGTGGGCCAGGCCCGGAAGGGCGTCGTCGGTCGCCGAGGCCAGAACCGACCCCCCGCGGGCGAGGACGGAAGGGGGGCCGGCGCCGAGGGCGCCGAGCATGCCCGCGCCCGCGTCGTTCGTGGCACTGCCGCCCACGCCGACCACGACCTTGTCGGCGCCCGCCTCGACGGCCGCCTCGAGCAGCTGCCCGACCCCCCACGTGCTCGTCAGTGCGGGGTCGCGCTCGTCGGCGCCCAGCAGGTGCAGCCCGCTCGCCTGCGACGCCTCGACGTACGCCGTGCGCCTGCCCTCGCGCTCGACCACCAGCACCCCGGCGGGCACCTCGCGGCCGAGGGGGTCGCTGACCGTGGTCGCGACCGTCGTGCCGCCGAGGGCCCGCGAGAGCACGTCGACGAAGCCGGGCCCGCCGTCGGACAGGGGAAGCAGCTCGATCTCGTCGTGCGGGGCGCCACGAGACCACCCTTCGGCCATCGCGGTCGCTGCCTGGATGGGGCCGAGCGTCGATCCGAAGGAGTCCGGGGCGATGAGGACGCGCACGCGGGAAGGCTATCGGTGCGCGACTCGGTCGACGACCTCGTGCGGGGGCGCAGCGGGTCGCAGGCTGACCGCCCGCCGGGTGTCGCGGCATACGATCGGGGCGTGACGACGACCGACACGCCCCGCGACGCCCCGTTGCCCCCGCTCCCCCTGCTCGTCCTCGGACGGGGCCGCGACCTCGCCAGCGAGCGGGGTGTCGAGTGCCCCGGCGACCTCCCGGCGCCCTCCGGCCCCGACCTCGTCGCCCGCGCCCGCGCGGCGAAGGCGGCCCTGGGCGAACGGGTCTTCGTGCTCGGCCACCACTACCAGCGTGACGAGGTCATCGAGTTCGCCGACGTCACGGGTGACTCCTTCAAGCTCGCCAAGGAGGCTGCGGCCCGGCCCGATGCCGAGTGGGTCGTCTTCTGCGGCGTGCACTTCATGGCCGAGTCGGCCGACATCCTCACCGCTCCCGAGCAGAAGGTCATCCTTCCCGACCTCGCCGCGGGCTGCT
>DASQEZ010000103.1:0-2706 GCA_035633415.1 Ornithinibacter sp. | reverse complement strand
GACCCGGACAGCGCGAGAACCGGCGTGACCCCGCCCCGAACCCCGCCCGACCCGGCGGGGACATCTTCATGTCTGCCGGCGGGCGGGGCGCGCTGCACGGCCCGCATCGGTCAGTGGCGCAGGGTCGACAGCCTCGTCGTTGTCGCTCCCGGTGGTCGGTGACACCACGCAACCGGGCGCCCGTGTGACGGTGCGCCTGACGGCTACGCCCGTGGCGAACCCACTGGACCGAGAGCGCGGCTGGCGGTTGGCTGGCCCGATGAGGATGCTCGTGCTCGGGGGAACGGCGTGGCTCGGACGCACCGTCGCGCAGGTGGCCCTGGACCGTGGTCATGACGTGACCTGCCTGGCGCGCGGGAGCGCGGACCCGCCCACCGGCGCCATGTTCGTCACGGCCGACCGCGACCACGACGACGGGCTGGCCCCGGTGGCCGGCGAGCAGTGGGATGCCGTCGTCGACGTGACCCGGCACCCCGGCCACGCCCGCCGCGCCGTGCGCGACCTGCGCGCCGCGCACCGCGTGCTGGTGTCGACCGGCAACGTCTACGCGAGCTTCGACACCCTCGAGCAGGGCGAGGACTCACCGCTGCGCGCTCCCCTCGACGGTGACCTGATGGCCGACATGGAGGTCTACGGCGAGGCGAAGGTGGCCTGCGAGAGGGCTGTTCGTGGTGCAGCCGGCACGGCCACGATCGCGCGCTCAGGGCTGATCGGTGGCCCCGGCGACTGGTCGGGCCGCACCGGCTACTGGCCGTGGCGGTTCGCCCACCCGGTGGGAGAGCACGTCGTCGTGCCCGACGAGCTCGACTTCCCCTGCGCCGTCATCGACGTGCGCGACCTCGCGGACTGGCTGGTCACGGCCGGCGAGCAGCAGCTCGACGGCACCTTCAACGCCACCGGCCCGACGACGCCACTGCACGAGGTGCTCGCCGCCTCGGCACGGGTCGCCGGGTCGACCGCCACGCCGCTCCCCGTCGCTCGCGAGCGTCTCACCGAGCTCGGTGTCGGTGCGTGGATGGGGCCGGCATCCCTCCCGCTGTGGATCGACGACGCGGACTGGCGCGGTTTCGCGACGATGGACACCACACGAGCCCGCGCCGCGGGGCTGCTCACCCGACCGCTCGAGGAGACCCTGCGCGACACCCTGGCCTTCGAGGAGGCTCGCACCGTGCCGCGGCGCGCCGGGCTCACCGACGACGACGAGCGGCGCGTGCAGGAGGCCGTGCTCAGCCGGTGAGGTGGCGCAGGTGCAGCGCGAGCTGGATCTGCAGCGCGCGCCGCGGGTCCTGCCAGTCGGCGCCCAGCAGCTCGCCGATGCGGTGCAGGCGCTGGGCGACGGTGTTGACGTGCACGTGCAGCGCGGTCGCCGCGTGCCGTGGGCTCGAGCCGGCCTGGAAGTAGGCCTCCGCCGTGCGCACGAGGTCGGCGCCCCGCTGGTCGTCGTAGTCGAGCAGCGGCCCGAGCACCGAGCGCACGTAGTCGCGCACCTCCGGGTCCGAGCCGACGATGAGGCCGGCGAAGCCGAGGTCGGCCGCGCTCCCGCCCGCTCCGGTACGCCCCAGGGCGGCGAGGGCGGATGCCGTGCGCCTCGCCTCGCGGTACGCGTCGGGCAGGGCCTTCGGGCTCGGCACCGGCCCCGAACCGCCGACGGTGAGCCGGCTGGCGGGTGACATCCGCTGGGCGAGCTCGACGGCGGCCGCCGAGGGGTCGTCGCGCTGGACGACGGCCACCACCTCCCCCCGGTGCTCGGCGACGAGGGCCGCGCCGCCCAGGGCCGCCGTGACGGACATGACGAGCGAGCGGCGCGACGTGGCGGCATCCGGCGCGGTGGCGACGAGCACGCAGCACGGTGAACGAAGGTCGACCCCGAGGGTGCGCGCCGCCGACACGACGGCACGCAGGTCGGCGCGGCCGGAGAGCAGGTCGGCGACGAGGTCGGTGCGCACCTGCAGCTGGGCCTCGGCCCGCTGCCGCTCACCGAGCAGCACGAGGGCGGTGACCACGGCGGCCCGCTCGACCGTACGGCGGTCGGCCTCGTCGAGCTGCACCGGGCCGCCGACGACGAGCTGGCCCAGCGGCAGGTCGACGGCTGAGACCGCCACCACCCAGCGGTCGCCGGTGCGCACCAGGCGGCCCGCCGTGTCGAGCGGGGTGTCGACGGCATACGGGTGCTGGCGGGCGGACGCGGAGGTCGTCGTCGGGGCCTGCTGGGGCAGGGCGGGCTGTCCTGGACGACGTCCGGCAAGGTCGTCGTCATCACCGTGCTCGGTGGCATCGGCACCTTCTGGGGCGGGCCGATCGGCGCCGCCGTGGTGGTGCTGCTCGAGGACCGGATGGCGTCCAGCGGCTTCAACGGCGTCGGCATCGTCACGGGCACGATCTTCATCGTGATCGTGCTGCTCTTCCGTCACGGCATCTGGGGCACGGCCCGCGACCTGATCGCCCGTGCCGCCGCGGCCCGACGCTGCAGGCGCTGAGCCGAAGGTCCTGACGGGAACCCGGTGACAACGGGCCAAGGCATCCACCATGCTGTCGAAATGGCCAACGGCGCTGCTCCGGTCCGTCTGCGTGTGATCCCGCTCCCTCCTGGCGGCCCCCCGGGCTATCGGGTCGCCGGGCCGGACATCGATGTCGTCGAGAGCTCACTTGGCTCGGCCCTTGACCGGGGCCGACAGCTGTTGGCCGCGCAGCCCGCTGGTGGCGACA
>DASQEZ010000102.1:0-2352 GCA_035633415.1 Ornithinibacter sp. | reverse complement strand
CGATCACCACCTCGGCGCCGGCCACGGCACCGGCCGCGAGCAACGACTCCTCCACCCCGAGCCTGGCCAGCCGGTCGGCCAGGTACCCCACGGCCTCGTCGTTGGAGAAGTCGGTCTGGTTGATCCAGCGCCGGGGCCGCTCGCCGAGCACCCGGAAGACCTCACCGTCGGGGGTGTTCTCGCGGCGCACGAGGAACCCGGCGTCATCGACGGCGACCGGCCGGATGACGACCCGCGGCCGCTCCATGACCCGCGACTCGATCTCGGCCCGGGCCGCGAGCACGTGCCGAGCCAGCGCGAAGGTGAGCTCCTTGAGCCCGGTGTGCGCGACCGCCGAGACGATGTGCACCTCCAGGCCGCGCTCCTCGAGCAGCGGGCGCACCATCTCGGCGAGGTCGAGGGCGTCGGGCACGTCGGACTTGTTGAGCACGATGACGCGGGTGCGGTCCGACAGCGGCCGCCCCCCGAGGGAGTCGTCGATGACGTAGGCCGCGAGCTCGGCCTCGATGACCTCGAGGTCGGTCATCGGGTCGCGGCCCGGCTCGAGCGTGGCGCAGTCGACGACGTGCACGAGCACCGAGCAGCGCTCGACGTGGCGCAGGAACTCCAGGCCCAGGCCCTTGCCCTCGCTGGCGCCGGGAATCAACCCGGGCACGTCGGCCATGGTGAAGCGCTGCGATCCGGCGGTGACGACCCCGAGGTTGGGCACCAGGGTCGTGAAGGGGTAGTCGGCGATCTTGGGGCGTGCGGCCGACATCACCGAGACGAGCGAGGACTTGCCCGCGCTGGGGAAGCCGATCAGGGCGACGTCGGCGAGCGACTTGAGCTCGAGCACGATGTCGATCGACTCGCCGGGCTCGCCGAGCAGGGCGAACCCGGGGGCCTTGCGCCGAGGAGACGCCAGCGCCTTGTTGCCCAGGCCGCCGCGGCCGCCACGGGCGACGACGAAGGTCGCGTCGTGGCCGACGAGGTCGGCGAGCACCGAGCCGTCGCCGTCCTTGATGACGGTGCCCTCGGGCACCGGCAGCACGAGGTCGGCGCCGTCGGCCCCGTTGCGCTCGTCGCCGCCACCGGGCTTGCCGTTGGTCGCCTTGCGGTGCGGGGTGTGGTGGTAGTCGAGCAGCGTGGTCGACTGCGGGTCGACCGCGATGATGACCGAGCCGCCCCTGCCGCCGTTGCCGCCGTCGGGGCCGCCGAGCGGCTTGAACTTCTCACGCTTGACCGAGGCCACGCCGTGGCCACCGTTCCCGGCGGCGACGTGCAGCACGACGCGGTCGACGAAGGTCGTCATGCTTCTCGCTCCTCAGGTGGTTCTCGAAACTCTGCTGGGATGCCGCGAGGGGCGGGCCTGCGGCGGCCCGCCCCTCGACGGCGTGGTTCTGCGGCCGGGTGACGAGCACCCGGCGCCGGAGTCACTCCGCGGCGACGGTCTCCGCCGGGATGATGTTGACGGTCTTGCGCCCGCGCTTCTTGCCGAACTTCACCGCACCCGCGACGAGCGCGAACAGCGTGTCGTCGCCGCCACGGCCGACGCCGTCGCCGGGGTGGAAGTGCGTGCCGCGCTGGCGGACGAGGATCTCGCCGGCGTTGACGGCCTGGCCGCCGAAGCGCTTGACGCCGAGGTACTGGGCGTTGCTGTCGCGACCGTTGCGGGTCGAGGACGCACCCTTCTTGTGTGCCATGTCAGTAGTCCTTGATCAGTTAAGTCGAAACGGGCGTCAGGCGTCGATCGCGGTGATCTTGACCTGGGTGAGCGGCTGGCGGTGGCCCTGGCGCTTCCGGTAGCCGGTCTTGTTCTTGTACTTCAGGATCACGATCTTCGGACCCTTGGCGGCCTTGACGACCTCCGCGGTGACCTTGACCTTGGCGAGCTTGCTCGCGTCGCTCGTCACGGTGCCCCCGTCGACGACGAGGAGCGGCTGGAGCTGCACCGTGTCACCGGCCTGGCCGATCTTGTCGATGAGCAGGACGTCGCCGACGGAGACCTTCTCCTGGCGACCACCTGCGCGCACAATCGCGTACACGTTTCGTACTCACTTTCGCTACGGGCGCGCTCTCTGGGTGACCGGCTGATGTGGTTCCCGCTTACGACACGGGACATCGGCTCGGTGGGCGCACCGACTGTCAAGACTACCGGTGCGGCCGGTGGCGTTCCAAATCACGCCACCGGCGCACCGTCGCGGTCAGGCCGCGCGCACCTACGCGGGTTCGGCGGCGGGGTCGCTGCCGTCGGGGGTCTGCTCGGATGCCGCCGCCCGCGGCGGTCCCGCCGGCGCCACCACGCGGCCGCGCTTGCGGCGACCACGACGCGGGGCAGGGGCCTCCTCGGCGGGGGCCGGGCCGGCATCCGGC
>DASQEZ010000101.1:0-9055 GCA_035633415.1 Ornithinibacter sp. | reverse complement strand
CCGCACGGCGTACCGGTCGCGGCTCGCCGTCCGCGCCGGCGGTGCGGCCACCACGGCGAGTCCGGTACGCCGGGCGCCGAGCCTGCGCATCCGCTGAACCAGGTCGGCCGAGACACCCAGCACGAGCGCGCTACGCAAAGCCACGACCCGCTCGAGCGCGGCGTAGACCGCGCCGGTCAGCGCGCCGCCGGGGGCGGCGTTGTGCAGCGTCGCGACCACCGGCACCGGCGCCCGCCCGACGGCGAGCACCGCCACGGCGGCCGCGCGCAGGCCATGGGCGTGCACCACGTCGGCGCCGTCGACCAGCCGCCCGAGGTCGCGCACGGCACGCGCGTCACGCGCCGGGTGCGGGCGGTCGGAGAGCTCGAGGGGCACCACGGTCGTGGCGACCTCGTGAAGGGCGAAGTGGCTGTCGACCTCGGGCGGGCACGCGAGGACCACGTGGTGGCCGGCGGCGGTCAACGACCCGACGAGCCCGCGCACGTGGTTGCCCACACCGCCGGCACTCGTGCCGAGCACGACGAGCACCCTCATTCCTGGCTCCCTCCGCGCCTGCGGGACCTCCCGCGCTGGAGGACCTGCGACATCATCTCGCGGTCACCGATCGACAGCGCGACCACCCCGACGAACAGCGCGACGAGGCCGGCGCCGGCGCCGACGAGCACGGCTTCGAGGAGGCTGTCCATCGCGCGCCCGTGCGTGACGAGGTCTCCGCAGGCGACGGCGAGGGCGACGGCGACGACGAGGGCGCCGGCGGTGCGGCCGGCGCCCCGGGTGACCTCGGCGCCCCAGGTGCGCCGGACGAGGACCACCAGAGCGATGCCCGACACCGTCATGCCCAGCGACGACGAGATGCCCAGCCAGCGCAGCGTGGTTCCGGGTGACTGCCCGCCGGCGAGCACGACCAGCGGCAGGAGGGCGGCCAGGCTCCAGCCCAGGGCAGCGGCGATCCCCGCGTCCGTCGGTCGGCCGCGCACGTACAGGGCCCGGACCAGCAGCGCGGTCAGCCCGAAACCGACCAGGCCCGGGGCGTAGGCGGTGAGCGCCGTCGGCATGGCAGCCAGCGCCGTGGTGCTGGTCGCGCCGTCGCCGCGGCGGGCGTCGAGCTGCGAGAAGAACGCACCGATGGCCGGCGCAGCCGCGATGAGCACCCCCACCGACAGGGCGGTGAGCACGAGCACTGCCCGCAGCGAGCGCGCCAGGGTGCCCGTGACGTCCTCCCCCGCCCCGGTGCGGGCGGCCAGGGCCGGGAAGGCGCTCGTCGCGACGGGCACGGCGAGCACGGCGTACGGCAGGAGGTAGACGGCCTGCACGTACGTGTAGACGGTGAAGGTGCCCTCGTCGCCGGACTGCGTGGACAGCCAGATCGTCGCGATGACGGCGCCCTGCTGGGCGAGCAGCGCGATGATGCCCGCCCCGCCGAGCGCGCCGATGCGGCGCGCGTCCTCGGCCGGCATCCGCAGGGCGGGACGCCATCGCCAGCCGGTGCGCATGGCCGGCACCACCAGGGGCACGGACAGCACCACGACGCCGAGCGTCGTGCCCCAGCCGAGCACCCGGATCGCCTCGTCACTGACGAGCGACGGGGCCACCTGCCCCTCCACGATGGAGCCGTACCAGACGTAGGACGCGAGCACGACGATCGAGGAGGCCAGCGGCGCGAGCGCGGCCGCGAGGAAGCGGCGGTGGGCCTGGAGCAGCCCGGTGAGGATGATGCCGAGCCCGTAGAGCGGCACCTGCACGGCGAAGATCCGCAGCAAGGTGGCGGCCACCTCCGCGGCGCGCGGGTCACGGGTGACCACGATCCACTCCGAGATCGGTGCCGCCAGCAGCCAGAGCAGACCGGCCAGCGGCACCAGCACCAGCAGGGTCCAGGTCAGCAGCACGGATGCCGTGTGGTCGGCCCGGTCGCGCTGACCGGCCCCGAGCCGCTGGGCGATGAGCGGCACGGCCACCGCGGCGAGGATGCCACCTGCCGCGATCTCGAACAGCACGTTGGGGATCGCGTTGACGCTCTGGTAGATGCCGCCGACTCCGCCGGTGCGCACGGCATCGGCGAAGACGAGGATTCGCGCGAAGCCCGCCATCCGGGCGAGCAGCGTCGTGACGGCGATCAGGGCGGCGGCCCCGGCGACACCGGAGGCGAGGCGACGGCCCGTCATCGCGCGGGCCGGCCCCAGGCGTCGAGCTCGCGCAGCCCCGGGGTCGACTCGATGACCCGGGTGAACGACACCTTCTCCGACGCCAGGGTCAGCGCCGCGAGGGCCACGAGGGAGACCAGCCGGCCCCGGCGGCCGCTGCGCGCGAGCAGGGCGGTGCCGACGAGCGCACCGGCGGCGTTGGCGCCGGTGTCGCCGAGCATCGCGGTGCCCGCGAGGTCAGGGCGCAGGAGGCCCAGGGCCGCCCCCGCCGCGGCGGCAGCCTGGGGAGCACCGGGGCGCGACGGCGCGACCAGCATCGGCGCGGCAGCGAGCAGCGTCGCCTTCAGGGCCCGGCCCGGGCGCAGGTCGAGCAGGTTGGCCAGGTTCGCTGCCCCGGCGACGACGGCACCCCCGACGACGGTGTCGAGGGCCTGCAGGTCCTCGCGACCGCGGTCGGCGAGCGCGGCTGCGACCAGGCCGGTGGCCCCGATGCCGACGATCTTGACCAGCCCGGTCGTGACCCGTCCGCTCGCGGCGGCACCGAGGTGGCCGCGCAGGCCCTTGCTGGCACCGTCTCCGGCCAGGTCGTCGAGGGCGCCGAACGCCCCCGAACCGAGGGCGGCGACCACTCCGGCCGGACCACCCGTCGCGGCGCCGAGTGCGGCGCCGGCGACGTAGGCGGGGCCTTCGAGGAGGGTGACCGGGGCGCCGGCGTGGTTGGTGCGTTCCCAGCGAGGCGCGTCGACGCGAGCGGTGAGCGCGCGGTGCACGACGTGGGCGCCGACCGCGGCGAGCACTCCTGCCGCGAGGGTGGCGACGCGGCTCACGGGGTCGGCAGGGGCGCGTAGGGGGCGTCGGCGCCGGCGGCCAGGCCGTACTGGCCCACCTCTCCCGCGGCCTGCTCGTCGAGGGCGTGCACCACGCTGGCCTGGCCCAGCGCCCCACCGGCGTTGTCGACCGTGGAGACGCCCTCGGTGGCGGTGGCGTCGTTGCGCACGGTCTCGATGACCGACACGCCGTCACCGGCGGTCGTCGTCTCCGCGGCCACCAGCGCGCCCGAGCTCCGGGTGTCGAACGCGATGACCAGGTCGACCCACCGCTCGGCGGCCACGGTGCGGGACTCCCCGTCGCCCTGCGTCGTGGCGCCGGACACGACGACGACGAGCTCGGCGAGCTCGAAGCCCTCGGTGTCGATCTCGACGAGGTCGGCGGCGGCCAGCGTGTCCAGGGCCCTCTGGGCGGTGGCGGGCGCCAGCGCTGCTGACGGATCGGTGGCCGGCACCGTGAGCAGGCTGGCCAGGAGCACGTCGCGCGGCGCCACGGCGCCACTGTCGGACACGTCGACGCCCGCCTCGCGCGCGGCCTGGCCGACCGCGGCGTCACGAGTGGCGGCGGTCGCCTCGTCCGCGGTGACCCAGTCGTCGGCCACCGAGGTCGTCGACACCACGGCAGCGCCGGACGACCGCAGCGTGGCGGCCGTGGCCTCGGCCACCGCCGCGTCGGAGCCGGGCAGCACCACGAGGGCGACCCGGCGGTCCTGCAGCACGCCGGCGAGCATCGTCGGGTTCGTCTCGGCGATGTAGGACTCGCGCGCCTCGGAGGCGGTGCGGGCCTCCTCGAGCTGGCTGTTGAGCTCGGCCTTGTCCTGGCGCAGCCCCGCGACCTCCTTGTTGAGGGTGTCCCCGAGCTCGCCCTTGAGCGGGCCCGCTCCGAGCACGATCCCCACGGCGAGCGCCAGGAAGATCGAGACGATGGAGACGATGTGGTAGCGGAAGTCGATCAACCGAACACTCCTTGGATGGACGACCACAGGTCGTCGATGCGGGCGCCGAGGACCTGCAGGAGGGCGCGACCGCCGTCCGTGGACCACAGCGCGACGCCGAGGGCCAACAACCCCACGGTG
Source organism: Ornithinibacter sp. (assembly GCA_035633415.1). GTDB lineage: Bacteria > Actinomycetota > Actinomycetes > Actinomycetales > Dermatophilaceae > Fodinibacter. The sequence goes on along the minus strand of DASQEZ010000101.1, from coordinate 5,011 downwards.
ACCATGAGGACGAGGCTGAAGCCCGAGATCCGGGCGCGGTACAGACGGCTCACGCCCTTGGCGTCGACGAGCTTGCCGCCGACCCGCAACCGGGTCAGGAAGGTGCTGGCCATGCCGTGGCGACCCTTGTCGAGGAACTCCACGAGCGTGACGTGGGTGCCCACCGCGACGATCAGGGTCGCCCCCTTGTCGTCGGCGAGGAGCATCGCGACGTCCTCGCTGGTGCCCGTCGCGGGAAAGACCACCGGCTCGACCCCGAGCGAACGCACCCGCTCCAGCCCGGGGGCGCGGCCGTCGCGGTAGGCGTGCACGACGATCTCGGCACCGCACCGGAGCGCGTCATCGGACACCGAGTCCATGTCACCGACGATGAGGTCGGGCTTGTGCCGCGCCTCGATGAGCGCGTCGGCCCCGCCGTCGACCCCGATGAGCACCGGCTTGTACTCACGGATGTAGTGGCGCAGGGTCTCGAGGTCCTCCTTGTAGGAGTAGCCGCGCACGACGATCAGGGCGTGCCGGCCGTCGAGGACCGTCGTGATGTCGGGCACGCCGACACCGTCGAAGAGCAGCTCGCGCTCCTTGCGCAGGTAGTCCATGGTGTTCTGCGCGAACGCCTCGAGCTGGTCGGAGAGCCCGGCGCGGGCGAGCGTCATCGCCGCCTGGACCGCCTCGTTGTCGAGCACGGTCGCCGTCGTGACCGTGCCCTCGTCGGTGCGCACCGCGCCCCCCTCGAGGGTCAGCTCGGTGCCGTCCTTGATCGCCATGACGTCGGGGCCGGCGAGGTCGAGGAGCGGAATGCCGGCGGCCACGAGGATCTCAGGGCCCAGGTTCGGGTAGCGCCCGGAGATCGACGACGACGCGTTGACGACCGCGGCCGGCTTGCACGCGACGAGTGCCTCGGCACTGACCCGGTCGATGTCCTCGTGGTCGATGACGGCGATGTCGCCGGGGCGCAACCGCTTGGTGAGGTCCTTGGTGCGCCGGTCGACGCGTGCGGGACCGCCCAGGCCCGGTCGGGGGCGGCGGTTGCTGCGAGCGGGAAGACGGATGGACATCTGCACCATCGTGCCACGTCGGGCTACGCCCGGGCGCGCGCCATCAGGTCACGGGCGTGCTCCAGGGCGGCGTCCGTTCCGCTCCCGCCGAGCATCCGGGCGAGCTCGGCCACCCGCTGCTCCCCCTCGACCTCGTGGACACCGCTGCGCGTGACGTGACCGTCGTCGGACCGCTCGACGACCAGGTGCCGGTCCGCGTGCGCGGCCACCTGCGCCAGGTGGGTGACCACGACGACCTGGGCGTGCTGGGCAAGGGCCGCGAGGCGGGCGCCGACGTCGAGGGCCGCCCGGCCACCGACCCCGGCGTCGACCTCGTCGAAGACGAAGGTGGGGACCGAGGTCACCTCGGTGGCGGTGGCGACCTCGATCGCGAGCATCACCCGGGACAGCTCGCCGCCGGAGGCGGCCCTGGTCACCGCCCGCGGCGCCGTGCCCGAGCCGGACGCGAGCCGGATCTCGATGTCGTCGCGCCCTTCCACGGTGAACCGCCCGGAGTCCTCGACCGCCACGGACACCGTCGCCGAGCCCATCGCGAGGTGGCTGAGCTCATCGGTGATCCGGGCGCCGAGGGTGCCCGCCGCGGTGGTGCGCGCGGTGGTCAGGGCGGCGGCGGCCTGCTCGCGGGCCGTGGTCAGCGCCGCCACTCGCTCCTGGAGCTCGCCGATGCGGTCACCGGTGCCGTCGAGCTCGGCGACCCGGCCGGCCGCGTCGCGCGCCCAGAGCAGCACGTCGTCGACGCTCGGGCCGTAGAGCCGGGTCAGGTCACCGAGCGCGGCACGACGCTGCTCGACCTGCTCGAGCCGGGCCGGGTCGATGTCGGCGTCGGCGAGGTAGCTACCGAGGTCGGCGGCGACGTCGGCGGCGAGGTAGCGCAGCTCGTCGACACGGGTGCCGATCTCCGCCAGGGCCGGGTCGCTGCCGCTCACCGACGCGAGCCGGGACGAGGTTGTGGCGAGCGCCTCGAGCACGCCCGGCGACGGCATCCCCGGGTCGTCGTCGCCGGCGAGGGTCGTGTGCGCGGCGCCGGCACCGGCGCGCAGCTCCTCGGCGTGGCCCAGGCGCTGGGACTCGATGCCGAGCGCGACGTCCTCGCCCGGCTGGGGGTCGAGCGCCTCGATCCGCTCGAGCCCGGTGCGCAGCCCCTCGGCCTCGCGGGCCCGCTCGGCCGCAGCCGTGCGCAGGTGGGTGAGCTCGGTCTCGGCCGTGGTGAGCTCGGCGTGCAGCGCGCGGTATCTCGTGAGTGCGTCCGCGACCGCGCGGCCACCGAAGGCGTCGAGCACCTCGCGGTGCTGGTCGGCCCGGCGCAGGCGCCACTGGTCGGCCTGGCCGTGCACGGCGACAAGGTGCTCGGCCAGCTCGGCGAGCACCCCGACGGGGGCCGCCCGGCCGCCGACGTGGGCCCGGGACCGGCCGTCGGCCGAGACCGAGCGCACCAGCACGAGCCCGTCACTGACGTCGGCGCCCGCCTCGGCGGCGCGCTGGAGCGCGGGGTGGCCGGGGGGCAGGTCGACGACGCCCTCGACGACGACCCGGTCGGCCCCCGCGCGCACCAGGGCCGAGTCACCCCGGCCACCGAGCAGCAGGCCGAGGCCGGTGACGACCATGGTCTTGCCCGCGCCGGTCTCGCCCGTGAGCACGGTCAGCCCGGGATGCAGCGGCAGCACCGCTTCGTCGATGACCCCGAGGTCTCGGATGCGGATCTCCTCGATCACGCGCGAGGGTCCTGGTCGGCGTCGGACATCATCGCGCCCGCGGCGCCGCGCCAGCCCTGCACCGGCAGGCGGAACTTCTCGACGAGCCGGTCGGTGAAGCCACCGTGCGACAGGCGGGCCAGCCGCACCGGCTGGTCGGAGCGGTGCACCTCGATGCGGGCACCCGGCGGCAGGTCGACGGCCCGGCGACCGTCACACCAGACGACGCCACTGCCCTGGGTCCGGGCGAGCACCTCGACGACGAGGCGGGACCGCGGCCCCACGACGACGGGCCGGGCGAACAGGGCGTGCGCGCTGATCGGTACGAGGAGCAGCGCCTCGACGTCGGGCCACACGACCGGGCCGCCGGCCGAGAACGCGTACGCGGTGGACCCGGTGGGCGTCGCCATGACGATGCCGTCGCAGCCCCAGGTCGACAGCGGGCGGCCGTCGATGGCCACGGTGAGCTCGAGCATCCGCTCGCGCGAGGCCTTCTCGACGGTGACCTCGTTCAGGGCCCAGGACGAGAAGACCTGGTGGCCCGCTTCGTAGGCGTGCACCTCGAGAGTCATCCGCTCCTCGACGGTGTAGTCGCGCGACACGATGCGCTCGACCGTCGCGTCGAGGTCCTCACGCTCGGCCTCGGCGAGGAAGCCGACGTGGCCGAGGTTGACGCCGAGCAGCGGCACGCCGGACCCACGGGAGAGCTCGGCCCCCTTGAGGATCGTGCCGTCGCCGCCGAGCACGCACACGAGCTCGCAACCGGCGGCGGCGGAGTCGGGACCGTCGGAGGGGTCGCCCGTGACGGCGGCCTCGACCCCGGGGACGTCGGCCAGGGGCGTGTCGACGAGCTCGTCGGCCGGCGCGCTGACCCCCACCCCGGACGCGATGAGGCGGGTCGCGACGTCGGCCGCGAGCTGCTGGGCCTCGGGGCGTCCCACGTGGGTCACGAGGAGGATGCGGCGCGACCGGCTCGTCATCGTCGTCCTCCGCTGGTCTCGGTGGTGGTCATCGCGCGCACCTCGTCGCGGACCCGGTCCTCGCTCATTGTGTCCGACGGCACCGACCGGGCCCACAGGAGGTACTCAGTGTTCCCGCTGGTCCCGCTGATCGGGCTGGTCGCGATGCCGTGCACGTGCAGCCCGTGCTCCCCCACCGCGACGACGACCTGCTGCAGTGCACGGGCGCGGTCCCCGGCGTCGGTGACCACACCCTGGCGGTTGAGCCGGCCGCGGCCGACCTCGAACTGAGGCTTGACGAGGACGACGAGGTCGCCGTCCGGGTCGAGCAGGCCGGCGAGGTCACCCAGCACGAGCGTCAACGAGATGAACGACAGGTCGGCGACGACGAGGCCGGCCCGGCCGCCGAGGTCGTCGGCAGTCAGGCCGCGGACCGTGGTGCCGCTGTGTTCGTCGACCCTGGGGTCGTCGGCCACCTCGGGCACGAGCTGCCCGTGGCCGACGTCGACCGCGACGACCCGAGCAGCGCCTCCCGCCAGCAGCACCTGGGTGAAACCGCCGGTCGAGGCACCGACATCGACGCAGCGGCGACCGGCCACGCTCAGACCCTGGGGTGCCCAGGTGTCGAGGGCTGCCACGAGCTTGTGTGCGGCACGACCGACCCAGCGGGGGCCCTGCGAGGTCACGTCGACCTCGTCGGTGGGCTCGACCGGGTGCGACGGCTTCCTCGCCGGCTTCCCGTCGACCCTCACCTGACCCGCGGTGACCAGGTCGCGCGCCTCGCCCCGCGAGCGCGCGAGACCGCGCCGCACCAGCTCGGCGTCGAGGCGGGCGATCTCAGCCGCCGAGGTCGGACAGACGCGACTGGAGCGTCCGGTGCACCGCCTCGCCGGCCTCGAGCTGGGCGTCGAGGTCGTCGTCGGGGGCGGCGGCGAGGTTCCGCAGGGCGGCGTCGATGACGATGTCGCCGGTCTCCGGCGGCGCCCCCTCGGTGGGGGCGCCGCCCGGTGGAGGCTGAACGGTGACGTCGCCGGGCGTGCTGCCGGGGTGCTGCTCGGTCACGCGTCGGCCGCCGGGGTGGCAGGTGCCGCAGTGGGCGTGGCCGGTGCCGCAGTGGGCGCTGTCGTCGCCGGGGCCTTGGGAGCCGTCGTCGTCGCGGCGGTGGTCGTCTTCGCAGGAGCCTTGGTCGCGGGAGCCTTTCTGGCGGGGGCCTTGCGAGCCGTCGTCTTCGCGGCGGTGGTCGTCTTCGCGGGCGCCTTCTTCGCCGGAGCCTTCTTCGCCGGAGCCTTCTTCGCGGGAGCCTTCT
>DASQEZ010000100.1:0-14718 GCA_035633415.1 Ornithinibacter sp. | reverse complement strand
CGACGGTGCTGGGGCTCCCCCGGCGAGCGGCGAGATCGCTCTGGGCCCGCTCTCAGAATCGGTCGAGCGACTTCTTGCGCCAGGCCTTCTTCGCGGCCAGGCGCACGACGTCGCGGCGGCGACGGCCCTCGACCTTGTTCGGCAGCGAGAGCTGGACGACCTTCCAGTAGACCGAGGCGGCCTGCTTGCCGAGCGATCCCGTGACGTAGGGCAGGTCGTGCCGCTCCATGAGGTCGCGGATGCGTGGGGCGATCTCGCCGTAGCGGTTGCTCGGCATGTCGGGGAAGAGGTGGTGCTCGATCTGGTGGCTGAGGTTGCCGGACATCACGTGCATGGCCTTGGAGCCACTGATGTTGCCCGAGCCGAGCATCTGGCGCACGTACCACTCGCCCCGGGTCTCGCCCTCGATGGAGGTCTTCTCGAAGGTCTCGATGCCGGGCGGGAAGTGGCCGCAGATGATGACGGTGTTGGTCCACACGTTGCGCACCAGGTTGGCGACGACGTTGGCCGTCAGCGTGGTGCGGGCCGAGCCGGTGGGGATCGACAGCGCCGGGTGCACGAGGTAGTCCTTGGTGGCCTGTCGCTTGATCTTGGCGCCGACCTCCTTGGCGTCGCTGCGGAACTTCGCCTTCTCCTGCTCGCTCATCCGGTTCTTCTTGGCGAGGTAGCCGCCGAGCTCGAGGTCGTACGCCGCGATGGAGTACTCGAAGAGCAGCGCGTTGCCGACGTGCCAGATCGGCTGGAAGAGGTAGAACAGGCTCCAGCGCTGGTCCTCGTCGACCCGCAGGATGCCGTAGCCGAGGTCGTTGTCGCGGCCGAGCACGTTCGTGAACGTGTGGTGGATCTCGTTGTGGCTGTGCTTCCACTGCGAGCTCGGGCTGGCGTTGTCCCACTCCCACGCGGTCGAGTGGATCTTCGGGTCACGCATCCAGTCCCACTGGCCGTGCATGACGTTGTGGCCGATCTCCATGTTCTCGAGGATCTTGGCGACCGACAGGCCGGCGGTGCCGAGCCACCAGGCGGGGCGCACCCCCTTGACCTTGACGTTGGAGAACAGCAGCACGGCGCGGCTGCCGACCTCGAGGTAGCGCTGCACCTTGATGACCTTGCGGATGTAGGCGGCGTCACGGGCGCCGCGGCTGTCCATGACCTCCTTGCGCAGGGCGTCCAGCTCGTGGCCGATGCCCTCGATCTGCTCGGGGGTCAGGTGCGCGGCCGGGTTGGGGCGGCCGGACTTCTTCAGGGCGGGCCGCTGCGGGCGCGGGGCCGCGCTGGTCACCGACAGGCGGGGGTTGATGCCGTGCGGCTTGGTCGACGCGTGGTCGGCGGCGACGTGGTGCGGCGCGGTGGGGGAGATCGTGCGGCGCTCGGGGGCGAGGGTCATGGGTGGTCCTTCCGGTTCTCGCGGGCGGGCGGTCGGTTGGTCTGGTGGTCTAGAGCTCGATGTCGCAGGAACCCGCGACGGCGTTGATGCAGGTCTGCACGGGCAGCTCGTCGCCGGGTTCGACGACGGTGATGTCGCCGGTGCGCAGGTCGCGAACGGCGCCCTGGCGCATGGTGACGACGCAGCCGAAGCAGATGCCCATGCGGCATCCGCTCGGCATGAGGACGCCGGCCTCTTCGCCGGCGTCGAGGATCGGGGTGCCACCGTCGGCCTCGACGGTGAGGTCGCTGGTGAGGAAGGTGATCTCACCACCCTCGCCGGGCTCGACGACCGTGGGGCGGAAGCGCTCGGTGTGCAGGCGGTCGGCGACTCCGGCATCCGCCCAGTGCTCCTGCGCGGCGTCGAGCAGGCCGGTGGGTCCGCAGGTCCAGGTCTCGCGCTCGCGCCAGTCGGGCACGAGGGCGTCGAGCCGGGCGAGGTCGAGCACGCCGTGCTCGTCGTCGAGGTTGACGGTGAGGGCGAGCTGCCCGTCGGCGGCGTACCGCTTCAGCTCGCTCGCGAAGATCACGTCGGCCGCCGTGGGTGCGCAGTGCACCTGTGCGACGTCGGCGAGCTCGCCGAGGGAGTTGCGCAGCATCCCCATGACGGGGGTGATGCCGCTGCCGGCGGTGAGGAAGAGGACCTTCGCGGGCGCGGGGCGCGGCAGGGTGAAGTCGCCGGTGGCCTGGTCGAGCATGACCAGGGTGCCGGGGCGGGCCTTCCGCACGAGGTGGGTGGAGACCTTCCCGTCCGGGATCGCCTTGGTCGTGATCGCGACGCACCCCGCCGGGATGCCGGCAGCGGTGGTGCCGTCGGCACGGTGGGTGAGGCTGTAGGCGCGCCAGTGGCGCACGCCGTCGATGTCGATGCCGATGCGGACGTACTGCCCGGGCACGTGTCCGAGCCAGCCGCGGCCGGGGCGGATGACGACCGTGACGGCATCCGCGGTCTCGGGCCGGATCTCGAGGATGCGGCCGCGCAGGTCGGCGCCCGACCGCAGCGGGTCGACGAGGTCGAGGTAGTCGCTCGGCAGCAGTGGGGTGGTCAGGGCCTCGGCCAGCCTGCGGGCGCCACGCAGCACGCCCCCGAGGGGACCGGGGGCGTGGGCTCCGAGGCGCGGGCGCGACGGCGCGGCCGGCGGGTGTGCCGCGGGCGCGGTGGGTCGGTCGACGGTGGAGGTGCTCACATACGCAAGCGTAACCTACGCAAACGTAACTTACGAAACCGTAACCAAGCCTTCCCTTGCCGCAGCCCGGCGAAGTCAGGAGCACTTCGCCAAGTCAGGGTCGAGTACGGCCCTGACTTGGCGAGAACCTCCTGAGCCCGCGAAGTGCTCCTGACTTCGCATCGGTTCTCGCGCGGCGGGCGGATCCGAGGGGCGCCCTGGACGGGTGACGTCGGGTGATGCGCAGGGCCACCATGGGCGCAGGTGTAACCGCACGCGGTGCCCACGACTGTGTAGGGATGAGACCGCGACCGCGCGGTGGACGAGGAGGAGGCCCCGCTGGCCGAGTGCATCCCCACCCCGCCCAGCGCTGCGACTCCGCAGACCATCCGGGCCTGACGGGACCGTGCCGTGGACGGTTACGCGCTCCTCTACGAGGAGGAGTTCGAGCGGGTCGCCCGCACGGTCTACCTCGTGCTGCGCGACGCGGCAAGCACCCCACCCCGCGCAAGCACCCCACCGTGGTGGCCCTGACCGACCCGGCCCTGTTCGCGGCCACCGCCGACTGGAACGACGCCGGTGACCTGATCGTCTACTCGGCGCTCGCCACGCCGGACGGCGCCGGCCCCGAGCTGTTCACGATCCGGCCCGACGGGACCCGCCGTACCCAGCTCACCTCGGTGGTCGCCGGCGGGGGCACCGCCGAGGAGCCCTCGTTCGACCGGGACGGCACCGGGGTCGTGTTCGTCGACCGCGGTGAGCCCGGGCTGGTCCGGGTCGACCTGACCACTCGCACGGTCACGCCGGCGTTCGCGACCAGCGTCGCGGCCCGCCACCCTCGCGTGCGCCCCCGGCCATGAGGATGGCGCTGCCGACGCCGACGCCGACGCCCTGCCGGCGCCCCCTCGGCGATCGTGGGCTACGAGACCGTGACGTCGGGACGGCCCGCGTCCGCCTCGGGGACGGGCGAGCCGACCCGCTCGGAGATGCACGACGAGAGGCTGTCGGCCATCGACAGCAGCGTGGGGGCCAGGAGCGACAACCGACGACCCGCGTCGGTGAGGTGGAGGCGACCGCGCTCGCGGTGGAAGAGCTGGGCGTCGAGCGCGTGCTCCAGCCCCTGGATGTGCAAGGTCACGCTCGACTGGCTGTACGACAGGTGACGGGCCGCTGCGCTGACGCCACCGTGGGTGACCACGGCCATGAACGACGCGAGCTGGACGAGCGACACCTGGTGCACGGATCAGCCTCCCCACGAGTGCCAACGCGAGCCAATATACGACCGGGCGACGGCGCGCGCATCCGTGAGGGACGGCGGTGTCCGGGTGGTTGGCCCGCAGGGTCCACGGCCCCAGAAAACCATCGGGACTCCTCATGGGTGCGGCCCGGTCGGCGCTGACGGGACCTGGGCGCGGCCCCTACAGTCGGCCTCCATCCCCGCCGCTTGCTCTCGTGGAGGCGTCATGGTCCAGTCGGTCAAGGACACCTACGGTGGTCCGTTCCGCGCCTCGGGTGGCCCGGGTGCACTTCTCCCCGACGGCAGCCGGGTCGAGGTCCGCGGCCCTGCGGGGCGGTTGCGTGAACCCTGGTTCGTGCACGCCCGGTGGTCGACGGTGGCGCCCGGTGCCGCGGCGTCGACGCGCACCCTGTGGATGCTCGAGCTCGCACCCCGCGGGGTGGTCGACGAGCTCGTCCACTCGGTGCTCGAGGGTGACTACGTCGCCGAGTACACCCACGGCTCCGGGGTCGTCCTCCTCGCGTCGAACGACACCGGCAGCGAGGGCCTGGTGGCCTGGCGCGGCCGGTGGCACGAGGCGTACTGCTGGGTCAACGAGGCCGGGGTCGGCCACGACGTCTACCTCGCCCCCTTCGCTGGCATCCGGCTGACCGACCACCGCGACGGGATCCGGGTCGAGTTCGTCGACCCGGGCAGCCGGTGGGAGCGCCTTGAGGCACTCAAGACGGTTCCGGACGTCGGACTGGTGTCGGTGCGCAGGACGCCCGATCTGGTGCATGCGCTGCCGAGGTGGGCCGGAGCACGGGTGCGCAGCGGGGAGCTGTGGCGGCAGGACCTCGAGCCCGAGGCGGTTCCGGGTGGCGGCGCGGCGTTCGTGCTGGCCAACGAGGAGGCCGTCCTGACCATCCATCCGGAGAGCCGGGCGCGCCATGCCGAAGCGGTCGCCCTCGCCGGCGAGCTCGACGCCGTGCGGTGGTCGGCGTGACGGCCACCACCGCCGCCCTCGTGCTCGCCTGGGTCGCCATCGTCGTGCTCTTCCTGGGTTGCACCGGGATGATGCGGATGATCCGCTCGCTCCAGGAGCAGCTCGACCGCCAAGGGCGCACCCTGGGCACCGACACCTCCCCGCGGGCCCGCGCGGCGGCGCGCTTCGCCCCGACCCGGGCGCCGTTCACCTTGGTGCTGCTCAGCTCGGACTCGTGCCTGGCGTGCATCGAGCTGGCCCCCGAGTTCGGCCGGTTCGCCGAGCGACACCGCGGGCGGGTCGAGTTCGCCCATCTGGTCAGCGCTCCCGGAACCGTCGTCGTGCCCGGCATCGAGAGCGTCGTCGACCCGCGGGCCGTCGCGGTGCTCAGCCCGGGCTACACGCCGGCCCTCGTGGTCGTCGGTCGTGACGGCACGATCCTCGATGTCGGGCCCGCGGCCGACCTCGAGAGCCTCCAGGGATTCATCGAACGGCACACCTCGCCCGAACCGGTCAAGGACCCGACATGACGACCACAGCGCACCAGCCCACCCTCGACACCATCCCGTCCTTCGACCACCGGCCGTCGGGGAGAACCGAGCCGAGCCGGATCGTCAGCCGCGCGGTGCGCGCGGCCGCGTCGCGGCGGTCGATCCTGAAGATGGTCGGCGGTGGTGCGGTGGCGTTCGGCGTCGCGGCCCTGGAGCTGCGGCCACCGGCCGCCCGGGCGGTCGAGCCCAACCCGATCCTGGGGGTGTGGGGCACCTGCAACGGCAGCGGCGATGCCCACTATGCCGACTCGGTGTCGACGTGCACACCGCGCAGCGCCAAGTACGGGTCGCTGATGTGCAACGGCGTCTGGCACCGCAACGACAGCTACAGCGGCTCGTTCGTCGTCTACAACTTCACCTTCAACAACACCTCGTGCGACCAGCGCAACGCCTGGAAGTGGGGCGGCGGGAGCACGTCGTCGAAGCGCCGGCGCTGCTCCGACGGGTACACGTCGTACTACCCCCGCGGCGGCACGTCGATCGTCGGGTTCAGCATCTGCCGCACCAACCTCGACACCGGCGCCTACGCCTCGTGACGTCGCCGGTCCCGCTGCGCGCCGCCGTCAGCCACCCTGCCGCGGTGCCGGTGGCGCTGCTCGCCGTGGTGGCCGCGGTCGCCACCTCGGTCGTCGTCCGCGGCGCCGCGGTGACCGACGTCCACGTGACCGCGGCCTGGTTGGCGCTCGGTGCCGCGGCGGGCTACGCCGTCTCCGGCTCCCCTTGAAGCTTCAACTCAGCAGACCTGCTGAGCTCGTCCGTGTGGCGGGGTGGAGCGCGATGGTGGTTCTCGGCCGGTGAGGTCATCGGTGGTGCCCTGACCGGCCTGGTCGCACTTCTCCTCGGGGCGGTGCTCCGGCCGCTGCTCCCACGACCCGTGACGCTGGCCGTCGTCGCCGTGGCGGCCGTGCTGCTCGCCGCCCATGATGCCGGCCGGCTGTCCTTCCGCCTGCCCCAGAACGCCCGGCAGGTGCCGCAGCTGGTGGTGTTCGACGGCCGCAGCGGGCCGCTGCAGTTCGGCGTGGAGATGGGCACCGGCCTGCGCACCTACATGACCAGCGCCCTTCCGCACCTGGCGCTGCTCACCGCCCTCCTGCTCCCCCTCGGGTGGCAGGCACTGGTCGTGGGAGCCGCCTTCGGTGCCGGCCGGGCCGCGATGGCACTGACCAGGCTGGTCCACCAGCCCCCCGAGGGCTGGGACTCGACCTACGCCACGCGGGAGCAGCCGATCCGCGCCGCGCTGTGGGTCGTGGCGCTGGCGGCCGTGCTGCTGGTCGCGGTGGCCGGCTCCTGACCGGCAGTGCCGTCCACGGGCCGGGCGCGCCGCCCCGGTCAGCAGCGGTAGAGCACCCCGTTGTAGTCCACGTAGCGCGACAGGGAGTAGCCGGAGACACCCGTCGTGGTGTCCTTGACCTTGTACCAGATGTTGGTCCCGTCGGCGGTGCTGCCGTAGGTGTAGCAGTAGACCGTCACCGAGTGGCTCGGGTAGCCGATGCCGTCCTTCACGCAGCTCAGCTGGGGGCACCTGCGGATGTTGGTGCCGGTGGTGAACCGGCCCGAGACCGCAGCGGCGGCGGGGGCCGCGACCAGCACCCCGGCGGCGGTGGCGGTGAGTGCGACGGCGACGACCCTGCGAGTGGTTGTGGTTCCCATGCTGCCTCCTCGTCCGACGGGACCGACGGGGTCAACGTGGCACGGCGCGAGTGGCCGGGACAACAGGCCGAGTCATTCCCGTCGCGCGGACCCCGCAACATCCATGAGGGTTTCTGGGTCCCCGCCGCCCACCTCGACCTCGAGCATCCCCCACTGCGGGTCGGGCACGACGACCGCGAGGCCATTGGAGGAGTCCCACACCGACGTCCGCGGGCGGTCGAGGGCTCCGGTGACGGGCTTGCCGGTGCCGAGGCTGGCCCCGGCCATGACCCGCAGCACCTCCTCGCGGTCCGAGTCGGCGGTGAGCGGGGCGGGGCCCGGGTGCGCGGGATCGGCGATCGGATCGACGTGCGCGATCGACAGTCGTGTCGACCCGCACAGGAGCATCGCGGTCGACAGCTCGACCCGGAGGTCACGAGGCTGCGCCGCAGCCTCGTCGGTGACCAGGCCGACGCTGCCGAAACGGGCGTCCATCGACCCCACGTCACCCTGCTGCACACACCCCGGGGGCACCGCCACGCTCCACCCGTCCAGGGTCACCCGGTCGCCCGCCGGGCGAGGGCTCGCGGTCGGCAGGGTCGACGCACCGGTGCCGCCCGCCGGGGATGCCGGGTCGGGCCCAGAGAGCTGGGCCACGACCAGCCCACCAAGGGGGAGAAGCACCGCGGCGCTCGCCGCCACCGCGGCCACCGTCACCCGGCGCCGGCGCCGGCGCCGGTGGGCGATCTCCTCCTGGACCCGGTGCAGCATCTGCGGATCGGGCGACAGGTCCCAGTGGGCGGCGTCGAGGTGTGCTGCGAGGTCGAGCGGCAGCGGCTCGGGTGCTCGATTCATGGTGTCGGCTCCTTTCCGTGCGGAGCGGTTCGGGCCAGGTGCTCGCGCAGGGTGGCGAGCCCGCGGGAGGCGTTCGAGCGGACGGCGGCCTCGCCGCAGCCGAGCTCGGTGGCGATCGTCGCGTCGTCGAGGTCGAGGAGATAGCGCATCGCGATGACGGCTCGCTGGCGGGGCGGGAGCAGCGCGAGCAGGGCGCGTGACTCCGCCGCGTCGGGTGACCCGGGCTCGGGAGCCTGGTCGGGCACGGCCACGCGGGGTGCCACCGAACGCCAGCGGGCCGCCCGGCGCCGCTCGTTGAGGAAGATGTTGAGCAGGGTGCGCCGTGCGTACGGCATCGGGTCACGCTCGGGCTCGAGCCGGGCCCAGGCCAGCCCCACCCGCACCAGGGTCTCCTGGGTGAGGTCCTCCGCGTCGGCTCCCCGGCCGGTGAGGGCGTGGGCGTAGCGGAGCAGGGGCGTGGCGGCGTGCCCGGCCCAGGCGGCGAAGTCGTCGCCGGCCAGCCGTCGCGGTCCCGTCACCTCGATGGGCACAACCCTCATACCCCCTCTACACCGTGGGTGGACTCATCGTTGCAGCCATGTCCCCCCATCGACCAACAGGTCACTCGGGGGACGCGGTGTGGCGTCCCTGGAGTGACCTGTCGGTCGATCTCGGTACAGCGGAGGTGCCGCTTACGGCATCCGGTCAGTGGTCGCCGGCCATCAGGCGACCGATCTCGGTGCGGTCGGCACCGCGACCGGGCATTTCCGCGACGATCTTGCCGCCGTGCACCACCGCGATCCGGTCGGACAGCGAGAGGATCTCGTCGAGCTCGGCCGAGACGAGCAGCACTGCGGCCCCGGCGTCTCGCGCGTCGACGATCCGGCGGTGGATGAACTCGATCGAGCCCACGTCGACACCGCGCGTCGGCTGGGCCGCCATGAGCAGGCGCGGCCTGAACGACATCTCCCGGGCGACGACCACCTTCTGCTTGTTTCCACCCGACAGCGACGCCGAGCTCTGGTGCACGCTCGAGGACCGGATGTCGAACTCCTCGCGCACCTTCTCGGCGTTCTCGACGACCGCGTCGAACTTGCGCACCCCGGTCTTCGCGTAGGGCGCCTGGTCGAACTCGTTGAGCACGAGGTTGTCGGCGATCGAGTAGGCGGCGACCAGGCCGTGCTTCTCGCGGTCCTCGGGGATGTGGCCGACCCCGGCGTGGTGGGTCTGGTGCGGGTTGGCCTTGGTCAGGTCGAGGTCGCCGAGGGTCATCTGCCCCGACACGACCTTGCGCATCCCCGCGAGGGCCTCGACCAGCTCGCGCTGCCCGTTGCCCTCGACGCCCGCGACGCCGACGATCTCGCCGGCGCGCACCTCGAGGGAGAAGCCGTTGACGGCCCCGAGGTCGCGGTCGTCCTTCACGTGCAGGTCGGTGATGGTGAGCACCGTCTCGGCCGGGGTCGCGTCGGCCTTGTCGATCGAGAGCACGACCTCGCGGCCGACCATCATCGTGGCCAGCTTGCGGGCGTCAGTCGTGGCCGTCTCGACCTCGCCGACCACGGCGCCCTGGCGCAGCACGTAGACCCGGTCGGACACCGCGAGCACCTCGCGCAGCTTGTGGGTGATGAAGACGATCGACGTGCCGGAGGCGGCGAGCTCCTGCATGACGCCGAGCAGCTCATCGGTCTCCTGCGGCGTGAGCACCGCGGTCGGCTCGTCGAGGATCAGCAGGTCGACCTTGCGCGAGAGCGCCTTGAGGATCTCGACCCGCTGCTGGGTGCCGACCGGGAGGTCCTCGATCTCGGTGTCCGGGTCGACCGGTAGCCCGTGCTTGGCCGACAGGGTTCGCACCATCTCGCGCGCGCTGGCGATGTCGAGCCGCCCGCCCGCCTTGGTGGGCTCGTGCCCCAGCATCATGTTCTCGGCCACGGTCATGACCGGCACCAGCTGGAAGTGCTGGTGCACCATGCCGATGCCACGCCGGATGGCGTCGCGCGGGTCCTTGATCGGGGTCGCGTCGCCCCGAACGCTCACCGTGCCGGTGTCGGGGATGATCAGGCCGAAGATCTGGTTGACCAGGGTCGACTTGCCGGCGCCGTTCTCACCGAGCAGGGCGACGATCTCGCCGCGACGCACGTACATGCTGATGTCTCGGTTGGCCTTGACGCTGCCGAAGCTCTTGGACAGGCCCGCGATGTCGAGCAGCACCTCACCGACGTTGCCCTCACCGAAACCGGACCTCTCCGGCGGCAGCTCGAGCACGGCATCCGTGGTGGCGATCGCCTCGAGGTGCTCGGGCGCGGTGTCGGCGGGGACGGGTGTCGGGTCGTACTCGGGTACCTCGGTCATCACTCGTCTCCCTTGATGTACGGCTGTCCGACGGCTCCCGGTGCCCGCACCCGGCCGGCTGCGACCGCCAGGACGATGATCGTCACGACGAACGGCAGGGTGCCGGTGAGCTGGGGCGGGACGTCGATGTTGCCGCTCTGCTGGAGCTGAGAGGCGACGGCGTTGATGAACCCGAAGAAGATGGCCATGACGAACGCCCGCAGCGGCCGCCAGGCGCCCATGATCATGATCGCCAGGGCGAGGAAGCCGCGGCCCGCGACCATGTTGCGCTCGAACGAGCTCGACGCGTCCATCGAGAGGTAGACGCCGGCGCACCCGGCCAGCGATCCCGCGAGGGTGACGTTCATCAACCGCAGCCGCTCCACGTTGATGCCGGCGGTGTCGGCGGCCGAGGGGTACTCACCGACCGAGCGCGTGCGCAGCCCCCACCGGGTGTGGAAGAGGCCGAAGTGCACGAACAGCGCGGCGAGGATCGCCAGGGTCGCGAACACGCTCGTGCCGGTGAAGAAGACCTCACCGAAGAGCGGGATCGCGGACAGGAGGGGCACGTCGAAGCTCGGCATCAGCCCGGGCAGCAGCTGTCCCGGCTTGTAGTAGAACGACGTGATGCCGGTGGCCACGATGTTGAGCACCACACCGGCGATGATCTGGTCCATCCGCCACTTCACGGTGGTCCAGGCGAGGAACCCGCCCAGGATCAACCCGCTGCCGACGCCGGCGAGCACGCCGACGAGCAGCGAGCCGCTGTAGGCAGCGGCGAAGAAGCCGGCGAACGCGGCGACGAGCATCTGCCCCTCGATGCCGATGTTGACCACGCCGGAACGCTCACCGATGACGCCGACGAGGGCGGCGAGGACGAGCGGGATGGCGTAGCCCCACGCCGAGGTGTACATGCTCGGGGCGATGCCGTTCTGG
Organism: Ornithinibacter sp.; assembly: GCA_035633415.1. Lineage (GTDB taxonomy): Bacteria > Actinomycetota > Actinomycetes > Actinomycetales > Dermatophilaceae > Fodinibacter. The sequence continues at coordinate 3,651 of DASQEZ010000100.1, read as the reverse complement.
GCGTAGTAGAAGACGTAGGCCGCGACGAGCACGACCGCGGTGACGATCAGGGTCGTGCGGTTCTTGGCGATCCAGGCGGTCGTCACGTCAGTTCCCCCAGCTCGTCGACGCGGCGCTGACCTTGTCGGCCCTGCTGCGGAAGATCCACTTGCCGAGCACCGGGATCGACACCATCAGCAGGATGGTCGCGAGGAGCACGTCGACCACCTCGGGGGCGATGCCGGTCTCGAACTGGAGCCCGGCCGCGCCGGTGCGCAGGATGCCGACGAGCAGCGCCGCGGGGATGGTCGCCAGCGGGTTGGCCCGGGCGAGCAGGGCGATGGTGATGCCGTCGAAGCCGAGGGTGCCGCCGATGGCCGGCTCGAACCGGTGCAGCGTGCCCTGGGCCTCGAGCGCCCCGGCCAGGCCGGCGAGCCCACCACCGAAGACCATGGACAAGGTGACGATGCGGCGGATGTTGATGCCGGCGTAGCGCGCGGCGTGCTTGTTGGCCCCGACGGTGTTGAACCGGAAGCCCAGCGTGCTGCGCGACAGCATCCACCAGCAGGCGACCGCGAGAAGCACCGCGATGACGAAGCCGATCGGGATCTTCGCGACCGCGCCGACCTGCGCGCCCTCGGGGATCAGCTCGGTCTGGGGGATGCCGCTGGTCTTGGAGCTCTCGGCCTGGAGCGGGCCGGTGACCAGCCACCACGTGACGCCCGCGGCGATGTAGTTGAGCATGATCGTGGTGATGACCTCGTGGACACCGCGGGTCGCCTTGAGGGCACCGGCGATGAAGCCGATGAACGCGCCGGCGGCGATGCCCGCCGCCATGCCGAGCACCGCACCGAGGACGCCGTAGCCGCCCGCCGCGTAGGCGACCCACGCGCCGAACATCGCCCCGAAGATCAGCTGGCCCTGGCCACCGATGTTGAACAGGCCCACCCGCAGCGGCAGCACGACCGCCAGGCCGGTCAGCACCAGCGGGGCGGTCTTCTGCAGGGTGCGGGTCAGGCCGCCCGGCACGAACAGCGCCTGCTTGATCAGCGTCTCGTACGCATACCAGGGGCTCACGCCCTGCAGCCGGATGAGCACGGCGCCGACGAGGAGGGCGATGACCAGGGCCACCACGATGACCACACCGCTCTGGTGGGCGAACATGAACGCCAGCGGCTGCCGGTCGGGTCGCCGCTCGTTCGACGACGACCCGTCAGGAGGCGGTGGGGCGGCGGCCTGTTCGGCCACCGTCGGTGTCTCGGACATGTGACTCCAATGTCGGTCGGTGCCCACAGTGTTGCGTGTCGCGGCCCCGGGCAAAAGGTCCGCCACGGCTCGGTGTCGACGCACTGGGGGCGGGCACCCGGTGGGTGCCCGCCCCCAGTGTTCGTACGAGGCAGTCGGTCACGCGTGAGCGCGACCCGTGGTCACTCCCGTCAGAGGGTGACGCCGGTCTGCAGCGTGCCGGCCTCCATCTGCTTGACGACCTCGTCGACCTTGGCCTTGACGTCGGCCGGGACGACCGAGTCGAAGTCGTGGAACGGCGCGAGGCCGGCCTTGCCGAGGGTCTGGAGCTCGGTGAAGTCGCCGGCCTTGGCCGCCACGGAGGTCTGGGTGACGCCCTCGGTGATGAGCTTCATCGCGGAGGTGACGAGGCACGGCTGGGCGGCGGGAACGGTGTCCCACTGGTCGGTGTCGACACCGATGCAGAACTTGTCGGTGCCCGCACCAGAAGCCTTGGCGACCTCCTGCAGGGCGCCGTTACCGGTGTTGCCACCGGCGCCGAAGATGATGTCCGCGCCCTGGGCGAGCTGCTTCTTGGCCTCGCCGGCACCCCACACCGGGTCGTTGAACGCGTTGTCGGCGGCGGGGTGGTAGACGGTGGCGACGGTGACCTTCGGGTTGGCGGCCTTGGCGCCCGCCTCGAAGCCCTTCGCGAACTTCTGCACCGGCGGGATCTCGAGACCGAGCACCTGGCCGAGCTTGTTGGTCTTGGTCATCAGGCCCGCGAGGTAGCCGGCGCCGTAGCCCGCCTGGTCCTCCGGGAAGATCAGGCCGGTGATGTTCTTCTCGGTGACCGCAGCGGCGTCGTAGCCCTGGTCGACGCCGATGAAGCGCGTGGTCGGGTTGGCCTTGGCGGCCGCGACGGTCGCGTCCGTCATCAGGAAGCCGACGGTGATGATGGCGTCGTACTTCTTGTTGGTGAACTGCGCCATGTTCGCCGCGTAGTCCTTGGCGTCCTGGGTCTCGATGTACTTGTAGAAGCCGCTGGTCTCCTTGGCCGCGGCCAGCGCGCCCTCGTGGGCGGACTGGTTGAACGACTTGTCGTCGACCTTGCCGGTGTCGGTGACGAGGCCGAGGCAGAAGACGTCGGGCGAGGCGCAGTTCGAGTCATCCGCGGGCGCACCTGCCGCAGACGAGCCGGTGGCGGCGGGGGTGTCGGAGCTGCCGGTGCTGCCGCCGCAGCCCGCAAGGGCGAGGGCGAGCGCCGCAGGCACTGCGACCAGGTAACGCGTGGACTTCATGAAAGTTCTCCTTGGAGATCGGGTCAGACATGCAGATGCTATGGCCTGGGCGTTGCCGCACGACCGGCCCCCCGAGTGTCGTTGCCGGGTCGTTACCTCGCTAGAGGGGCGTCGTGACGAGAAGCACAGCCGCGGACTGGCGAGAGTCACCAACCGGCCGTGGCCGACCAGCCCGCGTCGATGGTGATGGTGGTGCCCGTGATACCTGATGCGGCGGGTGAGGCGAGGAACGCCACGGTGGCGGCGACCTCGCGCGCCGTCACCGGCCGGCCCAGGGCCGACGCGCGCCGGTAGCGCTGCACGCCCTCCGGCCACGCCTCCTCCAGGCCCTCGCGGGCGACCAGCCCGGGGGCGACCGCCACCACCCGGATGCCGCGCGACCCCAGCTCGGCCGCCGCCGCGGCCGTGAGGTGGTGCAGCGCCGCCTTCGCGACGGCGTACGGCGCGTGGGTGGGGGTGGGTCGAAGACCCTCGATCGAGCCGACGACCACGACCACACCGCCGGGGCGCAGCCGCGCGCCGGCGCGGTGCAGCAGGGCGGTGGTGGGGCGAAGTCCGGCGCGGTGGAAGGTGTCCCACGCGGCGGTGTCGAGGTCGTCCCACGCGACGTGGTCCTGCGGGAACGCGTTGAGCACGACGACGTCGGGCGCCCCCACCGCCTCGGTGCAGCGGTCGAGCAGCCCGTCGCACGCGGCATCCAGCGCGCCGGCGTCGGCGATGGCGAGGTCGGCGTGGAGGGCGACGGCGCGGCATCCGGTCGACTGCACGTCCGCGACCGCGGCCGCGGCACCGTCGGCGTCACCGCGGTAGTGCACCCCGACGTCGTGTCCGGCCTCGGCGAGCACGAGCGCGAGGACCCGGCCCAGGCCACCGCTGGCGCCGGTGACGAGCGCGGTCACCGCATCCGCCCGATCGGCTCGTCGCGGGTGAGGGCGGCGATCTCGGCGGCGTAGGAGGGGTAGCCGGCGGAGAGCAGGGTGCGGTCACCGAGCTCGAAGTGCTCGGGGCGGAAGGCCGGCGAGCACCAGCACGACAACAGGGTCCACTCGCCGAGGGTGGAGGCGCCCATCCAGGTGCCCCGTCGCACGAGGAACTGGCTCGTCGTCGGGCCGACGTAGTTGAGCACCCCGGTGCCGCCCGGCCGCAG
>DASQEZ010000099.1:0-1983 GCA_035633415.1 Ornithinibacter sp. | reverse complement strand
TTCGTCCCGCAGGGCGACAACAAGCCGCACTACCTCGTCATCAATGCTGACGAGTCCGAGCCAGGCGCCTGCAAGGACGTACCCATCCTGCTGGCCAACCCGCACGCGCTCATCGAGGGGATGATCGCGACGTCGTTCGCCATTCGTGCGCAGCACGCGTTCATCTACGTCCGCGGCGAGGTCCCGCACGTCATCCGTCGGGTGCTGTCGGCGGTGCGGGAGGCCTACGACGCCGGCTATCTTGGCCGCGACATTCTCGGTTCGGGGTTCGACCTCGAGATCACCGTGCACGCGGGCGCCGGCGCCTACATCTGCGGCGAGGAGACGGCGCTGCTCGACTCCCTGGAGGGCTACCGAGGGCAGCCACGGCTCAAGCCTCCGTTCCCCGCAGTCGCCGGGCTGTACGCCTCACCGACCGTGGTCAACAATGTCGAAACCATTGCGAGCGTCCCTTCGATCCTCACACGTGGTGCCGAGTGGTTCCGGGCGATGGGCACCGAGAAGTCGCCTGGTTTCAAGATGTTCGCCGTCTCGGGGCACGTGGCCGCGCCGGGTGTGTTCGAGATGGAGCTGGGCTGCACCTTGCGAGAGCTGCTCGAGCTGGCCGGCGGGGTTCGGGAGGGGCACGAGCTCAAGTTCTGGCTCCCGGGCGGGTCCTCGGTCCCGTGGCTGACAACTGAGCACCTCGACACCCCACTCACCTATGAGGACATGAACGCAGCCGGCACCTTCCTCGGCACCGCAACAGTGATGGTCTTCGATGACACCACGAGCGTCGTGCGCGCGGCCACCCGTTGGGTGGAGTTCTACAAGCACGAGTCGTGCGGAAAGTGCACCCCGTGCCGTGAGGGTGGTTACTGGCTCGTCCAGCTCATGCGACGCTTCGAGAGCGGTGTGGGCACGCAGGCCGACCTGGAGACCCTCGAGGAGGTCGGCCGGAACATGATCGGTCGGTCGTTCTGCGCGCTCGGCGACTCGGCACCCGTTCCGATCCAGTCCGCCCTCAAGTACTTCAAGGGCGAGTTCATGCGCGGCACCACCACGCCGGCCGACCAGCTCTTCGACCCTGTGGCTGCGTCGGTCTACACCGGGGCGCACGCCTGATGACGGTGAGTACCAGTGCCCCCGGGGGCGCACCCGTCGAGCAGCGCGACGCTCTCGTCTCGCTGACCGTCGACGGGGTGCTGATCTCGGTCCCCAAGGGCACCTTGGTCATCCGGGCCGCCGAGCAGCTGGGTATCGCGATCCCACGCTTCTGTGACCACCCACTGCTGGACCCGGCGGGGGCTTGTCGGCAGTGCCTGGTGGAGGTCGAGGGCCAGCTGAAGCCGCTCGCCTCGTGCACGACGACGGCTACCGAGGGCATGGTGGTCCGCACACAGCTCACCTCGGCGGTTGCGGCCGATGCCCAGCACGGGGTCATGGAGCTGCTGCTCATCAACCACCCGCTCGACTGCCCGGTCTGCGACAAGGGCGGCGAGTGCCCGCTGCAGAACCAGGCCATGGCCAACGGCCGCGGGGAGTCGCGCTTCGACGGACCGAAGCGCACGTTCCCCAAGCCGATCCCGCTGTCCTCCCAGGTGCTCCTCGATCGCGAGCGCTGCATCTCCTGCGCGCGCTGCACGCGCTTCGCCGACCAGATCGCCGGCGATCCCTACATCGAGCTCGTCGAGCGGGGCGCCCAGCAACAGATCGCCGTTGCCAGCCCCGAACAACCGTTCAACTCCTACTTCTCGGGCAACACGGTGCAGATCTGCCCGGTGGGCGCGCTCACGGGCACCGCGTACCGGTTCCGGTCGCGTCCGTTCGACTTGGTGTCCACGCCGACGGCGTGCGAGCACTGTGCCTCGGGTTGCGCGCTGCGCACCGACACCAGGCGCGGTGCGGTCCTGCGCCGACTGGCCGGCGACGACCCGGCGGTCAACGAGGAGTGGAACTGCGACAAGGGCCGATGGGCCTTCCACTACGCCGGGCTCGACGACC
>DASQEZ010000098.1:0-18926 GCA_035633415.1 Ornithinibacter sp. | reverse complement strand
CCACTCCTTCGAACCTCGCCGGACTGTGCCGACGGCACCACCGCCTCAAACAACGCCGACGCTGGACCTACCACCTGCACCCCGACGGCACCACCACCTGGACCTCACCCACCGGCACCAAGCGAGTCACGATGCCCGACCACGCCACCCTGCCCCCACCACAGCCGCCGGCTCACCCAAGAGCAGAGCTCGTCACGGCCGAACCTCCACCGTTCTAACGACGGTCAGGTCGGCACGAACGACGAGCCGACGTGCGGGCACCGGCGGCGCCTTGGCCTTGCCGACGCGCCGGTACACCCGGAGCTCGGTCAGTCACTCCCACTCGATGGTGCCCGGCGGCTTGCTCGTGACGTCGAGGACGACCCGGTTGACCTCGCGCACCTCGTTGGTGATCCGCGTGGAGATCTTGGCGAGCACGTCGTAGGGCACCCGGGTCCAGTCGGCGGTCATGGCGTCCTCGGACGACACCGGGCGCAGCACCACGGGGTGGCCGTAGGTGCGACCGTCGCCCTGGACCCCGACCGAGCGCACGTCGGCGAGCAGCACGACGGGGCACTGCCAGATGTCGCGGTCCAGACCCGCCGCGGAGAGCTCCTCGCGCGCGATCGCGTCGGCGGCGCGCAGCACGTCGAGGCGCTCGGCGGTCACCTCGCCGACGATGCGGATGCCGAGGCCCGGGCCGGGGAACGGCTGGCGCCAGACGATGGCCTCGGGCACACCGAGCTCCAGGCCCACCTGGCGCACCTCGTCCTTGAACAGCAGCCGCAGCGGCTCGACGAGCTTGAACTGCAGGTCGTCGGGCAGCCCACCGACGTTGTGGTGGGACTTGATGTTGGCGGTGCCGGAACCCCCGCCCGACTCGACGACGTCGGGGTAGAGCGTGCCCTGCACCAGGAACTCGACCGGGTGGTCCTTCGCCCCGGAGTGCGAGCCGACGACGTCGCGCGCCGCCTGCTCGAAGACCCTGATGAACTCACGGCCGATGATCTTGCGCTTGTCCTCCGGGTCGGACACGCCGGCCAGAGCCGAGAGGAAGCGCTCCCTGGCGTCGACGACGACGAGGTCGACCCCGGTGGCTGCCACGAAGTCCTTCTCGACCTGCTCCGCCTCACCCGAGCGCAGCAGCCCGTGGTCGACGAACACACAGGTCAACTGGTCGCCGACGGCCTTCTGCACCAGTGCCGCAGCCACCGAGGAGTCGACACCGCCGGACAGGCCGCAGATGACGCGGGCTTCGCCGACCTGCGCTCGCACCGAGGCGACGAGGTCCTCGACGACGTTCGCGGCGGTCCACTCCCCCTTCAGTCCGGCACCGCGCAGCAGGAAGTTCTCCAGCACCCGCTGGCCGAACGTCGAGTGCAGCACCTCGGGGTGCCACTGCACGCCGTAGAGCCTGCGCTCGTCGTCCTCGAACCCGGCGACCGGCGCACCGGACGTGGTGGCCGTGACCGTCATGCCCGCAGGCGCGTCGGAGACCGAGTCGCCGTGGCTCATCCAGACCGACTGGTCGGTGGGCTGGCCGTTGAAGAGGGTCGAGGTGGTGTCGAGAATCGTTGCCGGAGTGGCCCCGAACTCGGAGAGCCCGGTCTTCTCGACGGTGCCACCGAGCGCCCGGGCCATCGCCTGGAAGCCGTAGCACATGCCGAACACCGGTACCCCGGCCTCGAGGAGCATCGGGTCGAGCGAGGGCGCGCCGTCCGCGTAGACCGACGAGGGGCCCCCGGACAGGATGATCGCGCCGGGGTCCTTGGCGAGCATCTCGGCCACTTGCATCGAGTGCGGCACGACCTCGCTGAAGCAGCTGGCCTCGCGGACCCGACGCGCGATGAGCTGGGCGTACTGGGCGCCGAAGTCGACGACGAGCACCGGGCGGTCGGCCAGGTGCACCGGGTCGCCCCCCTCGACGACCACGTGGCCGGGGTCGTCGTGGTTCGGCATACCGGGGCCGGTGCTGGGGGCGTCGATCACGCGGCCAAGGTTACTGGCGCACCGCTGCGAGGCCCGCCTCGACCTCCCGGGCGACCCGACGCTCGACCCAGAACGACAGGAACGGCACGCAGCCGGCGAGCATGACGAGCACCATCTTCGTCAGCGACCAGCCCACCTTGAAGCCGAGCAGCGCAGTGGCCACGAGGTACACCATGTAGATGAAGCCGTGCGGCTGCGGCCACCAGTGCAGGGGGTTCTGCTCGCCCTTCATGTCGAAGCCGTACGACAGCACCATCTCGACGACGAGCACGAGCAGCCCGACACCCACGATGAAGGCCATCACCTTGAAGAAGGTGAGGCGGGGGCGCACGGCATCGGCGTCCTCGATCCGCAGCCCGCCGTTGCCCGAGGCCGGGGTGGCCGGCGGGGTCTCGTGGGTCGAGGCGTCCGGGGTGGTGGGCTCAGGCGTCGTCACGCGCACCATTGTCACCCGCGACGACGGGCTCCCTGGCGTCGGGTTCCGCAGCGCGCTCGCCATCGGGTCCGTCGGCTGCACGTCCGTCGGCTGCAAGTCCGTCGGCCCCGGCACGCTCCCGCCGCGACTCGTCCCGCACCATCCGCGCCCACATCCACAGGGCGAACAGCGCGAAGACCCACCACTGCACGGCGTAGGCCGCGTTGCGCCACTGCACCGCCGTCTCACCGATCGGGGTGGGCACGATGGTCGGTGCGGATGCCGTCGCCGGGTCCTCCGCCTCGAGGAACCCGAACGCGTTGTAGAGCTCGCCCGGCCACGAGTTGACCAGCTGTGAGAGGTCGACCGAGCCGATCTGCCCGGTCGGCACCGGGTCAGGCGAGGGCGACTCGCCCGGAGCCAGACCCCCGGAGATCGTCAGGGTGCCCTGCGGCGGCCGTGGCGCGGACCCGGCATCCGGCACGAAGCCGCGCACGACCGGCAGGGTGGCGTCGCTGCTGTCGACGGTGAACGGGGTGAGCACCCAGAACCCGGGTTGCCCCTCGAGCACCCGGCCGGGCACGAGCAGCTGGCCGTCGGCGTCATAGCGGCCGGTGGCGGTGAACGGCCGCGACGACAGGTCGGCCCGGAAGGGGGCGTGCGGCTGGAGCAGGGTCGACAGCTCCGCGGGCGCCTGCGACCGGGCCAGCTCGACGGCCTCGCGGTGCGCGGTGCTCTCGGCGACACCGAGCTGCCAGCGGCCGAGCCACACGAACGCGGCGCAGACCACGAGCACGAGCGCGAGCAGCCCGAGGAACCTCGGTCTCAGGGCGGTCCGCAACACGCTCCGAGGCTACGTCACCGCCGCGCGGCGCCCGTCATCGCAGGTCTCCCCACGGGGGCCGTGCCGCCGGCACCCACCTGACCCCGGGAAACTCGTTCGCTGGCAGGCCCCTGCGGCGCCTAGCGTGGAGGACTGATGTCGCACCCCTACTGGCCCTACGCGATCGACGCGGACGAGGCCCCTCCGCTGGACGCCGACCGCCTGATCCTGTGGCTGGCTCGGCGCCAGTGGCGAACCATCCTCGGGGGCGTGCTCTTCGGGGTGCCGTGGATGCTGTCCATCGCCCTGGTCCCCGCCGCCATCGGCAAGGCGGTCGACGGGCTGGTGGCACGCGACCAGCAGGCCCTGTTCGTCTGGTCCGGCGCCATCATGGGGCTGGGCCTGCTCAGCGCCGTCACCACGAACGGCCGGCACTGGTTCGCCGTGCGCAACTGGCTCATCGCGTCGTTCCGCACCGCCGTCGTCACCGAGCGCGCGGTCCGCCGGGCCGGCCCGGCGCTCACCCGGCGGATGCCGGCCGGCGAGGTCGTGACCAGCTTCGCGAGCGACTTCTGGCGGCTGGGCAACGCCTTCGACGTCACTGCCCGGTTCGCCGGCGCCATCGTCAGCTTCGTCGTCGTGTCGGTCATCCTGCTGCAGGGCTCGCTGCTGCTCGGCGTGATCATGCTCGTCGGCGGACCGCTGCTGCTCGCCTCCCTGACCCTGGTCATGCGCCCCCTGCAGAGGCGTCAGGCGGCCCAGCGGCACGAGGCCGGCCTGCTCACCTCGCTCGGTGCCGACACCGTCGCTGGCCTGCGGGTGCTGCGCGGCATCGGCGGCGAGGACACCTTCCTGACCAGGTATGCCGCCCAGTCCGGGCGGGTGCGTGGCGCGGGGGTGCGGCTGTCCGGCATCCAGGCGACGCTCGACGCAGCCCAGGTGCTGCTGCCCGGCGTCTTCGTCGTCATCGTGACCGGGGTCGGTGCCCACCTCGCGGTCGCGGGCGAGATCACGCCCGGCCAGCTCGTCGCGTTCTACGGCTACACGGCGTTCCTCACCATGCCGCTGCGCACCGCGACCGAGTTCGTCGACAAGCTGATCCGCTCGCGGGTCGCGGCCCGCCGGATCGTGACGATCCTCGGCGTCGAACCCGATCACGCCACGACCGACTCGGGGGCCACGCTCAACGGGCACGTCGTCGACGTCGGTGCCTCACTTGTCGACCCTGGCACCGGCGTCGTCATCGCGCCGGGCAAGGTCACCGCCCTGGTCAGCGCCCGCCCGGAGGAGACCTCGGAGCTCGCGCACCGACTGGGCCGTACCCGTCCGGGTCGCCACGGCGTGCGCTGGGGCGACGTCGCGCTCGACGACCTCCCCGTGGATGCCGTGCGCTCACGGGTCGTGGTGTCCGAGGCCGACCCCCACCTGTTCAGCGGGCCGGTCCGCGAGGCGCTCGGTGGCCGGAGCGACGACGAGCGCCGCACCGCCGTCTGGGTCACCAGTGCCTCCGACGCCCTCGAGGCGCTCGAGAACGGCATGGATGGCGAGCTGGAGGAGCGTGGTCGGGCGCTGTCCGGTGGGCAGCGCCAGCGGGTCTCCCTGGCCCGGGCCCTGCTGCGCGACCCCGAGGTGCTGGTGCTCATCGAGCCGACGAGCGCGGTCGACGCCCACACCGAGGCGCGGATCGCCGAGCGGCTCGTGGCCCACCGCGCCGGGCGCACGACGGTGCTCGTCACCGCCAGCCCGCTGCTGCTCGACCGCGCCGACTCCGTCGTGCTCGTCGAGGACGGCCGGGTCGCCGCCATCGGGCGGCACCACGACCTGCTGCGTTCGCACCCGGCCTACCGGGACGTCGTGCTGCGGGGTGAGGACTGATGTCGCCCCTGCTCGGCCGCACCGACCACGCCGCCCGGACCCTGCCCATCGCCTCGAGCCAGACCGTGCTCGCCCACACCAAGGTGCTGATGCGCGAGCACCGCGGCCCGCTCTCCAAGGTGCTCGGGTGGCACGTCGTCGCCGCGCTCGTCGCCCTCGTCGGCCCGTGGGTCATCGGCCAGGTCGTGCAGGAGGTCACCACCGGCGGGGGCAGCACGACCCGCATCGACCAGCTGATCGGTCTGCTCGTCGCGGCGATCCTCGTCCAGACCGTGCTCACCTGGGTGGCCCGTCGGGCGTCGTTCGTGCTCTCCGAGCGCATCTTCGCCCGCCTGCGCGAGGACTTCATCAGCTCGTCGGTGCGCCTGCCGCTGTCCGTCGTCGAGCGTGCGGGCACCGGTGACCTGGTGGCGCGCACCACCAACGACGTGGAGTCGTTGGCACACATCATCCGGTTCGGCATCCCGGCGATCGTCGTGGCGGTGACGACGGTGACCGCGACCACGGTGGCGGCGTTCCTCACCTCCCCCCTCGCGGCCCTGGCCCTGCTGACGGCCGCGATCGTCCACGTACCGACCTCGCGGTGGTACCTCAAGCGGGCCGGCGACGGATACCTGTGGGAGCACGCGTCCTACGCCCGGCTCAACGGTGTGGCCTCCGAGACCGTCGAGGGCGCGCAGACCATGGACGCGCTCGGGCTGCACGCGGCCCGCGGCCGTCGCTTCCAGGACGCCCTCGACGAGTGCGGGGACGCCGAGCGGTACACCCTCGGGCTGCGGCTGCGCTGGTTCCCGTGGCTCGAGATCGGCTTCTTCCTGCCCATCGCGACCTCGGTGCTCTGGGGTGGCTGGCTCGCCTGGAACGGCCACATCACGATCGCGGCGGCCACCGCGGTCACCCTCTACGTGCAGCAGCTGCTCGACCCGCTCGGCGAGCTCATCTCGTGGCTCGACGAGATCCAGTTCGCCGCGACGTCGTTGGCCCGCATCCTCGGTGTCTCCGAGGTGCCCCCGGACCGGGTGGCCACCGGGGAGCGCCCTGACGGCGAGCAGGTCGACGTCGACGACGTGCGCTACTCCTACCGGGCCGGCCGCGACGTGCTGCACGGCGTCTCGCTCGGCCTCGTGCCCGGCGAACGCCTCGCCATCGTCGGGCCGTCGGGGGCCGGCAAGTCGACCCTCGGCCGCCTCATGGCCGGCATCGACGGCCCCCGCACCGGGCGGGTGACCGGTGGCGGCGTGCCCCTGGTCGACCTCGACCTGCCGGTGCTGCGTGGCGAGGTGGCCCTGGTGACCCAGGAGCACCACGTGTTCGTCGGCACCCTCGCCGACAACCTCCGCTTGCCCCGCCCCGAGGCGAGCGACGCCGAGCTGCGGGAGGTGCTGTCCGCCGTCGACGCCCTCGAGTGGGCCGACGCACTGCCCGACGGGCTCGGCACGGTCGTCGGCTCCGGTGGCCACACGCTCACCGAGGCCCAGGCCCAGCAGCTCGCGCTGGCCCGGCTGGTGCTCGCCGACCCGCACACGCTCGTGCTGGACGAGGCCACTTCGCTCCTCGACCCCCGCGCGGCACGGCACCTCGAGCGGTCGCTGGCGGCCGTGGTCGACGGGCGCACCGTCGTCGCGATCGCCCACCGGCTGCACACCGCGCACGACGCGGACCGGGTGGCCGTCGTCGAGGACGGTGTCGTCAGCGAGCTCGGCTCGCACGACGAGCTGATCGCCCGGAACGGGTCCTACGCCGCGCTCTGGCGCTCCTGGCGCGACGAGTCCTGACGCCGTCCGGAGTTGGGTGATCGGATGGCCCCGCGCACCGGTCAGGGAGCCAGTGACCGCGCCGGTTACCGCGCCGGATTCGCTGCGATCACGACGAGTCCTGCGCGGTAACCCGCGCTGTCAGACGCGACGCGCTCGGATGCCGGCCAGCGGGCGAGCGCTCCCGGCCTCCGGCGAACTGCACCCACTCGACATCTGGACGCCGCGCGCTCCCGGCCTCCGCCGACGGGCCCCCACCCGGCATCCGGACGCCGCGCGCTCCCGGCATCCGCCGACGGGCCCCCACCCGGCATCTGGACGCCGCGCGCTCCCGGCCTCCGCGCTGATGACCGCGCGGAGTCAGGAGCACTTCGCGGGCTCAGGAGGTTCTCGCGGAGTCAGGGCCGTACTCGGCCATGACTCGGCGAAGTGCTCCTGACTTCGCCGGATGCCGGTCAGCGGGCGACGAGGCGGATGGTCACCTCGGCGGGGGCGTCGTCATCGAGGCCCTCGGCCACCCTGACCGCCTTCTTGACCGGCAGCACGTAGGCGCCGGCCTCGGCCGAGGGGAACAGCGAGGTGCGCCAGACGGTCCGTCCCACGGTCACCTCGACGCGCACCGCCCCGAAGCCACCGGCGGCGTCACCCACGGCCTCGTCGACCTCGTCGCTGACACCCTCGGGCACCGTGACGAACCGCCACGAGCCGTCGCGCCAGCGCCACACGGGCGCGCTGAACGACCACGTCCGCCCGGACGGCCCGTCCGGGGAGGGCCCGGCTGGTGTCGACCCGCTCATCCGCCCATCGTGGCGCCACCCACCGACACCGGGTCGGCGCTCGGCCGGGTGACGGACGGCATCCCCAGCTCGACCAGCACCGGGAACCCCGCCGGCACCGCGGGGTTGTGCGCGGGCACGACCGGCAGCACGGCGTACGGCTCGCTCTGGCGAGGTCGCCTGTCGACCTCACCACGGTTGGGCCACAACGACATCGCGCGCTCGGCCTGGGCGGTGATGGTGAGTGACGGGTTGACCCCGAGGTTGGCGGAGACGGCCGCACCGTCGACGACCGAGATGCCGGGGTGACCCCACACCCGGTGGTACGGGTCGAGCACCCCGCGCTCGGCACTGGAGCCGATGGCGGTGCCGCCGATGAAGTGCGCGGTCATCGGGGTGTCGAGCACCTCGCCCCACGAGCCTCCGGCCACCGCACGCGTGCCCGTGTCCTCCTCGAGCCGCGCGGCCAACGCCTGCATGGCCGTGTGGCCCACCTCGATGTAGGTGGGGTTCGGCTCACCGTGACCCTGGGCGGAGGTCAGGCGGTACCGCCCCAGCCGCCCCTTGTGCCGGGACGTGCGCAACGAGTTGTCCTTGGTCTGCATCACGAGGCCGATGACCGAGCGCTCGCTCCACCGGTAGGCGTAGAGGCCCACGGCCCCCAGGTCTCGAGGATGCCGCGCGAGCTCGAGCAGCGCCTGCGTCAACCGCGAGCGCCCGGTGTCCGGCGGCACCCGGACACCGGCGAGCAGGGCCATGGCGTTCGAGCCCTTGCCGTAGCGGCAGTTCTCCACGTGGGTGACCTCGTCGGGGTGGAAGGAGGAGGTGATGGCCACCCCCTTCGACAGGTCGGCACCCTCGGGCACGCGCAGCGTCGTGGCGCCGAGGAGTGCCTCGGAGTTGGTGCGGGTGAGGTGGCCCAGCCGCTCGGAGATGCGGGGCAGCTCGCCCTCGTCCTTCATCTCGTGCAGCAGGTGCTGCGTGCCCCACGTGCCGGCCGCGACGATGACGTGTCGTGCCGTCGTCACGCGCACGTCTCGCCCCTTGCGCGGACCGGTGCGCTCGTGAAGCACGCGGTAGCGCTCACCCTCGCCGTCGGCACCGCCGGTTCCGGGCACGACCCCGAGCCGGGTGACGGTGCGCATCGGCTCGACGTGCACGCCGAGGCCCTCGGCGAGCGCGAGGTAGTTCTTGACGAGCGTGTTCTTGGCCCCGACCCGGCACCCGACCATGCAGTTGCCGCACTCGGTGCACCCGGTGCGCTCCGGACCCGCGCCACCGAAGAACGGGTCGGCGACCTGCTCCCCCGCCTCGCCGAAGTAGATGCCGACCGGGGTCTTGCGGAACGTGTCGCCCACCCCGAGGTCCTCGGCCGTGCGGCGCATGACCTGCTCGACGGTTCCCTCGCACGGGTTGGTGACGACGCCGAGCATGGCGGAGGCGGTGCGGTAGTGCGGGGCGAGCTCGGCCTGCCAGTCGGTGATGTCGCCCCACTGCGGGTCGCGGTAGAACGGGGCCGGTGGCACGTACAGGGTGCAGGCGTAGTTGAGCGAGCCGCCCCCGACGCCCGCGCCGGCCAGGATCATGACGTCCTTGAGGCGGTGGATGCGCTGCACCCCGTAGCACCCGAGCGCCGGGGCCCACAGGAACTTGCGCACGTCCCAGGAGGTCCGGGCGAAGTCCTCGTCCTCGAAGCGGCGCCCCGCCTCCAGGACGAGGACCGAGTAGCCCTTCTCCGCCAGCCGCAGGGCCGAGACCGAGCCACCGAAGCCGGAGCCGATCACCACGACGTCGACGTCCACGTCGACCTCGGGTGCGGGTGTGGGGGCCGAGCCGTTCGTGGTCATTTGAGTCCGACCGCCTTCATGACGCGCAGTGCCCCGGTGAGTACCCGGGCGTAGGTCTCGTCCGACATCCCGCCGAACGGCGCGATGGGGACGAGGTGCTGTGAGGTGATGTTCTGGGTCTCCGTGTACTTCATCAGGCCCTCGCGGCCGTGCCGCCGGCCCAGCCCGGAGGACTTCATCCCGCCCATCGGGGCGGCCACGCTTCCCCAGGTCGCGGCGTAGCCCTCGTTGATGTTGACCGTGCCGGCGTGGATCCGAGCCGCGAGCTGCCGACCCCGGCGCACGTCCCGCGTCCACACCGAGGCGTTGAGTCCGTACTCCGTGTCATTGGCCATCCGCACGGCCTCGTCGTCGGAGGAGACCCGGTAGACCGAGACGAGCGGCCCGAAGGTCTCCTCGTCTCGACAGCTCATTGCCGAGGTGACCCCCTCGAGCACCGTCGGCTCGACGACCAGCGGGCCGATGTCCGGCCTGGCCCGGCCCCCGGTGAGCACGCGGGCACCCTTGGCGACGGCGTCGTCGATGTGCTCGAGCACCTTCTCCTTCTGCTCGGCGCTGACCAGGCTGCCCATGTCGGCACCCCAGTGCAGCCCGGTCGACAGGCGCATCCGCGCGACCTGCTCGACGAACCTCGCCACGAACTCGTCGTAGACGTCGGCGTGCACGACGAGCCGCTCGGCGCTGATGCACAGCTGGCCGGCTGAGGCGAAGCAGGCCCGCACCGCGCCGGGCACGGCACGCCGCAGGTCGGCGTCCGCGGCGACGTACATGGTGTTCTTGCCGCCGAGCTCGAGGCTGACGCCGATGAGCCGCTTGCCGGCCGCCTGGGCGATCCGGCGGCCGGTGGCGGTCGAGCCGGTGAAGCTCACGTAGTCGGCCTGGTCGACGACGGCCTGGCCGGTGGGCTCACCGTGGCCGAGCACGACCTGCAGCAGGTGCTCCGGCAGCCCGGCGTCGTCGAAGATCTCCGCGGCGGCGAGCGCCGTCAGCGACCCCTGCAGGTCGGGGCGCAGGACGACGGCGTTGCCGGCGAGGAGCGCGGGCAGGGCGTCGGTGACGGCCAGGCTCAGCGGGTAGTTCCACGGCGAGACGATGCCGACCACGCCCTTGGGGCGGTGGTGCTCGACGGCCCGCGACAACGCGAGGAAGACGCCGACGTGCTTGACGTCGCGCAGCAGCGCGGGACCGCGTCGGGCGTAGTGACGGGCGACGATGGCGCAGTCGCCCACCTCCTCGTAGGCGTGCGCGCGGGTCTTGCCCGACTCGAGCTGCACGAGGTCGAGCAGCTCGCTCTGCCGGTCGAGGATGAGGTCGTGCACGCGAAGGAGCACCGCGGCGCGTTCCTCGACCGTCGTGGCGGCCCACCGGCGCTGGGCGCCACGGGCCGCATCGACGGCGACGCTCACGTCGTGCGCGGTCGAGAGCGGGAGCACCGCGAGGGGGGCGCCGGTCAACGGCGTGCGGGTCAGCTCCTCGCCACCGTCACCCGCGGCCACGACCCGGGCGGTGAGCGCCCGGACCCGAGCCGGGTCCACGGCATACGTTGCGTTGGGATCGGTCTCGGGGTCAGCGACGACTTCGGCCATTACCGAAGAGTAACCACCCTGTCCACACCCGGAGGCGGTTCGTGAGGAGCGGCACGCGAGGTGTCGCGAAACCGCCCCTCGCGTCGCCCGTCAGCTGCGCTGGTAGGGCGCGACGACGACCTCGACCCGCTGGAACTCCTTGAGGTCCAGGTAGCCGGAGGTGGCCATGGCCCGCCGAAGGGCGCCGACCAGGTTGGTCGTGCCGTCGGCGATCCGGCTGGGCCCGAAGAGGATCTCCTCGAGACCGGCCACCGCCCCGACCTCGACCCGCTCGCCGCGCGGCAGCTCGGGGTGGTGGGCCTCGGGGCCCCAGTGGAAGCCGCGCCCGGGGGCGTCGGTGGAGCGGGCCAGCGCTGCGCCCAGCATCACGGCATCCGCGCCGCAGGCGACCGCCTTGACGATGTCGCCGCTGGTGCCCATGCCACCGTCGGCGATGACGTGCACGTAGCGGCCGCCGGACTCGTCGAGGTAGTCGCGGCGCGCGGCCGCGACGTCGGCGATCGCCGACGCCATCGGGGCGTGGATGCCGAGCGTGCGCCGCGTGGTGTGCGCCGCGCCACCCCCGAAGCCGACCAGCACCCCGGCCGCGCCGGTGCGCATCAGGTGCAGGGCTGCCGAGTAGGAGGCCGCCCCGCCGACGATCACCGGCACGTCGAGCTCGTAGATGAAGCGCTTGAGGTTGAGCGGCTCGGCGCGGCCCGAGACGTGCTCGGCCGACACGGTGGTGCCGCGGATGACGAACAGGTCGACGCCGGCGTCGACGACGGTCTTCCACAGCTGCTGGGTGCGCTGCGGGGTGAGGGCACCGGCGACGGTGACGCCGGAGGCGCGGATCTCGCGCAGCCGCTCGGTGACCAGGTCGGGCTGGATCTCCTCGCGGTAGATCTCCTGCATCCGGGTGGTCGCCAGGGCCGGGTCGAGCGTCGCGATCTCGGCGAGGATCGAGGTGGGGTCCTCGTAGCGGGTCCACAGCCCCTCGAGGTCGAGCACCGGCAGGCCGCCCAGCTTGCCCAGGGCGATGGCGGTCTGCGGGGACATCACCGAGTCCATGGGGGCGGCGATCACCGGCAGGTCGAAGTGGTAGGCGTCGATCTGCCAGCCGACCGAGACCTCCTCGGGGTCGCGGGTACGGCGCGACGGCACGATGGCGATGTCGTCGAAGGAATAGGCCCGGCGACCGCGTTTGCCACGGCCGATCTCGATCTCGGTCACCGGGTCACCCTACCGAGCGGATGCCGTGACCTCACCGGCGCTCCCGACCGGCCCCTCCGGGCGGCGGCGAAGCGATCCTGACCTCGGGGTATTCCCCGGTCCGCGCGGTGTCCGCCGGTAGCGGAAACCGTTTCCACACGGGGGGTCGGGTGGGGCACACTTGACCGTCGGCACCGTTGCCGCCGCCGCCCGGCCCGCCGCCCCCACGAGGGGTCGACGACGCGGCCGCCCGGCAGACCATCGCATCGCATCACGGACATGGAGCAGACGTGTCATCAGCACCCGCGCCAACGGCGCCCCACGTGTACCCCGACAAGATCGACGGGGCCGTCCTGAAGGTCGCCGGCGTCGTCGTGCTCGGCGCCATCATGTCGATCCTCGACATCACCGTCGTCAACGTCGCCCTGCCGACCTTCCAGACCGAGTTCGGCTCGCCGGGCGACCCGCTGCCGTACTCCACCGTCGCGTGGACCGTCACGGCCTACACGCTGGCGCTGGCGACGGTCATCCCGATGACCGGGTGGGCGGCCGACCGGTTCGGCACCAAGCGTCTCTACATGACGGCCCTGCTGCTCTTCACCCTCGGGTCCGTGCTCTGCGCCGCGGCGACGAGCATCGAGATGCTCATCGGGTTCCGGGTGCTCCAGGGCCTCGGCGGCGGCATGCTCATGCCGCTCGGCATGACGATCATGACCCGCGCGGCCGGTCCGGCCCGGATGGGCCGCCTGATGGCCATCCTCGGCGTGCCGATGCTGCTCGGCCCGATCTTCGGCCCGATCCTCGGTGGCTACCTCATCGAGAACTACTCCTGGCACTGGATCTTCCTGATCAACGTGCCGATCGGCACCGCCGCGATCCTCTACTCGTGGCGCGTGCTGGCGTCCGACCGCCCCGAGCCCTCGGAGTCCTTCGACTGGGTCGGCGTGGCCCTGCTGTCGCCCGGCCTGGCCCTGTTCCTGTACGGCGTCTCGTCGATCCCCGGCGAGGGCACCTTCTTCTCGCCCAAGGTCGTCATCCCGGGCACCATCGGGCTGCTCATGGTGGCCGGCTTCGTGTTCTGGAGCTTCCGGCCCAAGCACCCGCTGCTCGACCTGCGCCTGTTCAGGAACCGCAACCTCACGGTCTCGGTCATCACGATGTTCCTCTTCGCGGCGGCCTTCTTCGGCGGACTGCTGCTCGTGCCGACCTACTTCCAGCAGGTACGCGGCGAGACCGCGCTGCAGGCCGGCTGGCTGATGGCGGTGCAGGGTGTCGGCGCGATGATCACGATGCCGATCGCCGGTGCGCTGATGGACAAGCTGCCGGTCGGCCGGATCGTGCCGTTCGGCCTGGTGGCGATCATCGGCGGCATGTTCGCCCTGACCCAGCTCACGGCGACCACGCCCTACAGCGTCATCCTGCCGGTGCTGTTCGTCATGGGCATGGGCATGGGCGCCACGATGATGCCGCTGATGACGTCGGCGCTGAAGACGCTGAAGTCGCACGACGTGGCCCGCGGCTCGACGCTGCTCAACATCAGCCAGCAGATCGCGTCGTCGATCGGTGTCGCGATCATGTCCGTCGTGCTCACCACCGGGCTCAAGGACGACCCGCTGCTCAAGGCGGCGAACGCCTTCAACGAGGCCACGGCGGGCGTCACGGACCCCGAGCAGCTCGGCGCCGTCGCGGCTCGCTTCCCCGAGGTCGCGGCGCTGCTCGCCAGGGGTCAGGAGGTGCTCATGGCCGCCGTCAACGAGGCGATGGCCGCCGCGTTCAGCACCACCTTCTGGGTCGCCGCCGTGTTGCTCACCCTCACGCTGGTCCCGGCGTTCTTCCTGCCGCGCCAGCACGAGGAGTCGCACCTGCTCGACGACGCGTCCGCCGACGACGTCGCGCCGGCGGTGCTGCTGCACTGAGGCCGCAACGCCTCCACCGGATGCCGGTCCCGCACCTGCGGGGCCGGCATCCGTCATGCTGGGCCGGTGCAACCCGGACCGGAGGACGCGATCACCGACGTCGCCGGGGTGCGCGTCGGCCACACCACCCGTGACGAGCCCGGGTGGCTCACCGGGGTGACCGTCGTCGTCCCACCGCCCGGCACGGTCGGAGGCGTCGACGTGCGCGGCGGTGGCCCGGGCACCCGCGAGACCGACCTGCTCGACCCCCGCACCCTGGTCAGCGCCGTCGACGCCGTCGTGCTCGCGGGGGGAAGCGCGTTCGGCCTCTCGGCCGCCGACGGCGTGGCGCACGCCACCTACGAGGCCGGCGCCGGCTGGCCGGTCGGGCCGCAGCCGCACGAGCGGGTGCCGATCGTGCCTGCGGCGATCCTGTTCGACCTCGGCCGCGGGGGCAGCTGGCGCAGCTCCCCCGGTCCGGCCGACGGGGCCGCCGCCTACCGCTCCGCCACGGGTGGGCCGGTGGCCCAGGGCTCGGTGGGCGCCGGCACCGGGGCACGCACGGGCGCGCTGCGCGGCGGGGTGGGGACGGCATCCGCGGTTCTCCCCTCGGGCACGACGGTGGGGGCGATCGTCGTCGTCAACGCCGTCGGCTCCGCGTTCGGGGCCGACGGGCGCCTGCTCGCGGCGCACCTGGTGACCGGCGACCACCTGCCCGTGCCGGATGCCGGCCGGGTCGCCGACCACTGGGCGGCGGTCGCGAAGGAGGCCGACCGGCTGCGAGCGGGCGTGGCCACGACCCTGGCCGTCGTCGCGACCGACGCGACGCTGACCAAGTCGGGCTGCCAGAAGCTCGCCGGGGTCTCGCACGACGGCTTCGCCCGGGCGCTGTCCCCGGTGCACACGGCCTACGACGGGGACACGGTGTTCGCGCTGGCGACCGGTGCACGACCGCCGCTGGCCGGCATCGACGAGGTCGACCTGCAGACGGCAGCGGCCGACTGCGTGGCGCTGGCGATCGTGCGCGCCGTGCTCGCAGCCACCTCGGTCGACCGCACGGCCGACGGCGGGGTGGCGCTGGCGTCGTACCGCGACGCCCTCACCCGCCCCTGACCGCCGCGAGTGCGGAAGTGGTTGCCCTGGCAGCCGTTTCCGCACTCAGGGCAAGTGGTATGGGGTCGGCTCAGCCCTTGGAGTAGTTGGGAGCCTCGACGATGCCGGTGATGTCGTGGGGGTGCGACTCGCGCAGCCCCGCGGTCGTGATGCGGATGAAGCGGCCCTTGGCCTTCAGGTCGGGGATGGTCCGCGCGCCGACGTAGAACATCGACTGGTGCAGGCCCCCGACGAGCTGGTGCGCGACGGCGCCGACCGGTCCCCGGTACGCGACCTGGCCCTCGATGCCCTCGGGCACGATCTTGTCGTCGGAGGTGACGTCGGCCTGGAAGTACCGGTCCCTGGAGTAGGACTTCTTGCCCCGCGAGGACATCGCACCGAGCGAGCCCATGCCTCGGTAGGCCTTGAACTGCTTGCCGTTGATGAAGACCAGCTCGCCGGGCGACTCCTCGCAGCCGGCCAGCAGCGAGCCGACCATCACGGTGTCGGCACCGGCCACGAGGGCCTTCGCGATGTCGCCGGAGTACTGCAGGCCGCCGTCGCCGATGAGCGGCACGCCGGCCGGGCCGCACGCGAGGGAGGCCTGGTGGATGGCGGTGACCTGAGGAACGCCGACCCCGGCGACGACGCGGGTGGTGCAGATCGAGCCCGGCCCGACGCCGACCTTGACGGCGTCGACCCCGGCGTCGACGAGCGCCTGGGCGCCGGCGCGGGTCGCGACGTTGCCGCCGATGACCTGCACGTGGCGGGTGGCGGGGTCCTTCTTGACCCGCTCGACCATCTCGAGCAGCAGTCGCGCGTGACCGTGGGCGGTGTCGACCACGAGCACGTCGACGCCGGCCTCGATGAGCGTG
This sequence comes from Ornithinibacter sp., assembly GCA_035633415.1. Lineage (GTDB taxonomy): Bacteria > Actinomycetota > Actinomycetes > Actinomycetales > Dermatophilaceae > Fodinibacter. Next base: position 2,829 of record DASQEZ010000098.1, on the reverse strand, counting down.
GTGGCGCGCTGCCAGGCCTCGCCGAAGTAGCCGACCGCAGCGCCGACGAGGAGGCGGCCGTCGGCATCCTTGCTCGCGTCGGGGAACTGCTCGGACTTCACGAAGTCCTTGACGGTGATGAGCCCGCTCAGCCGGCCCTGGTCGTCGATGATCGGCAGGCGCTCGCGCTTGTGCTGGCGCAGCAGCACCGTCGCCTCGTCGTGGCCGATGCCGACGTGCCCGGTGATGAGCGGCATCGGGGTCATGACCTCGTTCACGAGGGTGTGGACCCACTCGGCGACCGGGGTGAACCGCAGGTCGCGGTTGGTGACGATGCCGAGCAGGTGGTTGCCGTCGTCGACGACCGGCAGTCCCGAGACGCGGTAGCGGCCGCAGATCTCGTCGAGCTCCTCGAGGGTGGCGTCGGGGCCGATCGTGACGGGGTTGGAGATCATGCCCGTCTGGGTCCGCTTGACGAGGTCGACCTGGTAGGCCTGGTCCTCGATCGACAGGTTGCGGTGCAGGATGCCGATGCCGCCGTGGCGGGCCATCGCGATCGCCATCCGGGCCTCGGTGACGGTGTCCATGGCCGCCGAGATGAGCGGCACCTTGATCGAGATCTCACGGGTCAGCCGGGTCGTGGTGTCGACCTCGCTCGGGATGACGTCGGTCTCGCCGGGCTGCAGCAGGACGTCGTCGTAGGTGAGCCCGAGCTCGGCGAAGGGGGAGGACGGTGCCGGCTGGGCCGTGGCCGCGGCCACGACGGGAGCCGGTGGGGCTGCCTCGGCCGAGGAGGCGGCTCCCGCGGGGAGGTCGTCGTGGGTCGTGCTGGTCTCGTCGAGTCCGAGGCTCATCACCCGATTCTACGGGGTCGCGCAGCGGGTCCCGTCACGTCGCCCGAGGCGTGGCGGGCCAGGCCCGCCGGCATCGTGCGCGATCCCTCCGGATGAGCTCACCTTCGGAATCGGTGGTGGGCGATGTGTGAGGTCAGGGGCTGTTTGCGGGCCCTCGAGGGCACTTGACCAACCCTTTACCAAAGGATTGCCCTCCTCCTACCAACGCCCTCCTACCGTGAAGCTCTGGCCGCTCGGGGAGCGGCATCTGATTCGTGGAGGTACAGATGGCCGAGATCACCCGACTGCCGGGTCCCGTGGCCGACTTGTGGGACTGGCAGTTCGACGGCTCCTGCCGTCGTGTCGGTCCCGAGGTGTTCTTCCACCCCGAGGGCGAACGTGGCACCAAGCGCCGCACCCGTGCCAGCGCCGCCAAGGAGATCTGCCTGGCCTGCCCCGTCCTGCAGCAGTGCCGCAGCCACGCGCTGTCGGTGCGCGAGCCGTACGGCGTCTGGGGAGGCCTCACCGAGGACGAGCGCGAGTCGTACTACTCGCGCGAGCGTCACATCGCGTCCTGACCCGGTGCCCGAGGGGCGCCGGCACCACCGCCAGACCGGGGGCGAGAGGCGGTCCGGGTCGCAGGACGGTCCGGCCGCGGTGACATCGTCGTCACCGCCGGCCGGACGGCCTGCGGCCCGGACGGTGCCGGGGTGCGCACGCCCGCCTGCGTGCGACCAGCGCGGCATCCCCCGGCGTAGCCTGACGCGGTGAGCACCCCCCTCGACGTCCCGATCCGCGACGAGACCATCCGGCTCGGCCAGCTGCTCAAGCTCGCCGGCGTCGTCGACGACGGTGCCACCGCCCGTGAGGTCATCGAACGCGGCCTGGTCGCCGTCAACGGCGAGATCGACACCCGGCGCGGCCGGCAGGTGCGCCCGGGAGACGTCGTCACCCTCGAGGCCGAGACGATCCGCGTCATCGCCGGCGCCTGACCCCGAACGCGCCGGGCGCCCTGTTGCCCTGGCCTTCGGGTCCTCCCTGTGTCAGGAGCACTTCGCCGAGTCAGGGGCCGGCTGCCCACTCAGGGGCGTATACGGCCCTGACTGGGCGAGGAGACCCTGACCGGGCGAAGTGCTCCTGACTTCGCCGGGCGTGACAGGCCACGCACGACGCGGATCGCGCACGAACGCGGATGCCGCCCGCCCCCGAAGGGAAGCGGACGGCATCCGGTGTGGTGCTGGTGCGCCGGCGGGCGGCGCGAGGGGGAGCGTCAGTGGCCGTGACCGTGGCCCTGGCCACCGGCGCCGGCCGGCTCCTCCTCCTTCTTCTCCACGACGAGGGTGTCGGTGGTGAGCACCATCGACGCGATCGACGCGGCGTTGCGCAGCGCGCTGCGGGTGACCTTGACCGGGTCGATGACGCCGGCCTTGACCAGGTCCTCGTACTCCCCGGTGGCGGCGTTCAGGCCCATGCCCGGCTCGAGCTCCTGCACCCGGGCGACGGCGACGTAGCCCTGCATGCCGGCGTTCTCGGCGATCCAGCGCAGCGGCTCGGCAGCGGCCTTGCGCACGATGGACGCGCCGACCTTCTCGTCACCCTCGAGGCCGAGGCCGTCGATGACCTTGACGGCCTGGATGAGGGCGGAGCCGCCACCGGCGACGATGCCCTCCTCGATGGCCGCGCGGGTCGCCGAGATGGCGTCCTCGATGCGGTGCTTCTTCTCCTTGAGCTCCACCTCGGTGGCGGCGCCGACCTTGATGACGGCGACGCCGCCGGCCAGCTTGGCCAGGCGTTCCTGCAGCTTCTCGCGGTCCCAGTCCGAGTCGGTGTTCTCGATCTCGGCCTTGATCTGGTTGATGCGACCCTTCACGTCGTCTTCGGCGCCGGCGCCGTCGACGATGGTGGTCTCGTCCTTGGTGATGATCACCTTGGCGGCGCGGCCCAGCAGGTCGAGCGTGGCGTTGTCGAGCTTGAGCCCGACCTCCTCGCTGATGACCTGGCCGCCGGTGAGGACGGC
>DASQEZ010000097.1:0-20859 GCA_035633415.1 Ornithinibacter sp. | reverse complement strand
GAAGTCGATGCCGGACAGGTCCGAGCCCCACGTCGGCATCGGCTTCTTGCCGAACAGGCGCAGCGACTTCAGGCGCAGGTCGAGCATCCACTGCGGCTCGCTCTTGCGCGCCGAGATGTCGCTGACGACCTCGTCGTTGAGCCCACGGCGCGCGGTCTCACCGGCCGTGTCACTGTCGGCCCAGCCGAACGCGTACGTGCCGAGGTCCTTCAGACCGGGGTTGAGCTCTTCGATGTGGCTCGTCATGACGAGGGCCTCTCACTGGTCGGTGTGGGGACGAACGTGGTGCAGACGTGGTCGCCGTGGGCCAGGGTGGCCAGGCGCTGGACGTGGACGCCGAGCAGGCGGGAGAACGCCTCGGTCTCGGCCTCGCAGAACTGGGGGAACTCGGTGGCGACGTGCTGCACCGGGCAGTGGCCCTGGCACAGCTGGATGCCGGTCAGCTGGCCGGCGCCCGCGGCGCCGACCGGGCGGGCCGACGCGGCGTAGCCGTCGGCGTTGAGCGCGTCGACGAGCGCGCCGGCTCGGGCGGTGGGGTCGTCCCCGGCGGCGTCGATGCGCTCGGAGTAGCGCGCCTCCAGCGACGCCACCCGGTGCTCGGCGAACTGGTGCACGGCGTCGGGGCCTGCGGTGTCGTGCAGGAAGCGCAGGGCCTCGCCGGCGAGGTGGTCGTAGTCGCTGACCAGGGCACGGTGGCCGCGCTCGGTGAGCACCCAGGACTTCGCGGGCCGACCGCGCCGGCGCGGACCGGTGGCCTCGCGCGACTCGACCAGCCCGTCGGCGTGCAGGGCGTCGACCTGTCGGCGCACGGCGGTCTCGGTGAGGCCGAGCCGGTCGACGAGAACGGTGATGCTGACCGGCCCCTCCTGGCTCACGACACGCAGGACCCGGTCGCGCGTGCGCGACTCGAGGATGCCGGTGTCGGTATTAACCACACACCCATGTTAGGTAATTGCGAGGAGCCTGTCCAAGCAAGGCTGCCCTAACCCTCGACGGGGCCACCCGTGCGGCCGTCCTCGACCACGACGTCGTCGGGCTGCGTGCCGTCGACGTCGTCGTCCTCGTCGAGGGGGAGGAAGACGGACGGCATCCGGGTGCGGGGCGGGGCGACGGACTCGCTGCCGAGGAGCCGCTCGCGCACGGGAGCGCTGAGCACGCCGAGCGGCGCGGTGAGCACGTAGCCGTAGGCCACGACGAGGGCCGTGAGACCAGGCGCCAGGACGAGCCCGAGCAGGACGGCCAGGACGACCGCGCCGGTCGTGACCCGGGCGGCGGGGGTGCGTGGCGACAGGAGCGTGCGGAACGAGCGGAACCGCACCGTCATGACCATGAGCAGGGCGGGCACGACGCTGACGACGAGTGGGAACCAGGCCCGCCACGGACCCGTGGCCGGGCCCCAGTGCGGGGAGTCGAGCGCGAGGATCGTCGCCATGACGACCGCGGCGGCGCCCGGCGAGGGCAGCCCCACGAAGTAGCGCTTGTCGGCGAGGGGGTCGATCGTCACGTTGAACCGCGCGAGCCGGAACGCGGCGCAGGCCAGCCAGAAGAACGCTGCGAGCCACGCGAGCACGGGCCACTCGTCGAGCGCCCACGTGTGCACGAGGATCGCCGGGGCGAGCCCGAACGAGATGAGGTCGGCGAGCGAGTCGAGCTGGAGGCCGAACGGCGAGGTGGCCCCGATGAGGCGAGCGACGAACCCGTCGGCGATGTCGAGCACGATCGACACGGCGATGAGGGCCGCCGCGATCGTGAAGTGCCCGCGGAACGCGAGCAGCACCGACGACAGGCCGCTCACCATGTTCAGGGTCGTGAAGGCGCTCGGGGCGAGCAGCCGGGCGCGCTCGCGCTTGGGCAGCTGGCGCAGCGACACGACGCGGGCGCCGGTGGGGCTGACGAGCCGCCAGCGGCTCAGGATCCGGCGCCGGCCCGGTTCGGTGGGGGTGGCGGTCACGGCGCGACCCGGGCCGGGCGCGCCCAGCGGGCGATGACGGTCTCGCCGGCCACGACCCGGTCACCGGCCGTGACGAGCAGGTCGCACTGGGGGGGCACGAAGACGTCCATCCGCGAGCCGAACTTCATCAGGCCGACCCGCTGCCCGGTGGCGAGCTCGTCGCCCTCGGAGACCCGGGTGACGACGCGCCGGGCCATCAGCCCGACGATCTGGCGGAAGTGCACCCGGCGCAGCTCGTCGCCGACCCGGCGCTCGACGGTGATGTCGCTGCGCTCGTTGAGGTGCGCACTCTCGTGCTTGTACGCGGCGAGCCACTTGCCGGGGCGCTCGACGACCTCGACCACCCGGCCGCCGTAGGGAGCCCGGTTGATGTGCACGTCGAAGGCCGACAGGAAGATGCTCACCTGCTGCCACTCCCCCTCCGGCGCGACACCCTCCTGGCCGGCGCCCGCGTGCATGACCTTGCCGTCGGCCGGGGCGAGCACGTCGTCGACCGGCACGCCGGCGAAGTCGGGGGTGCGATCGGGGTCGCGGAAGAACGCGGCCACCGCGAGGGGGAGCACCCCGAGCAGGGCCGCCGTCCGCGGGCGGCCGAGCAGGAGGGCGAGGGCGGCGGGCGCGGCGGCCACCATGGTGGCGGGCGCGGCCTCCCTGTCGATGCGGGGCATGGGCGCCAGCCTAGGATGTCGAGCCGTGACGGGTGCAGTCCTGGTGCGCGAGCTGCGCAGGTCGTTCGCGACGACCACCGCCGTCGACGGCGCGAGCTGGTCGGCAGCGGCGGGCACGGTCACCGCGCTGCTCGGCCCCAACGGCGCCGGCAAGACCACCACCGTCGAGTGCCTCGAGGGGCTGCAACGGCCGGATGCCGGCTCGGTGCAGGTGCTCGGCGCCGACCCGTGGCGGGCCGGGCCGGACCACCGGGCCCGCGTCGGGGTGATGCTGCAGGAGGGCGGGCTGCCGACGACGAGCCGGCCCCTGCCGTTGTTGCGCCACCTCGCGGCGATGTACGCCGGCCCCGCCCCGCTCGACGAGCTGGTCTCCAGGCTGGGCATCGACGGGTTCGCCGGCACGACGGTGCGGCGGATGTCCGGTGGGCAGCGCCAGCGGGTGGCCCTGGCCGCGGCCCTGCTCCCCCGCCCCGACGTGCTGTTCCTCGACGAGCCGACCGCGGGGCTCGACCCGCACGCCCGGCTCGAGGTGTGGGACCTGGTGCGTGCCGAGGCCGAGCGGGGGGCCTGCGTCGTGGTCACCACGCACTCCTTCGAGGAGGCCGAGCGGCTGGCGGACCGGGTCGTCATCATGGCGGCCGGGCGGGTCGTGGCCGAGGGGACGCTCGACGAGGTGCGCGGTGGGCGCTCGCTCGAGGACGTCTACTTCGCCTTGACGACGGGGGCGGCCCGGTGAGCACCTCGGCGAGCACCCCGGTGGTGCCGGCTGCTCCGGTGCGGCAGCGGGTGCTCGCTCGAGCGTCGTTCGAGACGCGCGTCCTGCTCGCCAACGGGGAGCAGCTGCTCGTCTCGCTGGTCCTGCCCGCGCTGGTGCTGGTCGGCCTGACGCTCGCCTCCGTGCCCGACCTCGGGCCCGGGGCGCGCGCCGACCTCGCGACGGCGGGAGCGCTGGCCCTGGCGGTGGTCTCGACCGCCTTCACCGGTCAGGCCATCTCGACCGGTTTCGACCGTCGCGCCGGGGTGCTCCGCCTCCTCGGCACCACTCCGCTGGGCCGGGGCGGGCTGCTCGCGGCCAAGGGGCTCGCCGTGCTGTCGGTGCTCGTCCTGCAGGTCCTCGTGCTGGTCGCGCTCGGGGTGGCGCTCGGCGCGCGCCCGGGCGCCGGCGGCGTCCTGCCCACCCTCGTCACCCTCCTGCTGGGCAGCGCGTCGTTCGTCGCCCTGGCCCTGCTGTTGGCCGGCACGCTGCGCGCCGAGGCCGTGCTGGCCCTCGCGAACCTCGCGTGGGTCCTGCTCCTCGGGCTCGGGCTGCTCGTCCCCACCGACCTGCTGCCCGGTGCCCTCGGCACCCTGGCGGCCCTGCTGCCCTCCGGGGCGCTGGGCGACGCGATGCGCACGGCGGTCGTCGACGGTGGCTGGCCGTGGGCGCAATGGGGGGTGCTGCTGGCGTGGGGCCTGGTCGGCGGGGTTCTCGCCCGCCGGTTCTTCCGGTGGAGCGACTGACCCCCCGTTCGGCGTCGACGGGCGCGCCGTAACCTTGTGCCGTGACGAGCACGCGCACCAACTCCCCGGCATCCGCGGTGTCCTCCCGCGGTGGGTCCCGCTGGCTGGGCCCGATCCTCCTGGCCAACCTCGTGGCCGAGGTCGGCATCGTCGTGACCGGCGGACTGGTCCGGGTCACGGGCAGCGGTCTGGGCTGCCCGACCTGGCCCGAGTGCGTCGACGGCTCGATCACCCCCACCGTCGAGCAGGCCGAGGGGTTCCACAAGTACATCGAGTTCGGCAACCGGATGCTGACCGGGGTGCTCCTCGTCCTCGCGCTGGCCACCGTCGTCGTCGTCTGGCGCGCGGCACCGCGCCGGGCGATGAAGGTCGCTGCCGGGCTGGTGCTGGCCGGCGTCATCGGGCAGGCCGTGCTCGGCGGCATCACCGTGCTGCTCGGTCTCCACCCCGCGATCGTGGCCGCCCACTTCCTCGTCTCGATGGCGCTCGTGGCGGTGTCGTCCTACCTCTGGTTCGCCCGGCACGAGGAGGCGGGGGCGCCCCGCGCCCTCGTCGCTCCACTGGCCACCCGGCTCGGCTGGGTCACCGTGGCCGTCGGTGCCGCCGTGCTCCTGCTCGGAACGGTCGTGACCGGCTCCGGCCCGCACTCCGGCGACGCCGACGAGCCCAACCGGTTCGGCTTCGACCCGCGCACCGTGTCGTGGCTGCACGCCGACCTGGTCATGATCTTCCTGGGCCTCGTCGTGGCCACCTGGCTCGCGGCCCGGCTCACCGCGGTCGACGACGAGCGGGGGCCGGCTCGCGCGTGGCTGGTCGTGCTCGGGGTCTCGCTCGCACAGGGCCTGATCGGCTACGTGCAGTACTTCACCGGCCTGCCCGAGGCCCTCGTCATCGCGCACATGCTGGGAGCCAGCCTGCTGGTCGTGGCGCTCACCAACGGCATCCTCGCGCTGCGCCGCCGAGAGCCGCTCGCCGGCTAGCCACCCTCAGTCGTCGAGCAGGCCCGCGGTGCGGGCCACCGCCACGGCCTCACCGCGCGATGCCGCGCCGAGCTTGGCGAGGATGTTCGACACGTGCACGCTGGCTGTCTTCGTGCTGATGAACAGCGCCCGGCCGATCTCACCGTTGGACCGGCCCTCGGCGAGCAGCCCGAGCACCTCGGCCTCGCGGGTGGTGAGGGACGAGCGCGCCGAGTGCAGCACCCGTCTCGGCAGTAGCCGGTCGAGCGCAGAGAGCAGGGGCGCCGCTCCGAGTGCCCGTGCGGTGCGCCGCGCCGGCTCGACGACGGACGCCGCCTCCCGGTCGCCTGCGGTGAGGAGAACCTCCGCGAGCGGCAGCCTGGACCGCGCCGCCTCGTACGGCTCGCCGTGCTGCTCGAAGAGCGTCAGGACCTCGCGCCCGGCAGCGAGGAGCATGTCGAGCGACACGTCCGCGCCCCCGGCCCACAGGGCGCGTGTGTGTTCCGCTGCCACGCGCGCCAGCCACGCTCGCCCCTCGAGCGTCGGGGGCTGCAGCAGCCCACCTCCCGAGGCCGGCCGAAGGTGCCGGAACGGGGCGTCGGCCGCGAGAGCGGCAGGCAGCGCGTCAGCCCCCCAGACGGCGCCGGCCTCGACCGCTAGGCGGTCGACCTCGATGAGCAGCTCGGCCCGGCGCCTCGGTGTGACACCACGCAGCGCGGAGGCGATGTGGCCCACCGCGAGAGCCGCGAACCGAACCTCTGCCGCGACCCCGCCGACCCCCCACAGGCCCCGGAGGAAGCCCACGACCTCCGCGTGCAGGGCCAGCATCGCGTCGAGGTCGCCCTTGCGACCCAGCACGTCGATCGCGGCCGCCCCCGCCTGCACCGCGATCCGTCCCTCCTCCGGCCACCACGCCCGGGTTCCGACCAGGATCTCCTCGGCCGAGACGGTGCCACGGCCGGCCCGCACACCCAGCACGGCCGCGTCGATGCTGGCGGCGGCCCACGACGGCATCCCGATGTCGGTGGCGTGGTCGGCGATCCGCACTGCGGCATCCCACTCGCCCATCTCGTAGGCGGTCGTGACGGCCATGGCCCGGGCGTCGACGCCGAAGACCGACCACTCGAGTCCGGCTCGTCGTGCCTCCGCCACGGTGCGCTCGAACCCGGAGATCGCCGCCGCGTGGTCGCCCTGCCGGTAGTGAACCGAGGCGAGGATGTGCATGGCTCGCAGCAGGGCCAGGTCCGGAGCGCTCGTCCACGCGCCGACAGCGCCCTCGAGGCGGCGGATCGACTCGCCCGGGTCACCCGCTGACTCGCTGATCCGCGCGAGGATCGACGCGAGGTCGGTGCGATCGACCGTGAGGTCGTGCTCGACGGCCCGGGCCATCGCCTCGTCGGCGACGGCGAGGGCCTCGCTCGGTGCACCGCCGTCCATCAGCGCCTCGGCCCGGCGTACCAGCAGGAAGACGCGCAGCGGAACCGGTGCGTCGTCAGCCAGCAGGTCCAGGGCCTCGTGCGTGAGGGCGAGGCGGTCGACCTGTTCCTCCGTCAGTCTGGCGGCGAAGGCCAGTGCCCCGAGCAGCTCGGCGCGCTCGTGGTCGCTCGGGCCGTCACCGGCCAACGCCGCACGGAGCAGAGCCATCGCGCGCGTCGTGCGCCCGCTGCCGATGGCCACCGACGCCGCGCGCATGGTGAGGTCGTGGACCGGGGCGCGGTCGGCCTCCGCAAGGGTGAGCGCGGTCTCGTAGTGCGCGAGAGCCTCGGCGGGGCCGCCCATCCGCTGCGCCGCCTCCCCGGCGCGCACGGACGCGTCGAGGGCGACCGCCCGGTCACCGGACGCCAGCGCGTGGCGGGCGAGGTCGGCGGCCGTGCCGAGGGACGAGTCGTCGAGCAGCGCCTCGGCGCACGCCCGGTGCAGCTGGAGCCGCTCCGCGGGGAGGAGGTCGTCGGTGACCGCCTCCGCGAGCAGCGCGTGCCGGAACTCGTAGCCGCGCTCCCCCCAGGGCTCCAGCACGTGGTGCTCGACAGCGGCCCGCAGTGCCGCCCGCAGCATTCCGGGGTCGACGTCGGCCACGCGCTCGAGGAGCCGGTGCGGCACCCGACGACCGATCACCGCGGCCACCCGCACCACGCCCTGCGCGTCGTCGTCGAGCCGGTCGACGCGGGTGAGGAGGAGCCGGGTGAGGTCGCCGGGGTCGACGCCTCCCGTTCCTGCGGCCGCCGCGAGCTCCTCGGCGAAGAAGGCGTTGCCCTCGGCGCGGCGGGTGACCTCCTCGACGAGGTCGTCACCGAGGTCGTCGCCGGCACGTCGGACCACGCGGCGCAGATCCGGTTCGGGCAGGGGCCCGAGGTCGAGCCGGGTGAGGCCGGGCAGGCGCGACCACACGGCCAGCGCCGCAGCGAGGGGGTGCCGACGGTGCACGTCGTCGCTGCGGTAGGTCGCGAGCAGTCCCACCCCGTCGGGCAGCCCGCGGGTGAAGAGCAGGGTCAGCAGCTCACGGCTGGACTCGTCGGCCCAGTGGACGTCCTCGACCACGACCAGGAGCGGGCCCCGGCGTCCCAGGGCGGCAAGGGCACCGTGCACGGCCTCGACGAGGTCGGCACGCACGGCATCCGCGTGGGCCCCCGCCGCCAGCCTGGGCACCAGCGGCACCAGGCCGGGGTGCTCGACGAGCAGTGCGTCGACCAGGTCGCGTTCGCGGGTGTCGAGGGTCGCGAACATCTCGACGAACGGCAGGTACGGCAGGCTGGTGCCGCCCTCGCCGACGCAGTGGCCCACGAGGGTGCGCCGGTCGTCGCCGAGGCGCACGACGTGCCCGACGACGGCGGTCTTGCCGATGCCGGCGTCGCCGCCGAGCAGCACGGCGCCACCGCCGCCCTCGGCCCATCCGAGGGCGTCGAGCAGGCGGTGGACCTCCTCCTCGCGGCCGACGAGCTGGGCGGTCGTTCGCAGCGGCACGATGCCGATCATGGCACCCGACGCCGACGCGAGGGTGGTCACTGGTGCAGCGGCCGCCCGGCGACCACCGTGGTGCCGCGCCGCGACCGCGTCGGGGCAGGCGCCGTGCGGCCACCCACGAGGCGAGCGAAGAACGCGGCGAGCGGGTGCGCTCCCAGCGGACGGATCGGCAGGTCGCGGACGTGCGAGCCGTGGTGGGGGTCGCGCACGAAGGGGTCGACGCCGGCCAGCTCGAAGCGGCGGTCGATCTCGGCCTGGACGACACTCGGGTCGGTGTAGATGCTCATGGTGGCTCTCCTCCTCGGTGCCGGCGGGTGGGTTCCCTGCCGACGACCTCCAGATTCGTCCGCTGAGGTGGCCGCCCACATCTGGCGAACGGGGTATCTCCGGGCCGCGAGAAGCGTCTGAGGTACCTCATTCCCGAGCCGTCCCGTCAGCATTCCCGAGCCGTCCGTCGGCTCGCGACGCGCCCCCCTCACATCCCGCGCCGGACCCGCCCTCTCAGCTGCCACGCGCCGACCTCGCGAAGTCAGGAGCACTTCGCGGAGTCCGGAGGCTCTCGCCGAGTCAGGGGCGTATACGACCCTGAGCGGGCGGAGTGCTCCTGACTTCGCGGAAGGTCGGGCCCTGCGGTCGAGGCCGGAGAGCTGCCGGCTCAGCCGATGGCGACGTGGAGCAGCGGGTCGACGGCGACCGCGAGGAACACCACGGTCACGTAGGTGATCGAGTAGTGGAACAGCCGCATCGGCTTCAGGGCCTGGCCCACCGCCCCACCCCTGGCGGCCCGGAACAGCCGGTGCGCCTCGATGAGGAACACCCCACCCGCGAGCACCGCGGTCACCGAGTAGACCCACCCCATGGACGCCACCGGCACCAGCACCAGCGAGGTCGCGACCATCACCCACGAGTAGAGGACGATCTGCCGGCCGACCACCACCGGCCCCTGCTCCACCGGGAGCATCGGGACACCCGCTGCGGAGTAGTCCTCGCGGAAGGCCATCGACAGCGGCCAGTAGTGCGGGGGCGTCCAGAAGAAGATGACGAGGAAGAGGACGACGGCCGGCCACTGCACGGTGCCGGTGACCGCGGACCACCCGATCAGCGTGGGCATGCAGCCGGCGATGCCACCCCAGACGATGTTCTGCGACGTGCGGCGCTTGAGCAGGATCGTGTAGCCGACGGCGTACAAGGCGATCGCCGCCACCGACAGCACGGCGGAGAGCACGTTGACGACGAGGGCGAACCACACGGTCGACACGACGGTGAGCACGGCACCGAAGACGAGGGCGTTGCGCGGGGTGACCTCGCCGGTGACCATCGGGCGCTTGCTGGTGCGGTGCATCAGCCGGTCGATGTCGCGGTCGTAGACCGAGTTGAACGTGTTGGCCGCGCCGGCGCTCAGGGTGCCGCCCACGAGCGTCGCGACAACCAGCCAGAGCGAGGGCACCCCACCCTCGGCGAGGAACATCACCGGAACGGTCGTGACGAGCAGCAGCTCGATGATGCGCGGCTTGGTCAGGGCGAGGTAGTTCGCCACCGTCCGGCGTCGGTCGAGCCCGGGCGCCGACAGCGTGTCGGGCGTCGTCGAGGTGGTGGCCACGTCGTCCTTCGGGTCGGCCGATGGGGTGCCCGGTGATTCTAGCCCTGACGCAGGTTGTGCGAGCCCCGGCAGGGGGTAGTGCAGACACTAGGGTGGACGGCGGACCCGTCCCCACGTGTGCACGATCCCCCGAGAGAGGCCCCTGTGAGCACGAAGAGCACCAGCAGTCGCAGCACGAAGACCACCGCCGGACGGAGCCCCGAGATCTCCCGCCCACTGGCGAAGCGGGCCGGGTGGACCGACCTCGACGTGCGCGCCGTCGACACGGTGCGGCTGCTCGCCGCGGACGCGGTGCAGAAGGTGGGCAACGGCCACCCCGGCACCGCGATGAGCCTGGCCCCGGCCGCGTACCTGCTCTTCCAGAACGCGATGACGCACGACCCGGCCGACCCGACCTGGTTGGGGCGCGACCGCTTCGTGCTCTCCTGCGGTCACTCCTCGCTCACCCAGTACATCCAGCTGTACCTCAGCGGCTACGGGCTCGAGCTCAAGGACCTCAAGGCGCTGCGCACCTGGGGCTCGCTGACCCCGGGCCACCCCGAGGTGCACCACACCCCCGGTGTCGAGATCACCACCGGCCCGCTCGGCTCCGGCCTGGCCTCCGCGGTGGGGATGGCGATGGCCCAGCGCCGCCAGCGCGGCCTGCTCGACCCCGAGGCCAAGCCCGGTGAGAGCGTGTTCGACCACCACGTCTGGGTGATCGCGTCCGACGGCGACCTCATGGAGGGCGTGGCCTCGGAGGCCTCCTCGCTCGCCGGCCACCAGGAGCTCGGCAACCTCACCGTCGTCTACGACGCGAACCAGATCTCGATCGAGGACGACACCGACATCTCGTTCAGCGAGGACGTCGCCAAGCGCTACGAGGCCTACGGCTGGGAGGTCGTCGACGTCGACTGGCGCCAGTCGAGCGACCCGGCCGGCACCGCCGACTACACCGAGGACGTCGACGCCCTGCTGGCAGCCCTGGAGAAGAGCAAGCGGTCACGCAACAAGCCGACCCTGGTGCGCCTGCACACCGTCATCGCCTGGCCGGCGCCGACCGCACGTGGCACGGGGAAGTCGCACGGCTCGGCCCTCGGCGCCGACGAGATCGCCGCCACCAAGAGGCTGCTCGGTTTCGACCCGGCCAGGACCTTCGAGGTCGACCGCGCCGTTCTCGCGCACGCGCGAGAGGTGAAGAAGCGCGGCAAGGTCGCGCACCAGGCGTGGAACAAGCGGTATGCCGCGTGGCGCAAGGCGAACGCCGAGCGCGCCGCCCTGCTCGACCGCCTCGTCGACGCCCGGCTCCCCGACGGCTTCGAGAAGGCCCTGCCGGTCTTCCCGCCGGACGCCAAGGGGCTGGCGACGCGCGCGGCATCCGGCAAGGTGCTCGGCGCCCTGGCCGCCGAGCTTCCCGAGCTGTGGGGTGGGTCGGCCGACCTCGCCGAGTCCAACAACACGACCATGGGTGGCGAGCCGTCGTTCATCCCGAAGAGCAAGCAGACCGCCGAGTGGAAGGGCGGCCCCTACGGGCGCACCCTGCACTTCGGCATCCGCGAGAACGCCATGGGCATGATCCTCAACGGCATCGCCCTCGAGGGGCTGACCCGCCCCTACGGCGGCACCTTCCTCGTCTTCTCCGACTACATGCGCCCCGCGGTGCGCCTGGCCGCCATCCAGCAGCTGCCGGTCACGTTCGTGTGGACCCACGACTCGATCGGCCTGGGTGAGGACGGCCCGACGCACCAGCCGATCGAGCACCTCGCGGCGCTGCGGGCGATGCCGGGCCTGGCCGTCGTGCGCCCGGCCGACGCCAACGAGACCGCCCAGGCCTGGGGTGAGATCCTGCGCCGCGGCCGCACCGCCGGCCTGGCCCTGTCCCGCCAGCCGCTGCCGGTGCTCGACCGCACCGAGCACGCCAAGGCCTCCGGGGTCGGCAAGGGCGCCTACGTGCTCGTCGACGCCGCGTCGGGCGAGCCCGACGTCGTGCTCGTCGCGACCGGCTCCGAGGTCTCGCTGGCCCTCGAGGCCCGCCTGCGCCTGGAGAAGGCCGGCATCGGCACCCGCGTCGTCTCGATGCCGTGCCGGGAGTGGTTCGAGGAGCAGCCACGCTCCTACCAGAACAAGGTGCTGCCGCCGTCCGTGCGGGCGCGCGTCAGCATCGAGGCGGGGGTGGCGATGGGGTGGCACGACGTCGTCGGTGACTCCGGCCGGTGCATCAGCATCGAGCACTACGGCGCCTCGGCGGATGCCGCAACCCTGTTCCGCGAGTTCGGTTTCACTCCCGCGGCCGTCGTCAAGGCCGCGAAGGACTCGCTCGCAGCGGCTCGCAGCGCGGGGCAGGTTCCCGCCGTGAACGACACCGCGCCGCGGGCTCGCAAGGACACCGGCACCGACGTCCGCACGACGAGCGCGCCGAGCCGCAAGAGCGCGGCCTCGGCGGGGAAGTGAGCACGACGATGACCAGCACCGCACTGAAGGACCTCGCCGCGAACGGCGTCTCCATCTGGCTCGACGACCTCTCCCGTGATCGGCTGACCACGGGCAACCTCCAACAGCTGATCGACGGCAAGGGGGTCGTCGGGGTGACCACGAACCCGTCGATCTTCCAGGCCGCCCTCGCCGAGGGCCACGCCTACGACGAGCAGGTCGCTCAGCTGGCTGCCGCCGGCAAGAGCGTCGACGAGTCGGTCTTCGCCCTGACGACCCAGGACGTCCGCGACGCGTGCGACGTCTTCCTGCCCGTCTACGAGGCGACCGGGGGCCAGGACGGCCGGGTGTCGATCGAGGTCGACCCGCGGCTGGCGCACGACACCGCCGGCACGGTCAAGGAGGCCAGGCTGCTCGTCGACGCGGTCGACCGCCCCAACGTCCTGATCAAGATCCCCGCCACGGTCGAGGGCCTGCCTGCCATCACCGAGGTCATGGGGGCCGGCATCTCGGTCAACGTGACACTGATCTTCGCGCTCGACCGCTACCGCGCGGTGATGAACGCGTTCCTCGCCGGCCTGGAGAAGGCCCGTGAGACCGAGGCCGACCTGTCCGGCATCCACTCGGTCGCGTCCTTCTTCGTCTCGCGCGTGGACGCCGAGGTCGACCAGCGGCTCGACGCGCTGGGCACCGACGAGGCGAAGGCGCTGCGCGGCAAGGCGGGCGTCGCGAACGCCCGACTCGCCTACCAGGCGTACGAGGAGGTCTTCGCGACCCCTCGCTGGGAGTCGCTGGCGTCCTCGGGAGCCAACCCTCAGCGGCCGCTGTGGGCCTCGACGGGGGTCAAGGACCCCGCCTACCCGGACACCATGTACGTCACCGGGCTCGTGGCACCGGGCACCGTCAACACGATGCCCGAGAAGACCCTCGACGCGACCGCCGACCACGGCGAGGTCACCGGCGACACCGTGACGCCGTACTACGCGCAGGCCACCGAGGCGCTCGACAGCCTCGAACGGCTCGGCATCTCCTACGCGGAGGTCACCGACCTGCTCGAGCGCGAAGGCCTGGACAAGTTCGAGAAGTCCTGGGGCGAGCTGCTCGACCGCGTCGCCCGCGAGCTCGAGAAGGCCTCGGCATGAGCACCATCGACGTCGTCGCGACCGGTGCAGCGGCGGATGCCGTCGCGGCCCACGTACCGACCCTGGTCGCCGACCGGGTCGCGAGCCGGCTCTTCGCCAAGGACCACACCCTGTGGGGCGAGGCCGCCGAGGCCGAGTCGGCCAAGCGACTGAGCTGGACCGGGCTCCACCGCACCTCGCGCCACCTCGTCGGGGAGGTCGCCGCCCTGCGCGACGAGCTGTCGGCGACCGGGTACGACCGGGTCGTCCTGTGCGGGATGGGCGGCTCCTCGCTCGCCCCCGAGGTCATCTGTGCCACCGCGGGGGTGCCGATCGTCGTACTCGACTCCTCCGACCCCGACGTCGTGCGCGCCGCGCTGACCGACCTCGACCGCACCGTCGTCGTCGTGTCGAGCAAGTCGGGTTCCACCGTCGAGACCGACAGCCAGCGACGCGCCTTCGTGCAGGCGTTCACGGACGCGGGCATCGACCCGACGACCCGCATGGTCATCGTCACCGACCCGGGCAGCCCGCTCGACGGCGACGCCCGCGGCTCCGGCTTCCGGGTGGTCAACGCCGACCCCGACGTCGGTGGGCGCTACTCCGCCCTCACCGCCTTCGGCCTCGTGCCGAGCGGCCTGGCCGGGGCCGACATCGAGGCGCTGCTCGACGATGCCGAGACCGTGGCCGACCTGCTCGCCGCCGACGACGACGCCAACCCGGCCCTTCGCCTGGGTGCCGCCATGGCCGGCACCCGGCCGCTGCGCGACAAGCTCGTGCTCGTCGACGCCGGCACCGAGAACGTCGGCTTCGGTGCGTGGGCCGAGCAGCTCATCGCCGAGTCCACCGGCAAGGACGGCACCGGCATCCTCCCGGTCGTGGCGATCGGCGCCGAGCCGGCCCACCTCTACGACGACGGCACCGTGGTGCGGCTCGTCGCCTCCGACGGCGACGACGACCCCGGAGCCGTTGCCGGCCCGGCCTCCCTGCTCACGGTCGCCGGCCCCCTGGGCGCACAGCTGATCCTGTGGGAGGCGGCCACGGCCGTCGCCGGACGGCTGCTCGGCATCAACCCCTTCGACCAGCCCGACGTCGAGAGCGCCAAGTCGGCGGCTCGCGCGCTGCTCGACGCCGGGATCGGCGCGGGTTCCGCCCCGGCCTTCACCGACGGCGCGGTCGAGGTGAGCGGGCTCGGTGGCGAGTGGCTCGGCGACGCGACCACCGTCGACGCCGCCGTCGACGCGCTGCTCGGACGGCTCGACGGCGAGCACGGCTACATCGCCGTCATGGCCTACCTCGACCGGCTGGGCGACGCCGAGCTCGAGCACGTCGCTCGTGACCTGTTCGACCGCACCGGCCGGCCGGCGACCTTCGGCTGGGGCCCGCGCTTCCTGCACTCCACCGGGCAGTACCACAAGGGCGGTCCCTCGACCGGGGTCTACGTGCAGGTGACCACCGCACCGGCACAGGACCTCGCCGTTCCGGGGCGCGACTTCACCTTCGGCCAGTTCATCGCGTCCCAGGCCGCCGGCGACGCCACGGTGCTCGCCGGCCACCACCGCCCGGTGCTTCGCCTGCACCTCACCTCGCACGACGCCGGCCTCGCGCAGGTCCGCGCGGCGCTCGGCCGGGGCCGCGAGTGAGCCCGGCGCGCGTCGCCGCCGGGGCCAACCCGCTGCGCGACCCCCGCGACAAGCGCCTGCCGCGCATCGCGGGGCCGTGCTCGATGGTGCTCTTCGGCGTCACCGGCGACCTCGCCCGCAAGAAGCTGATGCCGGCGATCTACGACCTGGCCAACCGCGGGCTGCTGCCGCCCGGGTTCTCGCTCGTCGGGTTCGCGCGGCGGGACTGGGCCGACCAGGACTTCGGCAAGATCGTCTACGAGTCGGTGCGCGAACGCGCTCGCACGCCGTTCCGCGAGGAGGTGTGGCGCTCGCTCGCCGAGGGCATCCGGTTCGTGCCGGGCACCTTCGACGACGACGCGTCCTTCGACCTGCTGGCCCAGGTCGTGGGCGAGCTCGACGAGCAGCGCGGGACCGGCGGCAACCACGCGTTCTACCTCTCGATCCCACCGGCGTTCTTCGCCACGGTCTGCCAGCAGCTCGAGCGCTCGGGGCTGTCGACACCGCGCACCGGCTCGTGGCGCCGCGTCGTCATCGAGAAGCCGTTCGGCCACGACCTGAAGTCCGCGCGTGAGCTGAACACCATCGTGGAGAAGGTGTTCACGGCCGACTCGGTCTTCCGCATCGACCACTACCTCGGCAAGGAGACGGTGCAGAACCTGCTGGCGCTGCGCTTCGCCAACCAGATGTTCGAGCCGGTCTGGAACGCCAACTACGTCGACCACGTGCAGATCACCATGGCCGAGGACATCGGCATCGGAGGCCGCGCGGGCTACTACGACGGCATCGGAGCCGCCCGCGACGTCATCCAGAACCACCTGCTCCAGCTCTTGGCGCTCACCGCCATGGAGGAGCCGGTCTCCTTCGACGCGCAGGGCCTGCGCTTCGAGAAGGAGAAGGTGCTCTCGGCCGTGCGCCTGCCTGCCGACCTCGCCACGGGCACCGCCCGCGGGCAGTACGCCGCCGGGTGGCAGGGCGGCGAGGAGGTCGGCGGCTACCTCGACGAGGACGGCGTCGCCGAGGGTTCGCGCACCGAGACGTATGCCGCGGTGCGGCTGGACGTCGAGACCCGCCGCTGGGGCGGAGTCCCGTTCTACCTGCGCACCGGCAAGCGGCTGGGCAAGCGGGTCACCGAGATCGCGGTGATGTTCAAGAAGGCCCCCCACCTGCCGTTCAAGTCCACCGCCACCGAGGAGCTCGGCCAGAACGCCGTCGTCATCCGGGTGCAGCCCGACGAGGGGGTCACGCTGCGCTTCGGCGCCAAGGTCCCGGGCGCGCAGATGGAGGTCCGCGACGTCACGATGGACTTCGGCTACGGCCGGGCGTTCACCGAGTCCTCACCCGAGGCCTACGAGCGCCTCATCCTCGACGTGCTGCTGGGCGAGCCGCCGCTGTTCCCGCGGCACGAGGAGGTCGAGCTGTCCTGGCAGATCCTCGACCCGATCGAGAGGTTCTGGGCGAGAAGGGGCCAGGTGCCCGAGCAGTACACCTCCGGCGGCTGGGGCCCCGACGGTGCCGACGCGATGATGCGCCGCGACGGGCGTGAGTGGAGGCTGCCGTGATCGTCGACCTGCCCAGCACCACGACTGCCGACGTCGCCAAGAGGCTGGTGCGGCTGCGCGCCGACACCGGCTCGATGGCGCTCTCCCGGGTGCTCACCCTGATCGTCGTCGTCGACGAGACCGACGCCGACGCGGCCATCGACGTCGCGAACGCCGCGAGCCGCCAGCACCCGTGTCGGATCATCGTCGTGGTCACGGGGAACAAGCGCGGCGCCGCCCGGCTCGACGGGCAGATCCGGGTGGGCGGTGACGCCGGCGCCTCCGAGGTGGTCGTGCTGCGCCTCTACGGTCCGCTCGCCGCACACGGCCGCGCCGTGGTGACCCCACTGCTGCTGGCCGACTCCCCCATCGTCGCCTGGTGGCCGGCCAACGGTCCCAAGGAACCCTCGAAGGACCCGATCGGCGTGATGGCCCAGCGCCGGGTCACCGATGCCGCCGCGTCCACCCAGGCCCCGCGCACCGTGCTGCGGCGGCTCGCCGCGGGGTACGCCGACGGTGACACCGACCTCGCGTGGTCGCGGATCACGCTCTGGCGCGGGCTGCTCGCCGCGGCCCTCGACCAGCCGCCCTACGAGCCGGTCACCCGCGCCACCGTCGTGGCCGCCACCGACTCCCCGTCCGGCGACCTGCTGGCCGGGTGGCTGGCCGTGCGGCTGCGCTGCCCGGTCTCGATCGCGCGGGGCCGCAACCGCAGTGGCATCATCTCGGTCCGCCTCGTGCGTGCCAGCGGCACCGTCGACCTCGTGCGGCCGCTCGATGGCAACACCGCCACCTTGTCGCAGCCCGGCCAGCCGGTGCGCACTCTCGCCCTCGCCCACCGCGGGGACGCCGAGTGCCTGGCCGACGAGCTGCGTCGGCTCGACCCCGACGAGGTCTACGGCGACGCCCTGGTCACCGGCCTGCGCTCGTGCACGGTGTCGCGACAGACGGCGGCCCAGGCCGTGCGCGCCGGCCGGGCGCCGTCGGTCGCCGAGGCCGAGCGCACCGCCGCGCACCTGCGCAAGGCCGCCCGGGCCGGCGCCGGCAGTGCGATGGTCGAGGCGATGCCGATGCCCTCGAAGGCCGACGACCCCTCGGCCGTGAAGCAGGCCGCCGCCGGCAAGCTCGCGGCGGCGAAGGAGCAGAGCTGATGACCGACTCCACCGCCACCGTCGTCGTCCACGGGGGCCGGCAGGCACTGGCGGATGCCGCGGCAGCCCGTCTCGTGGTCGCCCTGGTCGACGCGCAGTCGGCCCGCGGCCGCGCCCACGTGTCGCTGACCGGCGGGTCGATGGGCTCGCAGATCATCACCTCGCTGTGCGCCGTTCCGGCCCGCGACGCCGTGGACTGGTCCCAGGTGCACGTGTGGTGGGGCGACGAGCGCTGGCTGCCCGCCGGCGACGCCGAGCGCAACGACACCCAGAACGCCGCCGCCGGGCTCGACTCCCTCGGCCTCGACCCGGCCCACGTGCACCGGGTGACCGGGCCCGACCAGAGCGCCAGTGCCGAGGACAGCGCCGTCGCCTACTCGGCGGCGTTGCGCGAGTCCGGGGGCGGCCTGTTCGACGTCATGGTGCTCGGTGTCGGCCCGGACGGGCACGTCGCGTCGCTCTTTCCCCACCACCGCGCCGCGACGACCACGGGAGCCCTCGCCGTGGCCGTGCACGACTCCCCCAAACCACCCCCCACCCGGGTGTCGCTCACCCGGGAGTGCCTCGAGCATTCGCGCGAGGTGTGGTTCCTCGTCAGCGGCGCCGACAAGGCGGATGCGGTACGACGCGGCGTGACGGGCGCACCGTTCGAGACGACCCCGGCCGCGCACGTGCACGGCGTCGAGCGCACGCTCTGGCTCGTCGACGCCGATGCAGCCGCTGATCTGGGACGCTGAGGGCATGGGCTTCCTCGACAGGCTGCGCGGCCGTGACGACGGCGCCACCGCGCCCGAGAACGACGACCCCGATGCCGTCAGCGGATCGGGCGGCGACGACGACCTCGACGGCATCGATGCGGTCGAGGAGATCGGCACCCGCCGGCTCACCTCCGAGGAGGAGGCAGCGCTGGACACGGTGCGTGCGGGCTACGCCGAGCACGGCATCGACCCGGCCGACCTCGACAGCGTGGCCGCGGCCTACGACCGAGCCCTGGACGGGCAGGACGGGCTCGACTCCTCGGCCGTCGTCGAGATGCTCGGCACCGCGGTCGGCGACCACCTCGTCGTCGTGGGTGGCTACCGGTGGGTCGTGAGCACCGACCCGTTCGGCACCGACCTGGCCGTGGAGCCGCCACGTCGTGGCGTGCCCGTCGTCACCCGGATGCTGGTGGCGGTGCGCTGGATGGGTCGCGAGCAAGGCTGGATCCCCGGCGTCGTCGGGCACCTCGCCCGGGCCGGTCGCGGCTAGGACCCTGCTACTGGATCAGGCCGCGGTCGCGCAGCGTCTGCAGCGCCTCGTCGAGGATCGCCTCGCCGTCCTCGTCGGAGCGGCGCTCCTTCACGTAGGCGAGGTGGGTCTTGTAGGGCTCCACCTTCGGTGCGGCGGGCGGGTTGTCCTTGTCGCGCCCGGCCGGCAGGCCGCAGCGCGGGCAGTCCCACTGCTCGGGAATGGCGAGGCCGGGCTCCTCGGAGAAGCTCGGCCGCGTCTCGTGCCCGTTGGAGCACCAGAACGAGACGTGCACGCGCGGGGCGACCTCGCCCCGCTCGGCCTCGCCCATCGGACCTGCACCCACGCGCGATCCGCGGATCGCGTTGCCACCAGCCATGTCTACCTACCCTGTCAGGCGAAACGAGCGAGGACGCCGAGACCGACGACGCACGTGAACCACACCAGGGCGACTGCCACGGTGATCCGGCTGAGGTTGCGCTCCGCGACCGAGCTGCCGCCGAGCGAGCTCGACATCCCGCCACCGAACATGTCGGACAGACCGCCGCCCTTACCCTTGTGGAGCAGGATGAGCAGGGTCAGGAACAGGCCGGTGGCGACCAGGAGAACCTGGAGGCCGATTGAAACCGCTTCCACAAGAGAATCCTTCGTGCGGGGTCGAGGGCAACCGGTCAAGGATAACCGGTCGGTCGGCCGATCGCGGTCAGGCCGGGGCCAGCGCTGGGGTCAGGACGTCTGCAGGTGGTCGCGGAAGCGGCAGATCGCGGCGAACTCGACGGGGTCGATCGACGCGCCGCCGACGAGCGCACCGTCGACGTCCTCCTTGGCCATGATGGCCGCGACGTTGCCGGACTTGACCGAGCCGCCGTAGAGGACCCGGATGCCGTCCGCCACGTCGCCGCTGTAGAGCTCGGCGAGCTTGGTGCGGATCGCGGCGCAGACCTCCTGCGCGTCCTCCGGCGTGGCGACCTCACCGGTGCCGATCGCCCAGATCGGCTCGTAGGCCACGACGACGGTCTTCGCCTGCTCGACCGGTACGTCCTTGAGGCCGGCCTCGACCTGCGCGAGCACGTGCTCGACGTGGGTGCCGGCCTGGCGGATCTCGAGGCCCTCGCCGCAGCAGAAGATCGGGGTCACCCCGTGCCGGAACGCGGCCTGGACCTTGGCGTTGACGACGACGTCGCTCTCGGAGTGGTACTCGCGGCGCTCGCTGTGGCCCACGGTGACGTAGGCGCACCCGAGCTTGGCCAGGAAGGCGCCACTGATCTCACCGGTGTAGGCGCCGGCGTCGTGCACCGAGAGGTCCTGGGCGCCGTGCTTGAGCTCCAGGCGGTCGCCGTCGATGAGCGTCTGCACGCTGCGGATGTCGGTGAACGGCGGCAGCACGGCCACCTCCACCGCCCCGAAGTCGTGCTTGCCGTCCTTGAGGGTCCAGTCGAGCTTCTGCACGAGGTGGGTGGCCTGGAGGTGGTCCAGGTTCATCTTCCAGTTCCCCGCCATGAGCGGGGTGCGGCCGACGGTCATGCGTCAGTGCTCCTTCGTGAGGATTGCGATGCCGGGCAGTTCCTTGCCCTCGAGGTACTCCAGTGACGCGCCGCCACCGGTGGAGATGTGGCCGAACTGGTCGTCGCGGAAGCCGAGCTGGCGCACGGCCGCGGCGGAGTCGCCACCGCCGACGACGGTCAGCGCGCCCTTGGCCGTGACCTCGACCAGGGCCTGCGCGAGCCGAAGGGTGCCGGCCGCGAACGGCTGCATCTCGAACGCACCCATCGGGCCGTTCCAGAAGACCGTGCGGGTGTCGGCGAGCTTCTCGGCGTACAGCTGCGCGGACCTCGGGCCGATGTCCAGACCCATCATGTCGGCGGGGATCGCGTCGGCCTCGACCGTGACGGTCTCGGTGTCGGCGGAGAACTCGCGGCCGCAGACGACGTCCACCGGCAGCACGATCTCGACGCCGGTCCGCTCCGCCCGCTCGAGATAGCCCTTGCACGCGTCGACGCTGTCGGCGTCGAACAGGCTCTTGCCGATCTCGTGGCCCTGGGCCGCGAGGAAGGTGAAGAGCATGCCGCCGCCGATGAGGAGCCGGTCGGCGGTGTCCATGAGGTTGTCGATGACCGCGAGCTTGTCGGCGACCTTCGCGCCGCCGAGC
>DASQEZ010000096.1:0-6287 GCA_035633415.1 Ornithinibacter sp. | reverse complement strand
ACCCCATCGCGAGGAGCACGAGCTGCGCGGGGATCTCCGTGTCGCTGCCCTCGACCTTCTCGAAGCCGCTCTCGCCCATCACGACCTCGTGCAGCCGCAGGGCGGCCACCTTGCCGTCGGCGTCGCCGACGATCTCGCTGGTCGACACGGCGTACACGCGGTCGCCGCCCTCCTCGTGCGCCGAGGCGACGCGGAAGGTCATCGGGTAGGTCGGCCAGGGCTGGTTCGCGGCACGCTCCGCCGGCGGCTGGGGCATGATCTCGAGGCTGGTCACCGACCGCGCACCCTGGCGGTGGGCGGTGCCGATGCAGTCGGCGCCGGTGTCGCCACCGCCGATGACGATGACGTCCTTGCCCGTCGCCGTGACCTGGCCCTCGACGTGCTGGCCCAGCGCGACCCGGTTGGCCGGCGGGAGGAAGTCCATGGCCTGCATGACGCCGTCGAGCTCGCGCCCGGGCACCGGCAGGTCGCGCGGCACGGTGGCGCCGATCGCGACGACGACCGCGTCGAACCGCTTGCGCAGGTCGGGCCCGGTGAGGTCGCGACCGACGTCGACACCGTTGCGGAAGCGGGTGCCCTCGGACTTCATCTGCGCGATGCGCCGGTCGAGGACGGACTTCTCCATCTTGAACTCGGGGATGCCGTACCGCAGCAGCCCGCCCGGCTGGTCGGCCCGCTCGTAGACGGCGACGGTGTGACCGGCCCGGGTCAGCTGCTGGGCGGCGGCCAGCCCCGCGGGGCCGGAGCCGACGACGGCGACGGTCTTGCCGGAGAGCCGCTCGGGCGCCTCGGGGCTGACCGTGCCGTTGGCGAAGGCCCGGTCGATGATGCTGACCTCGACCTGCTTGATCGTGACGGCCGGCTGGTTGATGCCGAGCACGCAGGCCGACTCGCAGGGCGCCGGGCACAGCCGCCCGGTGAACTCCGGGAAGTTGTTGGTGGCGTGCAGCCGGTCGATGGCCTGGCGCCACTCCCCCTTCCACGCGAGGTCGTTCCACTCCGGGATGAGGTTGCCCAGGGGGCAGCCGCTGTGGCAGAACGGGATACCGCAGTCCATGCACCGACCGGCCTGGCGCTGGAGCTCGGTGACGGGCTGCTCCTCGTAGACCTCCTTCCAGTCCTTGATGCGGACCGGCACCGGTCGACGTCGGGGCAGCTCGCGCTCGCGCGTCTTCAGAAAGCCCTGGGGGTCAGCCACGGGAGGCCTCCATGATCCGCTCCCACACCTGGGCGCCGTCGGGGTCGAGTCCCTCTGCCGACGCCTTCGCCCGCACGTCGATGACGCGCTGGTAGGCACGGGGCAGGACCAGGGTGAAGGCCGACCGGGCGGTGTCCCAGTCGGTGAGGAGCCGCGCCGCCACGGGCGAGTCGGTCCACCGCTGGTGGCGCTCGAGGAGGTCGTGGACGACGAGCTCGTCCTCGGGCCGCAGCGGGCAGAGGTCGACGAGCTCACGGTTGACGTGCGTGTGGTCCAGGTCGAGCACGTAGGCGACGCCGCCGGACATCCCAGCCGCCACGTTGCGGCCCGTGGGGCCGAGGATCAGCGCGGTGCCGCCGGTCATGTACTCAAGGCCGTGGTCGCCGACGCCTTCGACGACGGCGGTGGCGCCCGAGTTGCGCACGCAGAAGCGCTCGCCGACCCGGCCACGAAGGAAGAGCTCGCCGGACGTGGCGCCGTAGCCGATGACGTTTCCGGCGATGACGTTCTCCTCGGCCACCAGGGCCGACCCGGGGGCGGGCCGCACGACGACGCGGCCACCGGACAGGCCCTTGCCGACGTAGTCGTTGGCGTCGCCCTCGAGGCGCAGCGTGATGCCGGCCGGCAGGAACGCACCGAAGCTCTGGCCGGCCGAGCCGGTCAGCGTGTAGTCGATGGTGCCGTCCTCGAGGCCCTGCGGGTGCGCCTTGGTGACCTCGTGGCCGAGCATCGTGCCGACCGTGCGGTTGACGTTGCGCACGGAGAACCGCGCGGTCACCGGCGCGCCGTGGTCGATCGCGTCGCGGGCGGCGGCGATGAGCTGGTGGTCCAGGGCCTTCTCGAGGCCGTGGTCCTGGGCGACCGTGTGGTGCGTGCCCGAGCCGTCGGGGCTGTGCACCTCGGCCAGGATCGGGCTGAGGTCCAGGCCCGAGGCCTTCCAGTGGGTGATCGCCTTGGACGTGTCGAGGTAGCGGATCTGGCCGATCGCCTCCTCGATGCTGCGGAAGCCGAGCGCGGCGAGGTGCTCGCGGACCTCCTGCGCGATGTACTCGAAGAACGTCTCGACGAACTCCGGGCTGCCGGAGAAGCGGGCCCGCAGCTCGGGGTTCTGGGTGGCGATGCCGACCGGGCAGGTGTCGAGGTGACAGACCCGCATCAGGATGCAGCCGGACACCACGAGCGGCGCCGTGGCGAAGCCGAACTCCTCGGCCCCGAGCAGCGCCGCGATGACGACGTCGCGCCCGGTCTTGATCTGGCCGTCGACCTGCACGACGATCCGGTCGCGCAGCCCGTTGAGCACGAGGGTCTGCTGGGTCTCGGCGAGGCCGAGCTCCCACGGGCCGCCGGCGTGCTTGAGGCTGGTCAGGGGGCTCGCGCCGGTGCCGCCGTCGTGGCCGGAGATGAGCACGACGTCGGCGTGCGCCTTGCTGACCCCCGCCGCGACGGTGCCGACGCCGACCTCGGAGACGAGCTTGACGTGGATGCGCGCGTCCGGGTTGGCGTTCTTGAGGTCGTGGATCAGCTGGGCGAGGTCCTCGATCGAGTAGATGTCGTGGTGCGGGGGCGGGCTGATCAGCCCGACCCCCGGGGTGGAGTGCCGGGTCCTGGCGATCCACGGGTAGACCTTCGGGCCGGGCAGCTGGCCGCCCTCCCCCGGCTTGGCGCCCTGCGCCATCTTGATCTGGATGTCGTCGGCGTGGGTGAGGTAGAGCGAGGTGACGCCGAACCGGCCGGAGGCGACCTGCTTGATCGCCGAGCGGCGGGCCGGGTCCATCAGCCGCTCCGGGTCCTCACCGCCCTCGCCGGTGTTGGAGCGCGCCTTGAGGCGGTTCATCGCGATGGCGAGGGTCTCGTGCGCCTCCATGCTGATCGAGCCGTAGCTCATGGCGCCGGTGTTGAACCGCTGCACGATCTCGCTCACCGGCTCGACCTCGTCGATCGGCACGGCAGGACGCGGGTCGGCGCCGCCGAGCTCGAAGAGCCCGCGCAGGGTCATCAGCCGGCCCGACTGCTCGTCGACCCGCGAGGTGTACTGCTTGAAGACGTCATAGCGCCGGGCCCGGGTGGCGTGCTGGAGCCGGAAGACGGTGTCGGGGTCGAACAGGTGCGGCTCACCCTCGCGGCGCCACTGGTACTCACCGCCGACGAGCAGCTTGCGGTGCGCCTGCCGGATGCCGTCGGGCGGGTAGGCGGCCGCGTGCCGGGCAGCGGCCTCCGCCGCGATGACGTCGAGACCGATGCCACCGAGCTGGCTGGCCGTGCCGGTGAAGAACTCGTCGACGAGGTCCTGGGACAGGCCGATCGCCTCGAAGACCTGAGCGCCCCGGTAGGACGCCACGGTCGAGATGCCCATCTTCGACATGACCTTGAGCACGCCCTTGCCCAGCGCCTTGATCAGGTTGGCGACGGCCTTCTCCTCGGTCACCGCGGTGATGGCGCCGTGCCGCACCATGTCCTCGACGGTCTCCATCGCCAGGTAGGGGTTGATCGCGGCGGCGCCGTAGCCGACGAGCAGTGCCACGTGGTGCACCTCGCGCACGTCGCCCGCCTCGACGACCAGGCCGACCAGGGTGCGGGTCTTCTCGCGGATCAGGTGGTGGTGCACCGCCGAGGTGAGCAGCAGCGACGGGATCGGTGCGAGGTCGCGGTCGGAGTCGCGGTCGGAGAGCACGACGAAGCGAGCGCCCTCACGGATCGCGGCCGACACCTCGGCGAAGATCTCGTGCAGCCGGGCCCGCAGCGCGACCTCGCCACCGCCGACGTCGTAGGTGCCCTTGACGACGACGGTGCTGTAGCCGGGCAGGTCGCCGTCGGCGTTGATGTGCACGATCTTGGCGAGCTCGTCGTTGTCGATGACCGGGAACGGCAGCACCACCTGGCGGGCGTGGGCAGGGGTGGCGTCCAGGACGTTGCCCTCGGGGCCGATCGAGCTGCCGAGCGAGGTCACCAGCTCTTCGCGGATGGCGTCGAGGGGCGGGTTGGTGACCTGCGCGAAGAGCTGGGTGAAGTAGTCGAAGACCAGCCGCGGGCGCTCGGAGAGCACCGCGATCGGGGTGTCGGTGCCCATCGAGCCCAGGGCCTCGCCACCGGTGGAGGCCATCGGGGCGAGCAGGATCTTCAGCTCCTCCTCGGTGTAGCCGAAGGTGCGCTGGCGCCGGGCCACGGAGGCCGGCGTGTGGATGATGTGCTCGCGTTCGGGGAGGTCTGCCAGTCCGATCAGGCCGGCGTGCAGCCACTCCTCGTAGGGGTTCTCGCCCGCGAGGGAGGACTTGACCTCCTCGTCGCTGACGATGCGGCCCGCGGCGGTGTCGACGAGGAACATCCGGCCCGGCTGCAGCCGGCCGCGCCGCACCACCCGCTCGGGCTCGATGTCGAGCACCCCGGCCTCGGAGGCGAGCACGACCAGGCCGTCGTCGGTGACCCAGTAGCGGCCCGGGCGCAGCCCGTTGCGGTCGAGCACGGCGCCGATCAGGGTGCCGTCGGTGAAGGTGACGCAGGCCGGCCCGTCCCAGGGTTCCATGAAGGTGGAGTGGAACTCGTAGAACGCCCGGCGCGCGGGGTCCATGGACTCGTGGTTCTCCCAGGCCTCCGGGATCATCATCAGCACCGAGTGCGGCAGTGAGCGCCCGCCGAGGTGCAGCAGCTCGAGCACCTCGTCGAAGGTCGCCGAGTCGGAGGCACCCGGAGTGCAGATCGGGAAGACCCGCTCGAGGTCGCCCGGGAAGAGCCCGGAGCTGATCTGGCTCTCGCGCGCCCGCATCCAGTTGCGGTTGCCCTTCACGGTGTTGATCTCGCCGTTGTGCGCGATGAGCCGGTAGGGGTGTGCCAGCGGCCAGCTCGGGAAGGTGTTGGTGGAGAAGCGCGAGTGCACCAGGGCCAGCTCGGAGGTGAACCGCTCGTCGGACAGGTCGGGGAAGAACGGCTCGAGCTGCCCGGTGGTCAGCATGCCCTTGTAGACGACGGTGCGCGCCGACAGCGACGGGAAGTAGACCTCGGCCTCGTGCTCGGCGCGCTTGCGCAGGCAGAACGCCACCCGGTCGAGCTCGAGCCCGGACCGGCCGCTCTCGGAGGCGACGAACAGCTGGCGGAAGAAGGGCATGCACTCGCGGGCGGCCCGGCCGACGAGGTCGGGCGTCACCGGCACGTCGCGCCAGGCGATGACCCGCAGGCCCTCGTCGGCGGCGATCTCCTCGATGCGGGCCTCGGCGGCCGACCGTTCGGCGGCGTCGTCGGGCAGGTAGGCCATCCCCACGGCGTACGACCCGGCAGGCGGCAGGTCGACGGCGAGGACGGAGCGGAAGAACGCGTCCGGGACCTGGGTCAGGATGCCGGCGCCGTCACCGACCAGCGGGTCGGCGCCGGTGGCGCCGCGGTGGTCGAGGTTGCGCAGGGCGTCGAGCGCGTGGACGACGATGTCGTGACCCGCGGTGCCTCGCATCGTCGCCACCATGGCCACACCGCAGGCGTCGTGCTCGTGCTCACGGCGGTACAGGCCGGTGTCGGCGGGCTGGGCGGAGAAGCGGGCGACGGTCACGTCGCATCACCGTCCTCGGGGTCGTCGGTCGCAAGGACCGGGCACGGCAAGGTCAGGCGCGGACGGCTCTGGCCACGTCCCGGAAGAATATCCCCAGCCCTCCGCGTCTTGCCATCTGAGCCGCCCTATCCCACATCGTGGGACTCCGGCTCACCCACCGGTTGCTCGGCACGACGGGCCCGTCGCCCGGTGAACCAGAAGATCCACACGCCCAGGCAGAAGACGACGATGCTGGTCCAGACGTTGAGCCGCTGGCCCCAGACCAGCTCGGCCTCGTCGGTGCGCATCTTCTCGATGACGATCCGGCCGACCGGGTACCCGGCCACGTAGAGCCCCATCAGCTGGCCCGGAGCCAGCGAGCGGCGCTTGTCGACGACGAGCAGGGCGGTGCCCAGCACCACGAGGAAGACCGCCTCGTACAAGAACGTGGGCTGGAAGACGCCCTTGAGCACCGGGTTGCCCGCGGAGTCGAGCACCGCCCGGCCCGCGGACTGGTCCCACTCGTGGATCTGCAGCCCCCACGGCAGCGTGGTCGGGCCGCCGTAGAGCTCGTTG
>DASQEZ010000095.1:0-17819 GCA_035633415.1 Ornithinibacter sp. | reverse complement strand
ACTTCGGCTCTGCGACGTCGATGACCCCGGCGCCCTTGGCTGCGGTGACGCCGTTCTCGCGGGGCGGGACGTCGCGGCTGGAGAGGTCGAGCTGCACGGTCTTCGCGGCGTCGAAGGCGGCCTTGGCGGCGGCGAGCTGCTCGGTCGCGCTCTGCTGGGGCGGATCCGCCTCCTCACCCGAGCAGGCCGCGAGTGCGACGGCCAGGCCGACGGCGGCGAGCAGGGCGGAGGGACGGTGCATGGCCGCAACAGTAACCGGAACCCCACCCCCGACTTATTGCGAATCAGCGACACTCCGGCCTCGCCATCGCGAAGGGCCTCGTGTCGCTGATCCGCAAGGAGTCGAGGGGGGTCAGCGCAGGAGGAGGCCGGCCTCGCCGAGGTCGACGGTGACGGTGTCGCCGTCGCGGACCTCGCCCGCGAGCAGCGCCCTGGCCAGCCGGTCGCCGATCTCGCGCTGCACGAGCCGGCGCAGCGGCCGGGCGCCGTAGGCCGGGTCGTAACCCTGCTCGGCGAGCCAGGCCTTGGCCGGCTCGGTCACCGCGAGGGTGATCCGGCGATCGTGCAGCCGGGTCGAGAGAGCGCGCACCTGCAGGTCGACGATGCGGGCGAGCTCGCCGGTCGACAGCGGGTCGAACACGACGACCTCGTCGAGCCGGTTGAGGAACTCCGGCTTGAACGCCTGGCGCACGGCCGCCATGACGGCCTCGTGCTTCGCCCGGGGCTCGAGCATCGGGTCGACGAGGTACTGCGAACCGAGGTTCGAGGTCATCACCAGGATGACGTTGCGGAAGTCGACCGTGCGGCCGTGGCCGTCGGTCAGCCGCCCGTCGTCGAGCACCTGGAGCAGGATGTCGAAGGTCTCCGGGTGGGCCTTCTCCACCTCGTCGAGCAGCACGACGGAGTAGGGCCGACGGCGCACCGCCTCGGTGAGCTGACCACCCTCCTCGTAGCCGACGTAGCCGGGCGGTGCACCGATGAGCCGCGCCACCGCGTGCCGCTCGGAGTACTCGGACATGTCGATGCGCACCATCGCCCGCTCGTCGTCGAAGAGGAAGTCGGCGAGCGACTTCGCGAGCTCGGTCTTGCCGACGCCGGTCGGGCCGAGGAACAGGAACGACCCCGTGGGCCGGTCGGGGTCGGCGACACCCGCCCGCGAGCGGCGCACGGCATCCGAGACCGCGCGCACCGCCTCGGCCTGGCCGATGAGCCGGGCGCCGATCAGCGACTCCATCGAGAGCAGCTTCTCGGTCTCGCCCTGCAGCAGCCGGCCGGCCGGGATGCCGGTCCACGCGGAGATCACCTCGGCGATGTCGTCGGCGCCGACCCGCTCCTTGACCATGAGGTCGGCGGATGCCGTGGCCGACTCGACCTGCTGAGCGACCTCGAGATCGGCTTCGAGAGAGGGGATCTCGCCGTAGAGCACGCGCGACGCACCCTCGTAGTCGCCATCACGCTGCAGGCGGTCGGCCTGGGTGCGCAGGTCGTCGAGCCGGGCCTTGAGGTCGCCGACCCGGTTCAGCCCGGACTTCTCCGACTCCCACCGTGCGGTGAGCGCGGCGAGCTCCTCGGTCTTCTCGGCGAGGTCGGCGCGCAGCCGGTCCAGCCGCTCGGCCGACGCCTCGTCGGTCTCCTTCGCGAGGTGCAGCTCCTCCATCTTGAGCCGGTCGACGGCGCGACGGAGCACGTCGATCTCGACCGGGCTGGAGTCGATCTCCATCCGCAGCCGGGAGGCGGCCTCGTCGACGAGGTCGATCGCCTTGTCGGGCAGCTGGCGACCGGAGATGTAGCGGTCCGAGAGGGATGCGGCGGCGACCAGCGCGCTGTCCTCGATCTCGACCTTGTGGTGCGCCTCGTAGCGCTCCTTGAGGCCGCGCAGGATCGCGATGGTGTCCTCGACCGAGGGCTCCCCGACGAAGACCTGCTGGAAGCGGCGCTCGAGCGCCGGGTCCTTCTCGACGTGCTCGCGGAACTCGTCGAGCGTGGTCGCTCCCACCAGGCGCAGCTCGCCGCGGGCGAGCATCGGCTTGAGCATGTTGCTGGCGTCCATCGCGGACTCGCCGGTGGCACCGGCGCCGACGACGGTGTGCAGCTCGTCGATGAAGGTGACGACCTGGCCGTCGGAGCCCTTGATCTCCTCGAGCACGGCCTTGAGCCGCTCCTCGAACTCGCCGCGGTACTTCGCCCCGGCGACCATCGCCGCGAGGTCGAGTGCGATGAGCCGCTTGCCGCGCAGCGACTCGGGCACGTCTCCGTCGACGATCCGCTGGGCCAGCCCCTCGACGACGGCGGTCTTGCCGACGCCGGGCTCGCCGATGAGCACCGGGTTGTTCTTCGTGCGGCGGCTGAGCACCTGCACGACCCGGCGGATCTCGTCGTCGCGGCCGATGACGGGGTCGAGCCGGCCCTCGCGGGCGGCCTCGGTGAGGTCGGTGCCGTACTTGGCCAGGGCTTCCCCCGTGGCCTCGGGGTCCTCGCTGGCCACCTTGGCGCCGCCGCGCAGGTGGTCGATCTGGGCCTCGAGGGCCTTGGCGTCGCCCTGCACCGCGCCCTTCTCGAGCAGGGCGAGGAGGAGGACGTCGGTCGAGAGGTAGGTGTCGCCACGAGCCGCCATCAGCGTCGAGGCGTGCTGGAGCACCGAGAGCGCGGCCTGGCCCAGCGCGGGGGTGGACACCGTCGCACCGGTGCTGCGCGGCATCCCGGACAGCACCGAGCGGGCGGTCGCGGCCATGCCCGGCGCGGACGTGCCCGCGGCGGTGAGGAGGGCGGGCGTGGTCGTGCCCTCCTGCTCGGCGAGCGCCAGGGCCAGGTGGGCGGGGGTGATCTCCGGGTGGCCGGCGGCCTGCGCCGCGCGCTGGGCGACGGCCAGGGCCTCGGCCACCCTGGTGGTGGGCTTCAGCTCCATGCGGGACGCTCCTCGGACGAGGTCGGGGATCGGGGTTCCACTAGGGCAACCCGTCCAAAGTTGAGTCTATTCCGCTCAACTCCCTGTTCAGCAGGTCGCGGTGAGCGGGGCGGCCTCGGAGTCGTCCGGGGTCGGCGACGGCGTGGGTTTCCCCGTCGGGCCCGGGCTCGAGGTGGCGCTCGGCGATGCCGACGCCGACGCCGACGCCGACGGCGTCTTGGGCGCCTTGAGGCCCTTCTTCACGAGCGTGCGGATCTTCTCGAAGTCGGGGTTCCCGGGCCGGATGACGCTCGAGGTCAGCGGCAGCGACCGGATCGAGTCGCCCTTCTGGATCCGCAGCGCGAGGTCGACCCAGGCCGAGAGCTCGTCGCGCGGGATGTCGATGCTGACGTTGTCCTTGACGACCTTGGCGAGCTGCGGGTAGCTCTGCAGCAGACCCACCGGGTCGGCCTGCTGCATCAGCGCGCCCGCGACGCAGCGCTGGCGGCGCATCCGGCTGAAGTCGTCGCTGCCGGCTCGTGATCGGGCGTACCAGAGGGCCAGCCGCCCGTCGAGGTGCTGGAGCCCGGGCTCGATCCACTCAGGCTTGTCGTCGGTGAACACCACGCCGCCGGTGGAGGAGGTGTGGCACTCGACGCAGACCTTCTGCTGCACGTTGACGTCGACGCCGCCCATCGCATCGACGAGCGCCTTGAAGCCGCGCAGGTTGATGACGACCGACTGGTGGATCTCAAGGCCGGTGATCTCACCGACGACGTCGATGGTCGACTGCCGCCCGGGGTTCTTGACCCCCGGGAAGAGGTCGGGGCGACCCTCGGCGAGGGTCCAGATGCCGTTCATCAGGCACTCGTCGCCGCAGTCGTAGCCGTTGGGATAGAGCTCGTGCAGCGGGTTCTTCTCGGGGAAGGGCACCCGCTCGAGGTTGCGCGGGATGCCGATGAGGAGGGTGTCGCCGGTCGTGGTGTCGGTGCTGACCACCATCATCGAGTCGGTGCGGGTACCCCAGCGGTCCTTGCCGGCGTCGGAGCCCATGAGCAGGGTGTTGACCCGCGGCACGTCGGCCCACGGGTCGGTCGCCGCGGTGTCGGCGAGAGCGATGTAGGGCCCGTCGTCGGGGTAGGAGTCGGCCTCGATGAACACCTCGTCGATGAGCGAGGACTGGACCTCGAGGTAGCGCACGGCCAGGGCCGACGGGGCCGCGATGACGGCGCACGCGGCAGCCGCGAAGAGCACCCTGACCCAGCGACCGCTGCGGCGGCGGCGGGGCCAGGTCTGCTCCGCGGTGAGCACGATGGAGCCGACCCAGATGACGGCCGCGACCATGATGCCGACGCCCACCCACTGCAGCAGCTCGGGCTGGACGGCCACGTTGAGCGCGGAACGCAGCAGGCCCCCCTGCCAGGCTCGCACCAGGGCCCAGACACCGACGGCGAGGGAGGCCAGCACGAGCAGCCAGCCGAGCACCTTCCAGCGGGTACCGAGCAAGCCGGCGCCGGGCAGGAGCGTGCCGAGGGCGATGCGCCGGTAGTACGCCCCCGGGGGGTAGCGCAGCTCGGCACGGCTCGGTTGCGGTGGCAGGGACTCACCCCGCCGCCGTGACGAGCTCGGCAGCTCCTCGGGCATGGCCCACCATTTCTCTCGCGTGGCAGGTCAGGGCGCGTCGGATACCACAGGGCAGGCGCCTGACCGGGTCAGAGTAGCGGCCGAATCTGGGAGAAGTCTGA
Source organism: Ornithinibacter sp. (assembly GCA_035633415.1). Classification (GTDB taxonomy): domain Bacteria; phylum Actinomycetota; class Actinomycetes; order Actinomycetales; family Dermatophilaceae; genus Fodinibacter. The sequence goes on along the minus strand of DASQEZ010000095.1, from coordinate 13,190 downwards.
TTCCTCGACGCCCGGACGCGTCCGTCCCGTGTCGAAGGACGTCGCCGCGGCGCGTGGTGGAATGACCGGATGACGACGCTCACCACCACGGCAGCGCTGCCCTCGGACCGCCTCCGCCAGGTCGCGGTCACCGTCGCGCAGGTGTGCTGCGTGATCGGCACCCTGGTCGGGGTCGGGGTCATCGGCACGCGCGTGGCCGAGTCCTCCGGGGGTGCGCTCGCGGCCGATGCGACCCTCATCGCCCCCGCCGGCCCGGCCTTCGCGATCTGGACGCCGATCTACCTCGGCCTGGCTGCGTTCACCGTGTTCCAGTGGCTGCCGACGCAGACGGCCGAGCCCCGGCACCGCGCGATCGGCTGGCTCGCCGCGGTTTCCATGCTGCTGAACGCGGCCTGGCTGCTCGTGACCCAGCAGGGCTGGATCTGGGCGAGCGTGGTCGTGATGGCCGCCCTCGTCGCGACCCTCGGCGTGCTCGTGCAGCGGCTCGAGGAGCACCGGTCCTACGGCCACGGTGAGACGGTTCTCGTCGACGGCACCTTCGGGCTCTACCTCGGCTGGGTGGCCGTCGCCGCGTGCGCCAATGTCACCGCCGCCCTGGTCGCCGGCGGCGTCGACCCCGGTGGGTACGCCGCTCAGCTCGCCGCCGTCGTCGTGATCGCGGTGGCTGCGGGGGTGGGCGTGGTGCTGGCGCGACGGCTCGGGGGCCGCTGGGCGGTCGCCGTCGCGATGGCATGGGGCCTGCTGTGGATCGCGTGGGGCCGGCTCGCCGCCGAGCCTCGATCGGTCGTGGTCGCCCTCGCCGCCGTCGCGGCCGCGGTCGTCGTGCTGGGCGCAGCGGCCCGCGAGCACTCGCACGCGGACCGCTGACCGCTGGGCCTCAGCGGGTCGCGTTCGCGGCGGCGTGAGGCAGCTCCTGCAGCGACCAGCGGTTGCCGTCGGGGTCGCGGAACGACACGAACCGTCCCCAGGCGAGGTCCGCCACGCCCTCGGCCTCGATGCCGCGCCCGCGCAGGTCGGCGTACACGGCATCCGCGTCGGGCACCACCATCTGCAGGTTGTCCAGCGAGCCCGGGTCCATCTCGGTCAGCCCGCGCCCGACGGCGATCGAGCAGGCCGACCCGGGCGCGGTCAGCTGCACGAACCGGGCCTGTTCGCTCACCGTGTGGTCGTGGTCGACGACGAAGCCGACCCGTGTGTAGAAGTCCTTGGCCTCGTCGACGTCGGTCACGGGCACCATCACCAGCTCCAGCCTCATCTCCATGCCCCACCACGTTAGACAGCACCGGGGACAGTGCCCGCCCCGCACGGCGGCCCCGAGCCTGGCAACCGCGAACGCGCGTCATCTCGACGCAGCGAAACCCCCACGAGCCGTGGCGCGGCGCGCACGATGGGTCATGGCTGACTCCACGCACCCTGACACCCATGCCCTGACCCGTCGCGGCGCCATCGCGCTGGCCGCCGCCGCCACCACCACCGCCCTCGCGGCCCCGGCCTCGGCCGGCGGCCGGCACGGGCACCACCGCCTCCCCGACACCGTGGCACTGCCTGACGGGCTGCGCCCCGAGGGCATCACGTCCGGGCCGGGCACGACCTTCTACGTCGGCTCGCTCTCCGACGGCCGGATCGTCACCGGTGACCTGCTCCGCCGCGGCACCCGCGTACTGCTGCCGGGAGCGACCGGGCGGTCCCTGCGCGGGCTGTACCGCGACCCGCGATCCAGGCTGGTCTGGGCAGCAGGTGGGCTCGGTGCCGCCGCGCACGTGTGGGCCGTGGACGGGTCGACCGGCGCCGTCGTGGCTGCCGTCGCCGTGCCTGGCGGGGTCTTCCTCAACGACCTCGTGGTCACCGAGCGCGCCGTGTGGGTCACCGACTCCCGGGTCGACCGGCTCACCCGGATCGCCCTCACCCGCCGCGGCCTCCCGCTCGGCACCGCCCCGACCTTCGTGCCCCTCACCGGCGAGTGGCCGGCCTTCGACGGCACCAACATCGCCGCCAACGGCATCCGCGAGCTGCCCGACGGGTCCTTGGTGCTCAACAACAGCCGGGCCGGTGGGCTGTGGCGCGTCGACGCGCACACCGGAGCCACTCGCGAGCTCGTCGTGCGCGGCGGCCCCGGGCTGGTCGGTGGTGACGGCCTGGAGCTGCGTGGCCGCACGCTGTACGACGTGCGGGGCAGCGGGCCGGCGGAGGTCGCGGTGCTCGCGCTCTCGCGGCGCCGGCGCGACTGGGTCGCCACCTGGCGCGGCGCCCTGACCGACCCGACGCTCGACGTGCCCTCGACCGCGACCTGGGCCAGGGGGTCGCTGTGGGCCGTCAACGCCCGCTTCGGGGTCCCCTCGCCCGACACGGCCTCCTACTGGGTGACCCGACTCCCGGCCCGGTAGGAGGCGGTTCACTTCGTGAACTAGCCACCGTGCGGCCCGCAGGACCACGCTGGGTGCTTGACCACCGGGGGTCCCGCCCGTTCTCTCGGTGCCGGCCGCGCCGACGCGGCCGGCGCGCGTCGTGCGTCGATCCGTGCAGCGCCGGGCGGCTCCCCCCCGTGGGAGGGAGCGCGCCATGACCGAGCACACCCTTGGGGAACAGCTCACCGGGCCGTACGCCGCCGGAGGAGGTACCGCGACGACGCACCGCGGGGGAGTGGTGCTTCAGGCCCCCGGGGTGCGGCTCACGGCCTGGTTCGACCTGCCGTCGGTCGGCCGCCCGGGCATCGTGTCCGGGGACCCGGCGGTGGCCCCGTTCGGCGAGGTCGAGGTGGAGGCGACCGGTGACGGGTGGTCGGTGGCCACCCTGCCCGCCGTCGTCGGATCGGCCCTGAGCGGGCGCCTGGCCCTCGCCCCGGTCGGCGGTGACGGACCCGTGGTCGACGTCGTCGTCGGGCCGGCGGTGTCCGACGCCGCCGCTCCGGAGGGGGTGCGCCTACCGCTGCACGCACCCCAGCTGCCCGAGCGGGTGCTGCACGACGTGGTCGTGCGCGACGACACCGGCGGCCTGGTGCCGGTCGCCCCCCACGCCGTCTACCACCGACGCTCGTGGAGCGACTTCGGGCTGGCGCACGTCACGGACACGCACGTGGCACGGCGGATCGACTCCTTCCGTCGCCTCCTCACCGAGGCGGGACGCGCCGCGGCCGCGGCCGGGTTGGTGAACTGGAACGACCGGTTCCGAGGGTTCGTCCGCTTCGCCAACCAGCTGCACGGGCAGGGTGTCCTCGACGTGGTCATCGTCACCGGCGACTGCTACGACTACATCCACGAGGACGACGACGACCCCGCAGGCGGGGGCAACGCCGAGTTCCTGCGGCAGCTCGTCCTCGGCCAGGCCCCCGGCCCCGACTTCCCCGACGTCGAGCCGCTGAGGGTCCCGATCTTCCTCACCCCCGGCAACCACGACTACCGCAAGCACGCCTACACGCTCGTGTTCGACCTGCACGTGTCGGTCGGGCCGCTCGGCAAGGATGTCGCACGGGTCACCCACTTCGGGTCGTACGGCATCCGGAAGCAGGATGCCGTGGCGCTCACCAACCGGCTCGACCCGGGCTGGCTGGCCGAGGCCGCGGGCAACCCTTCGCTGGGAGACCAGTCGGTGCGCAACCTGTCGTCGTCAGCCGGGGCGGCAATGGTCGAGATCGACCGTGAGATGTCGGAGTACCGCCGGTTCCTGGGCGAGCCGGGCACCTATGTCGTCGAGCTCGGGGACCACCGGCTCGTCATGGTCGACAGCGGGCCCGACACCGGGGTGATCGACTCCCTTGGCGAGGGCATCGCCTTCCATCTCGGCCTGTTCGGTGAGGACGAGGCGACCTTCGTCGGAGGCTCCCCGAACTGCACGGGCCCGTCGGCCGCCGACGTCCGCGAGGTCGAGCGCATCCTCGACTCCGCGCCCGACCACGCGCTCGTCATCGTCGGCACGCACGCTCCACTGCTCAACCTGTGGCAGGACGAGTACCCGTTCTTCCTGCGCGAGACCCAGCGCAGGCACCACGCCCGGCAGGTCGAGTCGTTCCTCGTCCGACACTCGCCGTTGGCGGGCACCGGGCTGGGTGCCGACAAGCTCAGGGCGCTGGCCCGTGCCGCGCACCCGTCGTGGTTCGGGCCCGGCGGGTCGGACGACCTGGACTTCGTCAAGCGGGGCGACAACGCGGACCTGCTCGACCACGGGGTGAGCCGCGGCGGTGCGGAGCGTCTGCTCGCCGCCTTCGCCGGGGTGGGCGTGCGCCGCCCGGGCGACCTGGTGCTCGCCGGGCACACCCACCGGGACAACGAGTTCGTGGTGCGCCGGCTGGCCGACGGCGAGCCGGCGTTCTTCCTCGACTTCTACACGGCCAACCCGGCCAACTACTACCCGTCGGTGTTCGCGGACGGCGACCTCGACGAGGACGTCTCGACGTCCACGGCGTGGGTGACCGTGCAGCCCGGTGCCGACCCGGCAGGTCTGCCGACCCGCACGGTGGGGCTCGACCTCGAGCACGAGGTCGGCATCCCGCCGTACGCCGACCCCCTGAACGACTCCGCCGACCCCGCCGCCTGGTGGTCCACGCACCGCCCGTTGGTGCTCCAGACCGGGGCGCTCGGGCCGTTGAAGGTGCCCCGGATCTTCGGGGGGTTCCGAGTCGTCGAGGTGCGCGAGAACGTCATCCGGCGGGTCGACCGCGTGCCCGTCGACCGGCTCGCGGAGCACGGCTTCGTGCTCGACTGGGATGCCGCGCGCGCTCCGCTGCCGGCGCTGCTGCCGCCCGCGGCACCGTGGCTGTCGGTGTCGGAGGGGTCGACCGCCCCCGGCGGAACCGTGACGGCGGTGGGGACGCTCAACGAGGTCGACCTCTTCCTCGCCGACCCCGGCGGCGGGGTGTACACGGTCATCGGGAAACCCGGGCGCTGGGGCCCGTGGCGGTCGGTGGCCGAGGGTGCCTCGACCCCGGGAGGGGCGGTCACTCCGGTGCGCGGTGACGACGGCAAGGTGAGCCTGTTCCTCACGGACCCGGGGGGCGGCATCTACACGATCCGTGGCCGAGGCGACACGTGGGGCTCGTGGACCGGGGTGTCCCAGGGCACGACCACGCCCGGGGCCACGGTCTCGGCGGCCGCGATGCCGGACGGGCGCATCGTGCTGGCCGTCGCCAACGCGACGGGCGCGGTGTTCGCCTGCCACGGGCACGGCACGACGTGGGGGCCGTGGAGCAACGTGTCCGAGGGCTCGAGCACCCCGGGAGCCACCGTCTCGGTCGTGGCCGGGGACGACGGGCGGGTCAGCCTGTTCCTGGCCGACCCCGGCGGTGGGGTCTACACCGCGCGGGGCATCGACGACGAGTGGAGCACGTGGACGTCGGTCTCGCAGGGGAGCACGACGCCCGGGGGAACGGTGACGGCCGTGCCGGACGGCGACCGGATCGCCCTGTTCCTCGCCGACCCCGGCGGTGGGGTCTACACCGCACGCGGCGACCGGACGACGTGGAGCACGTGGACGTCGGTCTCGGACGGCGCGACCGTGCCGGGCGGGGTGGTGAGCGTGGTCCCCGTCGACGACGGGTTCGCCGTGCTGCTCGTCGACCGCGCCGGGGGCGTGTACCTGACCACGGGCCGAGGGACCGGCTGGGGGCCCTGGGCCACGGTGGCGGAGGGGGTGTCGACCCCCGGCGCCCGGGTCGGCGCCGCGACGTGGGTGAAGCCGTTCCCCCCCGAGCAGCGACGGGTGCTGGTGATCGCCGACCCCGCCGGAGCCGTCTACGCGAAGGGCCTGCCGCTCTGACCCGAGATCGACCGGACACGTCGGCCGAGGTCCCGCGACACGCTGATGCCGCTCCGGCATCGTCAGCGTGTCGTGGGACCTCGTTGCGTCACACGGCCCTCGGGGAGCTCAGCCCCGGAGGGGACGCCACACCACGAGCGCCTGGGAACGGTCGTGCCGTGGGCGCTCCCCCAGCCGGGCGGCGTACACGTCACCGCTCGGGGACACCGAGAACACCCGGGTCGTGCGGCCGGAGCGGGCGTGCACCGCGTCCAGCTCGGCGCCGAGCTCCGCGACGCGTGCCCGCAGCGCCGTCACCTGGTTCTCGAGCTCGAGGATGCGAGCGATGCCCGGCAGGGAGACGCCCTCCTCCTGGGAGAGCCGCTGCACCTCGCGCAGCAGGGCGACGTCGCGCTGGGAGTAGCGCCGCCCGCCACCGCGGGTGCGCGACGGGGTGACCAGTCCGAGCCGGTCGTACTGCCGCAGCGTCTGCGCGTGCATGCCGGCGAGCTCGGCCGCGACGGAGATGACGAAGACCGGCGTGTCGTCGTCAGGGCTGAAGGCGGAGAAGCTCACCGTCGTCACCTCAGGTCCCGGCCTGCTCGAAGAGCGCGGCCCGGGGGTCGACGTCCTGCTCCTCCGCGCGCAGCGCCTCGACGGCTGTGCGGGCGGCGTCGGTGAGCCGCTGGGGAACGACGACACTCACCTTGACGAGCAGGTCGCCCGTGCCGTGCCTGCCCTTGACGCCACGGCCCTTGACCCGCAGCACCCTCCCGCTCGGCGTGCCGGGCGCCACCTTGACGCGCACCGAGGAGCCGTCCAGCGTCGGCACGGCGACCGTGGCACCCAGGGCCGCCTCGGCGAAGGTGACCGGGAGGTCGACGGTGAGGTTGTCGCCGTCCCGGCCGAACACGGGGTGCTTGTCGACGGTGACGCTGAGGATGAGGTCGCCCTTGGGGGCACCCGGGTCGCCCTCACCGCCCTTGCCGCGCAGCCGGATCTTCTGGCCGTCCTTGACACCGGCCGGGACCTTGGTCGTGATGCGGCGGCCCTGCGCCGTCTGCAGGGTGACCGTGGCTCCCTCGACGGCGTCGCGGAAGCTCAGCGAGGTGCGGGCCTGCACATCGGCACCGGCCCGAGGGCCACGCGGCGCGCTGAACCCGGAGAACGGGTCGGCGCCGCGGGCGCCACTTGCTGCGCCGGCCCCCGCCGTGCCGCCGAACATCTGGGCGAGGAGGTCGTCCAGGTCGGGCTGACCGGCGCCACCGGCCCCTCCGGCGCCACCGGTGGAGAAGCGGACCCGTTGGCCGCCGCCACCGCCGAACGCGGAGAAGACGTCCTCGAACCCGGCGTTACCGCCCGGGCCCCCGGCGCGGAAGCGGGCACCGCCGTGCGCCATCTGGCGGATGGCGTCGTACTCCTCGCGCTGCTTGGGGTCGGAGAGCACCGCGTTGGCCTCACCGATGTCCTTGAAGCGCTGCTCGGCCGCCGAGTCCCCGGCGTTCTGGTCGGGGTGGTGCTTGCGGGCGAGCTTGCGGTAGGCCTTCTTGATGGCGGCCTGGTCGGCGTCCTGGGCGACGCCGAGGATCGCGTAGAAGTCCTTCTCGAACCAGTCCTGGCTGGCCATCGGCGCCTCCTCTCGGTGCCTGGTCGAACTGTGGGTCTCTCGTGCGCGTCCCGGTCAGGGTTCGCGGGTCACTCGGGGTCGGCGACCGCGACGCGAGCCGGCCGCAAGACCTGCTCACCGGCACGGTAGCCCGGCTGGAGCACGGTGACGACGGTCGTTGTCGTCGCGTCGCTCGGAAGGTCGGTGTCACCCACCGGCCACGGGGCGTGCATCAGGGCCTCGTGCTGCATCGGGTCGAACGGCTCGCCCTTGCCGCCGAAGCGCACCAGCCCGTACTTGCCCAGCGTCGCCTCGAGCTTGTCGGCGATGGCCGCGAACGGCCCGTCGACGAGGTCACCGTGCTCGCGAGCGGCCTGGATGTCGTCGAGCACCGGCAGCACCGACTCAAGTACGTCGCGCACGGCGCGCTCCTGCACCAGGGCTCGGTCGCGGTCGACCCGGCGCTTGTAGTTGACGTACTCGGCCTGCAGCCGCTGCAGGTCGCCGAGCCGCTCGGCGGCGAGCGCCGTGTCCGGGTGAGGCTGCGGCACACCGGCATCCGCACCGTAGCCGGTGGTGACGTGAGGGCCGGATGCCGCGCGCCCGGCATCCGGGGACGTCGCCCCGGCGGGGGTGGCCCCGGAGTGCTCCGGGGCCACCTCGTCGCCGTCGTTGACGGACTCGGTGTTGATCGCGTCGTCGGTGTCCGTGCCCGCGATCGGGTCGTCGGGCGTGCCGTCGAGCGGCTCTGCGGCCGAGGTCGGCTCGGTCACTTCTTCGCCTCGTCGTCGTCGTCGACGACCTCGGCGTCGACGACGTCGTCGTCGCCCGCGTCAGCCGCCGGCTGGTTCCCGTCGGTGCGGGTCCCACGCTCTGCGTGGGCCTCGGCACCCGGCACGTCGCCGGACTCGCCCTGCTCGGCCGCGGCCGCGTACATCGCCGCACCCATCTCCTGGGACTTGGTGTTGAGCGTGTCGATCTTCGCCTGGATGTCGTCCTTGGACGCGCCCGAGTCGGGCTTGATCGCGTCCTTGAGGGCGACGAGGGCCTCGTCGACCGGCGTGCGCAGCTCGGGGCTGACCTTGTCGCCGCTCTCGGAGAGGAACTTCTCGGTGGAGAACACCAGCGACTCGCCCATGTTGCGGGTCTCGGTCTCCTCGCGGCGGACCTTGTCCTCCTCGGCGTGCGCCTCGGCGTCCTTGACCATCCGCTCGATCTCCTCCTTCGACAGGGCGGACCCGCCGGAGATGGTGATCTTCTGCTCGCGGCCGGTGCCACGGTCCTTGGCCGTCACGTGGACGATGCCGTTGGCGTCGATGTCGAAGGTGACCTCGATCTGCGGCACGCCGCGGGGGGCCGGGGCGATGCCGGAGAGCTCGAAGGTGCCCAGCGGCTTGTTCTGCTGCGCGATCTCGCGCTCGCCCTGGAAGACCTGGATGAGCACCGACGGCTGGTTGTCCTCGGCCGTCGAGAAGACCTCGCTGCGCTTGGTCGGGATCGCGGTGTTGCGCTCGATGAGCTTGGTGAACAGCCCACCCTTGGTCTCGATGCCGAGCGAGAGCGGCGTGACGTCGATGAGCAGGACGTCCTTGCGCTCGCCCTTGAGGACACCGGCCTGGAGCGACGCGCCGAGCGCGACGACCTCGTCGGGGTTGACGCCCTTGTTGGGCTCCTTGCCCCCGGTGAGCTCCTTGACGACGGCGCTGACGGCCGGCATCCGGGTGGAGCCGCCGACGAGCACGACGTGGTCGATGTCGGCCAGCGCGATGCCGGCGTCCTTGATGACGTTCTTGAACGGCTGCTTGGTGCGGTCCAGGAGGTCCTTGGTCATCTGCTCGAACTGGGCGCGGGTGAGCGTCTCGTCGAGGTGGATCGGGCCGTTCTCGGACATCGAGAGGTACTGCATCGAGATGCTGGTGCTCGACGCCGAGGACAGCTCCTTCTTGGCCTGCTCGGCGGCGTCGCGAAGCCGCTGCATCGCGATCTTGTCCTTGGACAGGTCGACGCCCGAGGTGTTCTTGACCACGGTGAGCAGGTGGTTGACCACGCGCTCGTCCCAGTCGTCGCCACCGAGCTTGTTGTCACCGGAGGTCGCCTTGACCTGGATGGTGGAGAAGCCGTCCTCGGGGTCCTTGCCGACCTCGAGGAGCGAGACGTCGAAGGTGCCGCCACCGAGGGCGAAGACCAGGATGAGCTCGTCCTCCTTGCCCTTGTCGAGGCCGTAGGCGAGCGCGGCGGCGGTCGGCTCGTTGACGATGCGCAGCACGTTCAGGCCGGCGATCTCGCCTGCGTCCTTGGTGGCCTGGCGCTCGTGGTCGTCGAAGTACGCCGGCACGGTGATGACGGCGTCGGTGACGGTCTCGCCGAGGTAGGCCTCCGCGTCACGCTTGAGCTTCTGCAGGATGCGCGCGCTGATCTCCTGGGCGTTGTACTTCTTGCCGTCGATGTCGTCCGAGGCCCAGTCGGTGCCCATGTGACGCTTGACCGAGCGGATGGTGCGGTCGGCGTTCGTGACGGCCTGGCGCTTGGCGATCTCGCCGACGAGCACCTCACCGCCCTTGCTGAACGCCACGACCGACGGCGTCGTGCGACCGCCCTCCGCGTTCGCGATGATGGTGGGCTCGCCGCCCTCCAGGACTGCGACGGCGCTGTTGGTGGTGCCGAGGTCGATGCCGACTGCACGTGCCATGGTGGCTGTTCTCCTTGCGTTGGTGCCGGGTTGAGTGCTTGGGACTCAAGGTAGACCGACCGGGATGCAGTGAGCAAACCGGCCGCTCGAAACTTGCGTTCACTTGGCTCAACTCTGAAGTCCCCGCTCGTGTTCCCACCCTGTCCGCAGATCGACCACCCGGTCACGGCGGGGATGCGGGGGCACCGGCGTCGGTGGGCGGTGGCAGGGTGCCGGGATGGACAACCTCAGCACCCAGGACATCGTCGACGCCGGGCTCGCCGACTGGCGCAAGCTCGCCCAGCGCCTCCACGCGCGCTTCCGTACCGGTGACCCAGCCGTCGGCGCGGCCTTCGTCGCGGACGCCGTGCACGCGGCGTCCGAGGCGTCGCTCGGCGACCACCTCGAGGCCACGGTCTCGTCCACCCATGTCGACCTGCGGGTCGCGAGCCAGCTCGGCGGTGACGGCATCTGGGTGCGTCCCGACGACGTCACCCTGGCGCGGCTGCTCAGCGACGTCGCGCGGCGGCACGAGGTCACCTCGGTGCCCGCCGAGGTCAGCCAGGTCGAGCTCGGGCTGGACACCGCCGACGACGGTCGGCTCGGCCCGTTCTGGGCGGCGGCGCTCACCGGCGACGCCGGTGCGGTCGTGCACGACTCGGTGTTCGACCGCACGGGCCAGCTGCCGTCGATGTGGTTCCAGGGCACCGAGCCGCACGAGACGCCCCGCCAGCGGTGGCACCTCGACCTGTGGGTGGCGCCGGAGGCGGCCGAGGCCCGCATCGCGGCCGCCGTCGCGGCCGGGGGCACCGTGGTCGACGACTCCGAAGCGCCGTCGTTCACCGTGCTCGCCGACGCCGACGGCAACAAGGTCTGCGTGTGCACGTACCTCGACCGCGCCTGAGCGCCGTGCGATGAGGGGGCGGCGTGGTCGGGGTGGGTGGTGCGTCTGGTGCCGGTGGGTGAGGTCCAGTGGCCGCGCCGTCGGGGGCGAGGTGGTAGGTCACAGTGACGTCGGGGAACGTCAACGATGGCGCGGAAGCTTCCCCGCCACGGTGGAGCAACCGCGTCATCACAGTGACGTCGGGGAACGTCAACGATGGCGCGAGAGCTCGTGACGACGACGACGGCGCTGGTGCGCGGGCGCGCCCGAGCCGGCCACCCGTCATCCACGGCGGGTGCTCGAGATCGACACGACCTGACGGCGGCCGGTCAGCGGGTGATGACGGTGGGCAGCGGCGCGAACCCGTTGAAGCCGACCGTCGAGTAGCACGTGGAGTACGCGCCGGCCGCGTGGATCCGCAGCTCGTCGCCCTCTGCGAGCGCGAGCGGCAGCCACACCGGCGTGGTCTCGTAGAGCACGTCCGCGCTGTCGCACGTCGGGCCGGCAAGCACGCACGGCCCGGTCGGCCCGCCCACGCCCGGGGCCTCCAGCCGGTAGCGGATCGCCTCGTCGAGGGTCTCGACCAGCCCGGTGAACACGCCGGCGTCGACGAACACCCAGCGGGCCCCCCCGCGGTCGACGACGCCCACGACGCTGGTCACGACCGTGCCCGCATCCCCGACGACACCGCGGCCGGGCTCGACCAGGGTGCGAGGTCGGTCGGCGCCGAAGGCGGTGGTGAGGTGGGCGTCGATGGCTTGGCCGTAGTCGGCGATCGGTATCGGCTCACCGTCGAGCCGGGCCGGGAACCCGCCCCCCAGGTCGAGCAGCCAAGGGTGGTGACCGGCGGCGCCCACCCCGGCGAACACCCGCGCAGCCGACGCGATCGGCGCGGCCCAGGCGTGGGGGTTGCGCTGCTGCGAACCGACGTGGAACGACACCCCGGCGGGGTCCAGCCCCCGCCGGCCGGACTCGACGAGCAGGGCCACGGCCTCGTCGACGGTGCAGCCGTACTTGCGCGACAACGGCCAGTCCGAGCCCGAGCCTGACGTCACGATCCTGACCAGCACCGAAGCACCGGGCGCGGCGTGCGAGAGCTTGGCGACCTCGCCCGGGGAGTCGACCACGAACAGCCGCACACCGAGCGCGTGTGCCTCGGCGAGGTGGTCGCGACGGGCGACCGGGTTGGAGTGCACCAGGTCGGATGCCGCCGCTCCCGCCTCCAGCGCGACCCGCACCTCGGCCGGGCTGGCGACGTCGAACCGGCACCCGGCCTGGGCGAGCGCGCGGAGCAGCACGGGGTGCGGGTTGGCCTTGACCGCGTAGTGGACGGCCGTCCCGGGCAGCGCCGAGGCGAGGGCGAGGTAGCGCGCGAGCGCCGTGCCGACGCTGAGCTCGAGGCGCGGAGTGGGTGCCGCGGGGGTGGGCGAGGCAACGGAAGCCGTGGGGGCGCTCACCGGCGCCGCGCTCTGGATCGTCACCGACATGGGTCCTCCTCGTCCGGGGTGCTGAGGAACAGGAGCGCCCGGAACCGCCGCAGATACCTGCAGGGGCGTAACCCGGGGGAGAAGACCCGGCTCAGGAAGTGCCGGTGGTCCCGACCTCGATCTCCTCGCCGTAGGTCGTGTCGATGACGATGCCCACGCCGGCCGGGAGCTCGCGGTCGAGCGACTGGAGCAGGTCGTCGGTCGGGGGGAGCTCACCCAGCGGGGCCCGCACCTCGATGCGGAACGAGCTCGACGTGAACAGGACGTCGGTGACCTCACCACCGGGGACGCCGGAGAGCCATTCCTCGGAGATCGTCTGGACCCGCCCGGTGAAGGTGGCCACCACCAGCACCAGGGCGGTGTTCAGGGCGAGGGGGACGAGCACGGCGACGAGGAGAACGGCCAGGGTCGCGTACGACTTGCGCGGCGCGCCCACCCGCCGGGCCTCCCGGTCGGCCTCCGCCGAGTACCCGAGGGCCGCGAAGAGCACGGTGCCGGCGATGACCATGGACACCAGGTTGGAGGCGAAGAGCAACAGGGCGCCGAGGGCCAGGGGCAGCGACCCCTCACCGAGGCAGATGCCGACCACCGCGAGCGGTGGGACCAGCGAGATGGCGATCGCGACACCCGGGAGCACGGCCGCGACGTCGCGCCGAGACAGGCCCACGGCGCCGGCGAGGCCGGTGGCGATCGCGGCGATGAGGTCGACCAGCGTCGGCGAGGTGCGGCCGGTGATCTGCGAGTTGGTCTGGAGGTCGATGTCCGGCACCACGAACGCCGCCACGACACCGATGAGCACGACGACCATCCCACCGAACA
>DASQEZ010000094.1:0-10983 GCA_035633415.1 Ornithinibacter sp. | reverse complement strand
CACACCGAGGACTTCCGCACCGTGTCCGTGAACGGGTCGGGCTCCACCGACGCCGACGGCACCATCGCGTCGTACTCGTGGAACTGGGGCGACGGGACCGCGAACGGGTCCGGCGCCACGGCGTCGCACCCATACGCGGTGGCGGGCACCTACACGATCACCCTCACGGTGACCGACGACGACGGCGACACCGACACTGAGACCGCCGAGGTCACGGCCACCGACCCGCCGCCGAACCAGGCCCCGACGGCCGCGTTCACGCGGACCGTGACGGACCTGTCGGTCGCGGTCAACGGCTCTGGGTCCACCGACGCCGACGGAACCATCGCGTCGTACTCGTGGAACTGGGGCGACGGCACGCCGGCGACCACGGGTGCCTCGGCCACGGCCAACCACACCTATGGCTCACCCGGGACCTACACGATCACTCTCACGGTGACCGACGACGACGGGGCGACCGACACCGACACCGCGGTGGCGGACGCCACGGCCCCGCCCTTCCTCGCCCGAGACGACTTCGCTCGTACCGTGGCGAACGGCTGGGGCTCGGCCGAGCTCGGTGGGGCGTGGACCGTGAGTGGTCCGGCAGCCCGGTGGTCGGTGAACGGCTCTCGTGGGAACGTCAGCCTCAACGCGGGCAACGGCTACACCGCCTCGCTCAACGCCCTGTCGGTGGCGTCCTCGGACGTCTCGCTCAACGTGGGTGCCGACAAGGTCGCGACGGGCGGTGGCCAGTACATCAGCGTCATCGGCCGCCGCGTCGCCGCGACGACCGACTACCGCGCGAAGGTGCAGCTGGCGGCCAACGGGACGGTGTCCCTGTGGCTCGCCCGCACGGTGTCCGGCGCCGAGACGCTGATCCCCGGTGGCGGCGTCGTGTCGGGACTCACGGTGGCGGCCGGCGACCGGTTCGAGGTGCGGATGCAGGCGGTCGGGAGCTCCCCGACCACCCTGCGCGCGAAGATCTGGAAGTCCGGGACCACCGAACCGGTCGCCTGGACCCGCACGGGTACCGACAGCACCGCCGGCCTCCAGGTCGCCGGTTCGGTCGCCATGTACTACTACCTGTCCGGTTCGACGACCAACAGCCCGGTCGTCATCTCCACCGACGGGTTCCGCGTGCGGATCCCGTGACCGGTGTGCGACGGCCGGTGGGAGGCGTGACAGCGCCACCCACCGGCCGTCGCACGCGTGCCGGCGGTGTCGGCATCCGCGACTAGACTTAGAGAAATGCCGTCCCTCTCCGCCCTGCGAGCCCAGCTCCTCGCCCTTCCCGGCACGGCGCGCCTCCTGGCGGACCTCGACGTCCCCGGGGCAGAGGTGTCCGCCGCGGCACCGCCCGGGGCCAGGCACCTCGTCGTCTCCGCGCTGGCCCCCACCCGCACCGGCGCTCCCGTGCTCGCCGTCACCGCCACCGGCCGCGAGGCCGAGGACCTGCAGGCCGCGCTCGAGGCGAGCCTGGGTGCGGGCGTCGTCGGCCTCTTCCCCTCGTGGGAGACCCTCCCGCACGAGCGGCTCAGCCCCCGCAGCGACACCGTCGGCCAGCGGCTGTCGGTGCTGCGCCGGCTGACCCACCCCGACACCGGTGACGAGACCCACGGCCCCCTCTCGGTCGTCGTGGCCCCGGTGCGGGCCGTGCTCCAGCCGATCGCCAAGGGCCTGGGCGACCTGCGGCCCGTGTCGCTGCAGGCCGGTGACGACGCACCCCTCGAGGAGGTCGTCGAGCGCCTCGCGGCCGCCGCCTACGCGCGCACCGACCTCGTCGAGCGGCGCGGCGAGTTCGCGGTGCGCGGCGGCATCCTCGACGTCTTCCCACCCACCGAGGAGCACCCGTTGCGCCTGGAGTTCTGGGGCGACACGGTCGAGGAGATCCGCTGGTTCAAGGTCGCCGACCAGCGGTCGCTCGAGGTGGCCGAGCACGGCCTGTGGGCCCCGCCGTGCCGCGAGCTGCTCCTCACCGACGCCGTGCGCGAGCGCGCCGCCGTCCTGGCCGACCAGCTCCCCGGGGCCGCCGACCTGCTCGAGAAGCTCGCCCAGGGCATCGCCGTCGAGGGCATGGAGTCACTCGCCCCGGCCCTCGTCGACGGCATGGAGACGCTGCTCGACCTGCTTCCCGACGGCGCCGTGCTCGTCGCGTGCGACCCGGAGCGGGTGCGCACCCGGGCCCACGACCTCACGGCGACCAGCCAGGAGTTCCTCGACGCCGGCTGGGCGAACGCCGCGAGTGGCAACGTCGTGCCCATCGACCTGCAGTCGGTGCTCGGCACCGCGTCGTTCCGCACCCTGGCCGAGCTGCGCGAGCAGGCCCGCGACCTCGGCGTGCGCTGGCTCGACCTCACCCCGTTCGCCGGCGACGACGCGGGCGACACCCTCGACCTCGGGCTCGAGGTCGCCCCCACCTTCCGCGGCAACACCGAGGAGGCCGTCGCCGAGCTGCGCCGCCTCATCGCCGACGACTGGTCGGTCCTGGTCGCCACCGAGGGCCCCGGCCTCGCCAAGCGCATCGCCGAGGTGCTGGCCGAGCACGACGCACCGAGCCGGCTCGTCGCCGACGACGCCCGCCCGGCGCCCGGGGTCATCACGGTCACCACCGGCGCCGTCGGCCCGGGCTTCCTGGTACCCGGGGCACGGCTGGCGGTCATCACCGAGACCGACCTCACCGGGTCGGCCGGCGGGTCCGGCACCTCCACCAAGGACATGCGGCGGATGCCGTCACGGCGCCGCAACCAGGTCGACCCCCTGCAGCTGCGGCCGGGCGACTTCGTCGTGCACGAGCAGCACGGCGTGGGCCGCTTCGTCGAGATGATGCAGCGCACCGTCGCGGGGGCGACCCGCGAGTACCTCGTGCTCGAGTACGCCCCGAGCAAGCGCGGCCACCCCGGCGACAAGCTGTACGTGCCCACCGACCAGCTCGACCAGGTCACCCGCTACGTCGGCGGCGAGCAGCCCACCCTGAACAAGATGGGCGGCTCCGACTGGCACCAGACCAAGAGCCGGGCCAAGCGCTACGTCAAGCAGATCGCCGCCGAGCTGATCCGGCTCTACTCCGCCCGGATGGCCACCACCGGGCACGCCTTCTCCCCGGACACCCCGTGGCAGCGAGAGCTCGAGGACGCCTTCGCGCACGTCGAGACCCCCGACCAGCTGAGCACCATCGACGAGGTCAAGGCCGACATGGAGCGGTCGGTGCCGATGGACCGTCTCGTCTGCGGCGACGTCGGGTACGGCAAGACCGAGATCGCGGTTCGCGCGGCGTTCAAGGCGATCCAGGACGGCAAGCAGGTGGCGATCCTGTGCCCGACCACCCTGCTCGTGCAGCAGCACGCCAACACCTTCGCCGAGCGGTACGCCGGGTTCCCGGTGGTCGTGAAGGCCCTGTCCCGCTTCCAGAGCGACCGCGAGGCCACAGCGGTGCTCGACGGGCTGGCCGACGGCACGGTCGACCTGGTCATCGGCACGCACCGCATCCTCGGCAAGGAGGTGCGGTTCAAGGACCTCGGGCTGGTGGTCATCGACGAGGAGCAGCGCTTCGGTGTCGAGCACAAGGAGCAGCTCAAGGCGCTGCGCACCTCCGTCGACGTGCTCGCGATGTCGGCCACCCCCATTCCGCGCACGCTCGAGATGGCGGTCACCGGCATCCGCGAGATGTCGACCCTGCAGACCCCGCCCGAGGAGCGGCACCCCGTTCTCACCTACGTCGGGGCCTACGACGAGAAGACCCTGACGGCGGCGATCCGGCGCGAGCTGCTGCGCGAGGGGCAGGTCTTCTTCGTGCACAACAAGGTGGCGACGATCGAGAAGGCCGCGGCCCGCATCCGCGAGCTCGTGCCGGAGGCGCGCATCGCGGTGGCCCACGGCAAGATGGGCGAGCACCGCCTCGAGCAGGTCGTGCTCGACTTCTGGGAGAAGCGTTTCGACGTGCTCGTCTGCACGACCATCGTCGAGACCGGCCTGGACATCTCCAACGCCAACACGCTGATCGTGGAGCGGGCCGACCGGCTCGGGCTCTCCCAGCTGCACCAGCTGCGCGGGCGTGTCGGCCGGGGCCGCGAGCGTGCCTACTCCTACTTCCTCTACCCGCCCGAGGCTCCGCTCACCGAGACGGCGCTCGACCGGCTGCAGACCATCGCGAGCAACACCGACCTCGGGTCCGGCATGCAGGTGGCGATGAAGGACCTCGAGATCCGCGGTGCCGGCAACCTGCTCGGCGGCGAGCAGTCGGGTCACATCGCCGGGGTCGGCTTCGACCTCTACGTGCGGCTCGTGGGCGAGGCGGTGGCCACCTTCCGCGGCGACACCGACGACGCCCCGGCCGAGATCAAGATCGAGCTCCCGGTCGACGCGCACCTGCCACACGACTACGTGGCGCACGAGCGGCTGCGGCTCGAGATGTACAAGAAGCTCGCGGTGGTGGCCGACGAGGCACAGCTCGACGACATCGAGGCCGAGCTCGTCGACCGCTACGGCACGCCCCCGGAGCCCGTGCGCAACCTGCTCGAGGTCGCCCGCCTGCGCACCGTGGCCCGCGCGGCCGGCATCGGCGACATCAGCCTGCAGGGCAACCACGTGCGGTTCGGCCCGCTCGAGCTGCGCGAGAGCCAGCAGCTGCGGCTGCAGCGGCTCTACCCCGGCTCGATCGTCAAGCACACCCTGAACACCGTCCTGGTCCCGAAGCCGATGACCGCGCGGGTCGCCGGGCGCCCGCTGCGCGACCGCGAGGTGCTCGCCTGGGCTGGTGACGTCATCCGCTCGGTCGTCATGGACAATGTGGGTCAGGCCGCCCGGGTGGCCACCGCCCGCAGCTAGCGGGACCGCTCCTGCGAAAGGACAGCTCGTGACTCTCTCGGTTCGCCGGTCCGTGGCGGCGATCGCCGTCGGTGCCGCGCTCGTGCTGGCCGGCTGTTCCGGCCCCGCCGGGCCCGACCGGGCTGCCGTCGTCGACGGGCAGGTTCTCAGCGAGAGGGAGCTGCAGACGACGGTGGGGCAGGTCAACGGCCTGCAGCCCGCCCTCGAGCAGATCCAGGGGCCGCTGAGTGCGACCAGCACCCTCAACGTGCTCGTCCAGGGCCCGGTGTACCTCGCCTACCTGCGTGACCGGGGGGTGGTCGTCTCCGACACCGTTGCCAGGCAACAGGCCGAGCAGCGTGGCGTCGCCGACCCGGCCGACGGCACGCTCACCGTGATCAAGCTGAACTCCGCGCTGGCCGCCGCCCAGGACTCGGGTGAGTTCGGGGAGGCCGACGCCGTCGCGATCCAGCAGCAGATCCTCGACCTCGACGTCGAGGTGAACCCGCGGTACGGCACGCGCGACACCACCACCGGGGCGATCCAGCTCACGACACCCGACTGGGTCACCTCGCCCGACGCCGCGCAGTGACCGACGGCCGACTCGGGCTCCTCCTCACCTCGCCACGGGTCGCTCCCGGCCTGCTCTCCCACGGCGCCTGGCAGGTGGTTGCCGGCGCCGCGGTGCGCCTCGCCCGCCGCCTCGACGAGCCGCTCGCCGAGGCCGTCGAGGAGTCCGGCTTCGCCGTCGAGGAGGTCGGTGACGTCAGCCCGCCCGAGCTCGCCCGGCGCCTGGTCGACCTGGCCGCCACGGTGGCCGTGGTGTGGCTCGGCTCGTCCGACGGTGACCCCGGGCTGTCCGACGCGCTCGCCTCGGAGGTCTCGCGGCTCGAGCTGCCCCCCGACGTCGAGGTCGTGGTGGGGTCGTGGGACGTCCAGGGTGGGCGGCTGCTCGACGTGGTCGCGACCATGGACCGGCTGCGCTCGCCCGGTGGCTGCCCCTGGGATGCCGAGCAGACCCACGCGAGCCTGGCGCCCTACCTCGTCGAGGAGGCCCACGAGGTGCTCCACGCCATCGAGGGCGGCGACCGTGCGCACCTCGCCGAGGAGCTCGGTGACGTGCTGCTCCAGGTCGTCTTCCACGCCCGGGTCGCCGAGGAGGCGCCGGAGCAGGCGTTCGACATCGACACCGTGGCGGGTCTGCTCGTCGAGAAGCTGGTGCGTCGTCACCCGCACGTGTTCGCCGATGGCGACGCCTCGACACCGGCCGAGGTCGAGCAGGCCTGGGAGCGGATCAAGGCGCAGGAGAAGGTCGCCGGCGGCGGGGGAGGCTACGCGTCCGACCTGCTGCACGGCATCCCCGAGTCGCTGCCCGGTGACCTGGCAGCCGAGAAGGTGCTCGCCCGGGTGCGTCGCCGCGACCTCGCACCATCGGCGGATGCCGTGGCTCGCCTCGAGCGCGCCCGTGCCGCGCTCGGCGCGGCGGAGGCGGGGGTGCGCGCCGCCCTGGCCGACCTCGCGGCCACGGTCGAGCACCCGACGCCTGAGTGACCGTCACGCCCCGGCAACGAGGTCCCGCGACACGCTGATGCCTCGGGCGATCGGTCAGCGCGTCGTGGGACCTCGACCCGCTACGGGTGCCCCCTTGCCTTGTAAGTGCAAGGCGCCTTAACATCTGCAATGTGAACCTGACCGCCCGCGAGCGCGAGATCGTCGACCTGCTGCGCGCCGAGCCGCTGCTCGACGCCGCGGCGATCGCCGACCGGATCGGCTCGACCCGGGCCGCGGTGTCGGTGCACCTGTCCAACCTCACCCGCAAGGGCGTCGTCCTCGGCCGGGGCTACATCGTGCGACCCGAGGCCGGCTCGGTGCTCGTCGTGGGCGGGGCCGTGCTCGACACCAAGGTGCGCACGGCGGCGGCCCCGGTGCTCGGCACCAGCAACCCCGGCACGGCCTCCGCGACGGTCGGCGGGGTCGGGCGCAACATCGCCGAGAACCTCGCCCGGCTCGGCCGGCCGACGGTGCTCGTGGCCGCGGTGGGCGACGACCCGGCCGGCGACACCGTCATCCAGCGCACCAGCGCCGCCGGCGTCGAGTGCCGCCACGTCGTGCACTCCCCACACTCCACCGGCACCTACGCCGCCGTGCTCGACGACGGCGGCGACCTGCACATCGCCGTCGCCGACATGCGCGCCACCGACGAGCTCAGCGTGGCCGATCTCGCCGTCGTGCCGACCCTCCTCGACGGCGCCGACGCCCTCGTCGTCGACGCCAACCTCGACGTGTCCGTCATCCGCTGGCTGCTCTCCGCCGCTCAGGAGGCCGGGGTGCGCGCGGTGTTCGAGCCGGTGAGCGTGGCCAAGGCGACCGCGGCCGCCGACGTGTTCGACGGGTCGCTCCGGGTGCACACGGTCACCCCGAACGTCGACGAGCTCGCCGCCCTGGTGGGCCGGCCCGTCGCCGACACCGTCGAGGCCATCCGGTCGGCGGCGGACGTGCTGCACGCTCGCGGCGTCGAGCACGTCTGGGTGCGGCGCGGCACGCGGGGCAGCCTGCTGTCGGTGGCCGGGTCGTCGGCCGCCGGGTCGCGGGCCGTGCTCGTCGGCGCCCCCCAGGTGGAGGTCGCCGACGTCACCGGCGCCGGTGACTCGATGACGGCGGGCTACGTCAACGCCCTGCTCGACGGCGCCGACGTGGTCGAGGCGGCCCGCTACGGCCAGGTGCTCGCAGCGCTCACCTGCGCCTCGGCCGACACCGTGCGCGCCGACCTCACCGCCGCGCTCGTCGCGGCGAACCTGACCCCCGCCCAGCCTTCGACGCAGGAGCTCTCCCGATGACGACCACCACCTCATCCACACCGCATCCGATGCTCAAGGTCGCCCCCGAGGTCGCCGGGGCGCTGGCCGCCGGTGCACCGGTCGTGGCGCTGGAGTCGACGATCATCAGCCACGGGATGCCGTACCCGGAGAACGTCGCGATGGCGCGCGAGGTCGAGCAGATCGTGCGTGACGGGGGAGCGGTGCCGGCGACGATCGCGGTGCTCCACGGCCGCCCGACGATCGGGCTGTCCGACGCCGAGCTCGAGCTGCTCGGCTCCGACGGCGGAATCCGAAAGGTCAGCGTCCGCGACCTGCCGCACGTCGTCGCGACCGGCGCGCACGGGGCCACGACGGTGGCGAGCACCATGCGCCTGGCGGGGCTGGCCGGCATCCGCGTGTTCGTCACCGGCGGTCTGGGGGGCGTGCACCGCGGTGCCGAGAGCTCGATGGACGTCTCGGCCGACCTCACCGAGCTCTCGCGCACCGAGGTCGCCGTGATCTCTGCGGGCGTGAAGTCGATCCTCGACATCGGGCGAACCCTCGAGGTGCTCGAGACCCTCGGGGTTCCGGTGGTCGGCTACGGCACCGACGAGTTCCCGTCGTTCTTCTCGCGCTCGAGCGGGGTCGCGGTGCCCATGCGCGTCGACACCCCCGAGGAGGTGGCCGCGCTGATGGCCGCGACGTGGGGGCTCGGCCTGGGCAGCGGGGTCTCGATCGCGAACCCGGTTCCCGCGCAGGACGAGATGGCGCACGAGGAGATCGACTCCGTCATCGAGCAGGCGCTGGCCGACTGCGACGAGCGCGGCATCTCCGGCAAGGACATCACCCCGTTCCTGCTCGGCCGGATCGTCGAGCTGTCCGGGGGGCGGTCGCTGCAGACCAACCTGGCCCTGGTGCGCAACAACGCCGTGGTCGGCACCGCCATCGCGCTGGCGTACGCCGCGCTGGCCTGACCCGGCAGCTCGGGCGGCCCGAACCGCCCCGAACGAGCGCGGCTGGCGGCCAGCGGTAGGCGCCGCCGTCCTACATCGCCTGCTACCGCGCAATACTCGTCATGATCACAGCGAGTACCGCGCGGTAGGTCGCGCCGCACCCGCCCGACCTACTGGGAGTGGAGCGCCGCCCGGCATCCGCGGAGGCGGGTCGCTCGGGAGGATGCCGGGCGGCGAGGGCTAGGCTCGGACCGGAACCCTTTCCCACCCCCCAGTAGCACCAGGAGTCCGGCGTGGCCAGCATCGAAGCCGTAGGCGCCCGCGAGATCCTCGACTCGCGCGGCAACCCCACCGTCGAGGTCGAGGTCGCCCTCGACGACGGGACGCTCGCGCGTGCCGCCGTGCCGAGCGGCGCTTCTACCGGAGCGTTCGAGGCGGTCGAGCGCCGTGACGGCGACAAGAGCCGCTATCTCGGCAAGGGCGTGCAGAAGGCCGTCGACGCGGTCATCGACGAGCTCGGTCCCAAACTGCTCGGCTTCGAGGCCAGCGAGCAGCGGCTTGTCGACGCCGAGATGCTCGCCGTCGACGGCAGCGCCAACAAGGAGAAGATCGGCGCCAACGCCATCCTCGGTGTCTCGCTCGCGGTGGCCCGCGCCGCCGCCGACTCCGCCGACCTGCCGTTGTTCCGCTACGTCGGTGGCCCCAACGCGCACGTGCTCCCCGTGCCGATGATGAACATCCTCAACGGCGGCAGCCACGCCGACTCCAACGTCGACATCCAGGAGTTCATGATCGCGCCGATCGGCGCCGACAGCTTCCGCGAGGCGCTGCGCTGGGGCGCCGAGGTCTACCACGCGCTCAAGGGCGTGCTCAAGGAGAAGGGCCTGGCCACCGGCCTCGGCGACGAGGGCGGCTTCGCGCCGAACCTGCCGAGCAACCGCGCCGCGCTCGACCTCATCCTCGAGGCGATCGAGAAGGCCGGCTACACCCCGGGTGAGCAGATCGCGCTGGCGCTCGACGTCGCGGCCTCCGAGTTCCACGACGAGGCCGGGTACGCCTTCGAGGGCGGCACGAAGACCGCCGCCGAGATGATCGACTACTACGCCGACCTGGTCGCCTCCTACCCGCTGGTGTCCATCGAGGACCCGCTCGACGAGAGCGACTGGGACGGCTGGAAGGCGATGACCGAGCGCATGGGCGACGACGTGCAGCTCGTCGGCGACGACCTGTTCGTCACCAACCCCGAGCGGCTCGCGCGCGGCATCGAGACGGGCACGGCCAACGCCCTGCTCGTCAAGGTCAACCAGATCGGCTCGCTGACCGAGACCCTGGATGCCGTCGAGCTCGCCCAGCGCAACGGCTACCGCTGCATGATGAGCCACCGCTCCGGCGAGACCGAGGACACCACGATCGCCGACCTCGCGGTCGCCACCAACTGCGGGCAGATCAAGACCGGGGCGCCCGCGCGGTCCGAGCGGGTCGCCAAGTACAACCAGCTGCTGCGCATCGAGGAGGAGCTCGACGACGCGGCCGAGTATGCCGGTGCCGAGGCCTTTCCGCGGTTCGCGGCGAAGCTGTCCGGCTGAGGGACAGCGAGGCGTCGGTGAGTCCAGCGGGCAAGGGCGGGTCGGGGTCCGGGGATCCGGGTCGGCGGCCGGCGACGACCGGCCGGCTCGGCGGGTCCAAGCCCGGACGCGTCACCAAGCGCGGTGCGGCCGGCGGACGGGGCAAGGCCGGCCACGGCGGTGCCGCGGCTCGGCCCGGGCCGAGAGCGGCCGGCCGCCCCGGCACGCGCCCGGCGCCGTCCGCTCGCGCCAAGGACATCAGGCCGCCGGCCGCGTCGTCGTCCCGGATTCGCTGGCTGGCACTCGCCGTCATCGCCGTGGTCCTGGCCATCACCCTCGCCCCGACGGCCCGGTCGCTGATGCGCCAACGCGCCGAGATCGCCGGGTTGCAGGACCAGGTGGTGCAGCAGCAACAGGATCTCGATGCGCTCCGGGCCGAGAACGAACGGTGGGCCGACCCGGCATACGTCGAGCAGCAGGCGCGCAAACGGCTCAAGTTCGTCAAGGTCGGTGACCGGTCCTACACCGTCCTGGACCCGGAGGAGGTCGAGGGCAAGCTGCCCGCCGGCGCCACCGTCGCCGCGCCGGACGCGGGGGCCGACGCCTCGTGGTACGGGCGGATGTGGCAGTCCGCCCGGTTGGCCGACCAGCCGACGTCCGGCCTGGTGCCAGTCCCGGCCGGATGAGCGGTCCCGCCGGATGAGCGCGGGATGAGTGAGCCGGCCGCGAGGGTCGCGGGCGTCTCGGCGGCGGACCTGCGGGCGGTGGAAAGCCAGCTCGGCCGGCCGGCGCGCGGGGTCCACTCGGTCGCCCACCGGTGCCCGTGCGGACGGCCCGACGTGGTCCGGACCTCCCCGAGGTTGCCCGACGGCACGCCGTTCC
>DASQEZ010000093.1:0-2109 GCA_035633415.1 Ornithinibacter sp. | reverse complement strand
CGCCGGCGCCCACACCACCGTGTCGGCCTGCGCCTCGGGTGCGGAGTCGATGGGCACGGGCTACGACATGATCCGGGGCGGCCGTGCCGACATCGTCGTCGCCGGTGGCACCGAGGCCGCGATCCACCCGCTGCCCTTCGCCGGGTTCGCCCAGATGCAGGCCCTGTCGACGCGCAACGACGACATCGCCGCCGCCTCACGCCCCTACGACACCGGCCGCGACGGCTTCGTCATGGGCGAGGGTGCGGCGGTCATGGTGCTCGAGGAGTACGAGCACGCCGTTGCCCGTGGAGCGCGGATCTACGCCGAGTTCGCCTCGATCGGGATGTCGGCCGACGCCCACCACATCACCGCACCCGAGCCCGAGGGTGCCGGTGCGTCACGGGCCATGCGCGAGGCGGTGGAGCGTGCCGGACTGACCGACAAGGACATCATCCACATCAACGCCCACGCGACCTCGACCCCGGTCGGTGACGTCGCCGAGGCCAACGCGATCCGTCGGGCGTTCGGCGCCGCGGCCGACGACATGTGCGTCAGCGCCACGAAGTCGATGACCGGTCACCTGCTCGGTGCGGCCGGAGCGCTCGAGGGCCTGCTCGCCGTGCTGTCGGTGCACCACCGCGTCGCGCCCGCCGCGATCAACATCGACGACTTCGACCCCAAGATCGACCTCGACGTCGTCCGCGGCGAGCACCGCACGCTGCCCGACGGCGACATCGCGGCGCTCAACAACTCCTTCGGCTTCGGCGGCCACAACGTGGCCCTCGTGGTGAAGAGCGTCTGACCCCGCCCCCTGATCCCGCGCGTGACCCGCGCGAAACGACGGCGCCCCCGCTTCCTCCCGGGGGCGCCGTCGTGTCCGTGCGGTGGTGCTCGGCGCTCAGCCGACCTTGTGCAGCCAGCGCACCGGGGCGCCGTCACCGGCGTACCGGAAGGGCTCGAGCTCGTCATCCCAGTCGGTGCCGAGCAGCTCCTCGATCATCTCCAGCATCGCCTCCGCGCTTCCCTGGGCGAGCATGACGACCTCGCGCAGGCGGTCCTCGTTGATCACGGCGTCGCCGCTGGCCGAGGTCCACGTGTGGTGGATGCCCAGGCGCGGGGTGTGCGACCAGCGCGAGCCGTCGCAACCCGCGCTGGGCTCCTCGGTCACCTCGTAGCGCAGGTGGTCCCAGCCGCGCAGGGCGGAGGCGATCCGGGCACCGGTGCCGGCCTCACCGGCCCAGCTGAGCTCGGCGCGCACCAGACCCGGGTTTGCGGGCTGGTCGGTCCAGTCGACACTGACCCGGGTGCCGAGCACTCCCTCGATCGCCCAGATGACGTGCGGGCACAGCGCTTTCGGGGTCGAGTGGACGTACACCACTCCCCGCGTGTTGGTACGCGGCATCGCTACAGACATCCTGGCCTCCTTCGCGTGCGAGGGACGTCTTCCCCAACGCCGTTGCGCGCGATGTGTGGCCGGGTGGTCTGCCGGGCCGGGGAGGTCCCCGGTGCGGATGCCGTGCGGCTGTGCTCTGTGGGCAGTGTCGATGCCGTTGTGGGTCACATCATGCCCCAACGGCCTCAGCCGCACCAGTGATCACACGAATCCCGTGTGCCCGACCGGTAGGCTCGCGGCGCCCGGAGCCGTGGTCGCGGTGCCGGCGAGGGGCGTTAGCTCAGTCGGTCAGAGCAGCGGACTCATAATCCGTCGGTCGTCGGTTCAAGCCCGACACGCCCCACCAGAGGTTTCCGCAGGTCAGCACCACAACGTCGATCACCGCCGGCATCATGATGCGACCTCCCCAGGCCTGATGTGGCGCGTTTGTGGCACAAGATCGTCCAGTGCGTCCGCCACGCCGTCGAGGTCGTCGCCGAACAGCCCGGCGTAGATGTCCAGCGTCATCGCGGCCGAGGCGTGCCCCAGCATCCGCTGCACCGCCTTGACGTTCGCCCCGCTGGCTATGGCCAGGGACGCCGCCGTGTGCCGCAGGTCGTGCGGCGTCACCCCCACGAGGCCGGCCGCCGCGCAGGCAGGATCGAAGACGCGGTGACGCCAGTTGCGCAGGCGCAACGGTCCCCCACCGGGTGCTGAGAACACGACGTCGTCACCGGTCTTGCCCTCGCAGGCCA
>DASQEZ010000092.1:0-2082 GCA_035633415.1 Ornithinibacter sp. | reverse complement strand
ATCGAGCGCACCTACGGCGCGCGCGACCGGGAGCGCGGCGTGCCGAGCACCGTCGCCTGGTTGGCCGAGGAGGTCGGCGAGCTCGCGCAGGCGGTGCGCAAGGGCGACCACGCCCAGCGTGAGCACGAGTTCGCCGACGTGCTGGCGTGGGTCGCGTCGCTCGCCAACCAGGTCGACATCGACCTCACCGCAGCCGTGCAGCGGTATGCCGCAGGATGTCCTCGGTGCTCCTCGCTGCCGTGCGAGTGTCCCTGACGGGTGCGCGTTGCCGGCGTCGCGCGGGCCCTACGATGGCGCCACGTCAACGGTGTCCGCAGCGACGCCGCCAAGGAGGTGCCACGCCATGCCGGGAGCACGGGCCACGAGCTGGTCTGCGGTCGGGTCCCCGGGCCTCGTGCGATGGGGGCTGCGGTCGTGGCTGCTGGTCGGGGTGCTGGCGCTCGCGAGTGCCGTGCTGTGGCTGCTGTCGCAGGTGTCGGGGTTGGTCGTGCCGCTCGTCATCGCGGCCGTGATGGGAGCCCTCTTCGCGCCCCTCGTCGACCGCCTGCAGGCCCGCGGGGTTCCCCGCTCGGCCGGTGCGCTCCTCGTGCTCCTTGGGCTGATCGCCATCGTCGGCGGCTCGATCTGGCTGGTCGTCTCGGGTGTCCTCGCCCAGGCCCCACAGATCGCCTCGGAGGTCACCAAGGGCCTTGACACCCTGAGCTCCTGGCTCGCGTCCCACGGCGTCGACGTCGGCAGCGGCGCCGCGGCCACCGACGAGCTCGGGTCCGTCACGGGCACCGCCCTCGGCGGCATCGCCTCGGCGCTGTCGGGCAGCCTGGCCAGCGTGGTGGCCCTGGGCATCGGCGCCGCGATCGGTGCCTTCCTGGTCTACTACGTGATCGTCGACTGGGACGGGCTGGCCGGCTTCGTCGGGTCGCACGTGGGGCTCGACCCCGGCACCGGCACCGAGATCGTCGAGGACGCCGCCCTGTCGGTGCGCCGCTACTTCTGGGCGCTGACCCTGTCGGCCGTCGTGACGGCCGTGCTCATCGGCGGCACCGCCTGGGCGCTGGGGGTGCCGCTCGCCTTCACCATCGCGGTCGTCACGCTCGTCACGTCGTACGTGCCCTACCTCGGCGCCATCGTGTCCGGGGCATTCGCGACGCTGATCGCCTTGGGCTCCAACGGAATCGACACGGCCCTGATCATGCTCGTCGTCATCCTGGTGGTACAGAACATCGTGCAGACGATCGTCCTGGTCAAGCTCGCGGGCACCGCCCTGAGCCTGCACCCCATCGTGGTGCTCGGAGCGACCATCGTCGGTGCCGCGGTCGCGGGCATTCTGGGGGCGGCCCTGTCCTCACCCGCGGTGGCGGTCGCCATCATGGTGCGCCGCCGCCTCTCGTCCCGAACCACGCCGCCGGCCGAGGCCGACCCCGAGGTTGAGGTCGTGCCCCCGCCGGTCGCTCAGACGTAGCGTCGGGCCGCACGCAGGGTCTGGGCTACGTACGACCCGCCGAACAGCACCGCGTGCAGCAGCAGGGGGTGCACCTGGTGAAGGGGCACGCGTTCGCTCCAGCCGTCGGCCAGCGGAGCCACCTCGTCGTAGGCGGCCAGGACCCGGTCGAGGTGCGGGGCCCCGAACAGCGCCAGCATGGCGAGGTCGGCCTCGCGGTGGCCCCCGTGCGCGGCGGGGTCGATGAGCACGGCCCCCCGTGCCGTCCACATCACGTTGCCCGACCAGAGGTCGCCGTGCAGCCGGGCGGGTGGCTCGCCGGTGTCGAACGCACCGTCGACGACCCGGTCCGCGAGCCGTTGAAGGACCGTGACGTCCGCCGCGTCGAGCACCGCTCGCTCCCGGGCCTCGACCAGGAGCGGCGTGATGCGGGCCTGCGCGTAGAAGGACCCCCAGGTGTCCCACGCGCCCAGGGCCAACGGCAGCGGCTCGCTGAGCGGGCCGAGCCAGCCGTCACCCGCCCACCCGGGCGGCCCGCAGCCGTAGGCCGTGGCACCGGCCGCGTGGGTCGCCGCCAGTCCCCGACCCAGTCGCTCGGCCGCCGCGCGGGTGGCAGGCGCCGCGGTCAGCAGCGCGAGGTCGAG
>DASQEZ010000091.1:0-3591 GCA_035633415.1 Ornithinibacter sp. | reverse complement strand
CGGCGCTTGGAGAAGGCGAGGAAGTTCTCGTCGTCGACCTGGTGGAAGTGGATGTCGCGCAACCGGTGCAGCGCAGGGTGGGCGCGCCGGACGTCGTTGATCATGGTGAGCCAGCCCGAGAGCGACCGGCCGGCCCTGCTGCCGCCCGGCTCGAAGTCCTCCCAGTGCCGGTTCTTGTACTGGTACTTCTCGTTGTCGATCTGCTCCTCGGCACCGGGGCGGGCGACGTGCTCCATGAGCTCGTAGCCGGCGTAGATGCCGTAGGTCGGCGCGAGGGTGGCCGCGAGCACCGCGCGCAGCTTCCACGCGGCCGGGCCGCCGAACTGCATGTAGGGCGTCAGGATGTCGTGCGTGGTGGGCCAGAACGACGGCCGCATGTAGGCGGCGGCGTCGCCGGAGAGCTCGGTGAGGTACTCGCGCAGCTCGGCGGCGCTGTTGCGCCACGTGTAGTACGTGTAGCTCTGCTGGAAGCCCACCTTGCCGAGCGTGTGCATCATCGCCGGCTGGGTGAACGCCTCGGCGAGCCAGATCACCTCGGGGTGGTCCTTCGCGACGTCGGCGATCAGCCACTGCCAGAACTCCACCGGCTTGGTGTGGGGGTTGTCGACGCGGAAGAGGGTGACGCCGTGGTCGATCCACACCTGCACGACCCGGCGCACCTCGGCGTAGATGCCGGCCGGGTCGTTGTCGAAGTTGACCGGGTAGATGTCCTGGTACTTCTTCGGAGGGTTCTCCGCGTAGGCGATGGTGCCGTCGGCGCGGGTGGTGAACCACTCGGGATGGGTGGTGACCCACGGGTGGTCGGGCGAGCACTGCAGGGCGAGGTCCATGGCGACCTCCATGCCGAGCCGGCGCGCCTGCGCGACGAAGGTGTCGAAGTCGTCGAACGTGCCCAGGTCGGGGTGGATGGCGTCGTGCCCCCCGGCGGCCGAACCGATGGCGTAGGGGCTGCCGGGGTCCTCGGGGCGGGCGTCGAGGGTGTTGTTCGGGCCCTTCTTGGCCGCCTGGCCGATCGGGTGCACCGGGGTGAGGTAGACGACGTCGAAGCCCATCGCCGCGATGGCCGGCAGGCGCTGCGCGGCGGTGAGGAGGGTGCCGCTGGTCCAGCGGTGCTCCTTCTCGTCGTAGGTCGCACCCTCGCTGCGCGGGAAGATCTCGTACCAGGCGCCGGTGAGAGCCAGCTCGCGCTCGACGAGCAGGGGCAGGTCGGCGGACGGGGTGACGTGGTCACGCAGCGGCCGCGCGGCGAGCTCGCGCTCGACCGAGGGGTCGGTGCCGGCCTTGAGCCGCACGGCGGCCGGGCGGGTGGTGTCGCGCAGGCCGAGAACGGCGTCGGCGAGCACGGCCTTCTGCTTCGCGGAGCGGGCGACCTCGTCGCGGGCCCGCTCGATCACGACGGCGCCCTCCTCGAGCATCAGCTCGGTGTCGACGTCGGCCTGCACCTTGATCGTGGCGTCGTGCTCCCACGTGCCGTACGGGTCGCCCCAGCCCTCGACGCGGTAGGACCACCACCCGGCGGTCGGGGCCGAGACGCGAGCAGCCCAGGTGTTCAGGCCCGGGTTGGTGCACGTCATCGACTGCACGTGCTCGACGCCGGAGGGGTCGGCGAGCACGACCGAGGCGTTGACGGCGTCGTGGCCCTCGCGGAACACGGTCGCCGTGACGGTGAACACCTCGTCGACCACGGACTTGGCCGGGCGGGCGCCGTCGTCGACGCGCGGTCTGACCTCGAGGACGGGAATGCGGCCGATCGGATACTGGGGGGCACGGGTGCGAGGGGCTGCAGTCACACGTGGCACGCTACCGGCCGCGGGTGGCAGGGGACACGCTGCACGGCATCGCGGATCTCGGACTGCACGATCCTGACGGATCGGAAATGGTCGTGATGAAAGCGTTTACCCACGTGCCCTACGATGTGCCCTCGTGAAGGCCATCCGTCGGTTCAGCGTCCGCCCCGTTCTGCCCGCCCGCATCGCCGCCCTCGGCGACCTGTCGATGAACCTGAGGTGGAGCTGGCACCCGCCGCTGCGCGACCTCTTCGAGTCCATCGACCCGGCCCGCTGGGCCGCCGTCGGTCAGGACCCGGTCGCGATGCTGTCGGCCGTCGAGCCCGACGAGCTCGAGCGACTCGCCGCCGACCCGGCGTTCGTCGAGCGGGTCGACGCCGCGAAGGAGGCCCTGGACCGCTACGTCGGCGAGGACCGCTGGTACCAGCAGTGGGGCCGTGAGCAGGCCGACGGTGTGCCCTCCGCGGTCGCCTACTTCAGCGCCGAGTTCGGCATCACCGCGGCGCTGCCGCAGTACTCGGGCGGACTGGGCATCCTCGCCGGCGACCACCTCAAGGCGGCCTCGGACATCGGCGTGCCGATCGTCGGCGTCGGCCTGTTCTACAAGACCGGATACTTCCGCCAGAGCCTGAACCGCGACGGCTGGCAGCAGGAGGACTACCCGGTCCTCGACCCCGACGACCTGCCGCTGTCGGTGCTGCGCGAGGAGGACGGCACCGCGGCGCTGGTCACCATCGAGCTGCCCGGCGGTCGTGAGCTGCACGCCCACGTCTGGCGCGCCCAGGTCGGCCGGGTGCCGCTGCTGCTCCTCGACTCGGACGTGCACGCCAACGACGACGCCGGCCGTAGCGTCACCGAGCGCCTCTACGGCGGCGGCGGGGAGCTGCGCCTGCAGCAGGAGATGCTGCTCGGCATGGGTGGCGTGCGGGCCCTGCGCCTGTGGTCGCGCCTCACCGGAGCGCCGACGCCCGACGTCTACCACGCCAACGAGGGCCACGCCGGCTTCCTGGGTGTCGAGCGGATCAGCGAGCTCGTCCGGTCCGAGGGCATGACCTTCGACGCGGCGCTCGAGGCCGTGCGCTCCGCCACCGTCTTCACCACCCACACCCCGGTGCCCGCGGGCATCGACCGCTTCGACGCCGCCCTGATCGAGCTCTACTTCGGCGGGGCACAGGCCCTGGAGGGGGTGCCCGTCGAGCGGCTGCTGCAGCTCGGCGCCGAGACCTACGAGGGCGGCTCGGCCGGCATGTTCAACATGGCCGTCATGGGCCTGCGGCTCGCGCAGCGCGCCAACGGTGTCTCCCGGCTGCACGGCGTCGTCAGCCGCGAGATGTTCGACGGTCTCTGGCCGGGCTTCGACGACGAGGAGGTGCCGATCACCTCGATCACCAACGGCGTGCACGGCCCGACCTGGGTCGACCGCAAGGTCTTCGAGCTGGCCCGCGCCCATGCCGACGTGCACGAGCTCGACACCCAGGAGTCCTGGCAGTCCTTCGCCAACGTTCCTCGGGACGCCGTGTGGGCGACCAAGCGCGAGCTGCGCCTGCAGCTGGTCGAGGAGGCGCGCCGGCGCACCCGCAAGTCCTGGCTCGAGCGGGGCGCGTCGCGGGCCGAGCTGGGCTGGACCGACGAGATCCTCGACCCCGACGTGCTCACCATCGGGTTCGCCCGTCGGGTGCCCACCTACAAGCGGCTCACCCTCATGCTGCGCGACCCCGCCCGGCTCAAGAAGCTGCTGCTGCACCCCACGCGGCCCATCCAGCTCGTCATCGCGGGCAAGTCGCACCCGGCCGACGAGACCGGC
>DASQEZ010000090.1:0-10253 GCA_035633415.1 Ornithinibacter sp. | reverse complement strand
TGACCGCCGCGCCGGGCCACCCCGCGGGAACAGCCGTCAGGAGATCGCAGCCCGGACCAGCGCCACGACCTGCTTCTCGACCGTCGGGCTCCACCCGGTCATCGCGAACGACGTCGGCCAGAAGTCGCCGTCGTCGAGGTTCGCGGCGTCCTGGAAGCCCAGCGTCGAGAACCGGTACTTGAACTTGCCGGCGTCCTGGAAGAAGATCACGACCTTGCCGGCCGCATCGGCGTAGGCGGGCATGCCGTACCAGGTCTTCGGCTGGAGGTCGGGGGCGGTCGCGGTGACGGCCACGTGCACCCGCCCGGCGAGCGCCCGGTCCTCGGGAGCCATCGTGGCGATCGCCTCGAGACACCGCTCGAGGCCGTCGGCCGCCTTCGCACCCTTCCTGCCCTCGGCGCGCAGCTCGGCGGCGCGCTCCTTCATCGCGGCGCGCTCGGCGGCGCTGAACCCGTCGCCGGTCCCGGCCTTCGTGGCGGTCATGGTCGTCTCCCTCTCGACGCGGCGGGCTCGCTCCGAACCTCCTCGCGAAAGGCTAGGGCGGCTGCGGCCGTGGCGCTTCTCGGTTCCTGACCGACCCGGCGCGGCGCTCAGAGCGAGAGGTTGTCGAACACCTCGAGGGTGGCCGTCGACCGGTTCATGGTGATGAAGTGGATGCCGGGCGCGCCCTCGTCGAGCATCCGCTGCCCCAGCTCGGTCGCGATCTGCACGCCGACCGACCGCACGGCGGCCGGGTCGTCCTTGACCGCCTCGAGCCGCGCGACGACCCCCGGTGGAAGCGGGGTGCCCATCAGCTCGGACATCCGGGTGATCTGCCGCAGGTTCGTGACCGGCATCAGGCCGGGGGTGATCGGCAGCTCTCGACGCCGGGCCACCTTGTCGCGCAGCCGCAGGTAGGAGTCGGCGTCGAAGACCATCTGGGTGATCGCGAAGCTGGCCCCGGCATCCGCCTTGCGCACCAGCACCTCGACGTCGTGCTCGAGGTCGGGGCTGTCGGGGTGCACGTCGGGGAAGGCCGCGACGCCGATCGTGAAGTCACCCAGCGGGCGGATCAGCGCGACGAGCTGCTCCGCGTGGTCCAGGCCCTCGGGGTGCGCCGTCCACTGCCCGCGCACGTTGCCCGGAGGGTCGCCGCGCAGGGCGAGGATGTTGCGCACGCCGGACGCGGCGTAGGCCCCCACGACCTGGCGCACCTGGCGTACCGACATCCCGACGCAGGTGAGGTGCGCCAGCGGGGTCAGCGAGGTCTCGTCGGCGATCCGGCCGGTGACCCGCACGGTGCGGTCCTGGGTGGTGCCACCCGCGCCGTAGGTGACCGACACGAACGCCGGCCGCACCCGCTCCAGCTGGCGGATCGCCAGCCACAGCGCCGCCTCGGAGTCGTCGTCCTTGGGCGGGAAGAACTCGAAGCTGATCGAGGGCCGGGCCTGCGCGAGGCGAGCGGGGATGGAGGCCACGAGGTGCGCGGGCCGTCCCCCTCCTCCGTGGTGCGCCATGGCGGTGAGGGTAGCCCAGCCCGCACGCCGTAGGCTCTGGGGACCCATCATCCGACCGCCACCGACCGGGGTCGCGCCAGGAGGTCATCGTGTCCAGCCCGCTCGACGGCATCGACCTGCGGCGCCGGGTGCAGCACTGCCTCGACACCGAGCTGGCGACCCAGGCCGGGGTGCTCGCCGAGCTCGGCCCGGACGTCGACGACCTGCTCACCGCCGTCGCCGACCTGCTGCGCGGCGGGAAGCGGCTGCGGGCGGCCTTCCTCTACTGGGGCCACCGGGCGGCCGGTCGCCCCGACTCCGATGCCCTCGTCCGGCTCGCCAGCGCGATGGAGCTGTTCCAGGCCGCCGCGCTGATCCACGACGACGTCATGGACGACTCCGACACCCGCCGCGGGATGCCGGCCGCGCACCGTGCGCTCGCGACCCGGCACAGCGCACGGGGATGGGCGGGCGACGAGGACCGGTTCGGGCTGGCGGGCGCCGTCCTGGCCGGCAACCTGTGCCTCACCTGGACCGACGCCGTCTACGCCACGTGCGGGCTGCCCGTGGCCGACCTCGAGCGCGGCCGACCCGTCTTCGACCGGATGCGTACCCAGCTGATGGCCGGGCAGTTCCTCGACGTCGTCGAGTCGATGCGGCCCTGGGAGGGCGTGGCCGACGACGAGCGGGTCGAGCGGGCCGGGCGGGTGATCCGGTACAAGAGCGCGAAGTACACCGTCGAGCACCCCCTGCTGATCGGCGCCACCACCGGGGGTCTGGATGCCGCCGGGCTGGAGGCACTCTCCCGGTACGGCCTCGACCTGGGCCGGGCCTTCCAGCTGCGTGACGACCTGCTCGGGGTCTTCGGCGACCCGGACGAGACCGGCAAGCCGGCCGGTGACGACCTGCGCGAGGGCAAGCGCACCGTGCTGCTCGCCCACGCCCTCGCCGGCACCGACGACCCGGGCCGCTCACGGGTCGACGCCCTGATCGGCCGCCCCGACCTCGACGACCGACAGGTCGACGAGCTGCGCGAGGTCATCGAGCGCTCCGGTGCGGTGGGCCGTCTCGAGGTCGAGATCGAGCGGCTGGCCGGCTCGGCGCGCGCGGCGGTCGAGGACGCCGGGTCGGTCGACGCGCAGGCGCGCCGGGCGCTGGTCGACCTCGTGGGCATCGCCACCGCCCGCTCCTCCTGACGCTCGGGCTAGAAGGCCTCTTCCATCGCCCGGCGGCGCACCTCGGTCTTGAAGCCCGCGTGGATGGCGTCGAGCGGCGAGCCGGGCACGGGCAGCGTGTCGTCGGGAGTGTGCAGCCAGCGCAGGATCTCGGTGTCGGACATGCCCCCGTCGGCGAGCACGGTGAAGGTCCCCTTGAGCGCGTGCAGCGGGCCCTCGTCGTCGAGGAAGCCCGCCGGCACCGAGACCACCCGGCGCTCGCCCACCCGGTGGGAGAGCAGCTCGCGGTCCTCGACGAGCTTGCGCACCGACGCCAGCGACAGGCCCAGCCGCTCGGCGATGTCGGGGATCGTCAGCCACGACCCGACGAGGGTCTCGAGGTCGTCAACGGGGTCGGGTCCGGCGTCCTGCGGTGCGTCGCTCACGCTGCACAGGGTGCCACAGCGGACACGCACCCGGCCGCCGGGCGAGAACGTCCGGGCCGATCGGCGCTCCCTCGGGTAACGTGAAACCCAAGGGTCTCAGTAACCACACTCGTCACAGCTGTCACAGGCAAGGAACGTGCCCATGGTCATCTCCGCACCTCCCCCGATGCTGCCTCCCACCGCGCTCGCCCCGGCATCCCTCGTGGCGGCGGCGAACCCGGCCCCGCACGGGTGGACCAGCTACCGCGTGCGCTCGGGCGACACGCTGATCGGCATCGCGGCCCGGTTCCGCACCACGGTGGCCGTCCTCGCCGCGCGCAACGAGGTCCGTGACCGCCACCAGATCCTGTCCGGCGCGGTGCTCAGCGTCCCGCGCACCAGCGCCGCCCCGGCCGCGTCCGCCGGCGCGGCGGCCACCGTTCACGTCGTGCGCAGCGGCGACACCCTGAGCGGCATCGCGGCGCGCCACCGCGTGTCCCTGGCGTCGCTGCTCAAGGCCAACCACCTGTCCACCGGCTCGGTCATCCACCCCGGGCAGAAGGTCGTCGTCCGCCGCGCCGCCGCGACGGCATCCGCCGCTCGCAGCACCGCCAGGACGAAGACCTACCGGGTGCGCACCGGGGACACGCTCGGGGCGATCGCGGCGCGTCACCACACCTCGGTGGCCGCCATCGCGCGCGCCAGCGGCATCAGCAGCCGCGCGCTGATCCACCCCGGGCAGGTACTGCGCCTGCCCGGGTCGTCGAAGGCGAGCACGACGACCTCGGTTCCCGACACCTTCAACGGGGTGAAGTACCCGCGTGCCGTGACCGAGGCGGCTGCCCGGAACCGGGCGATCCTGGCCCGGCGGTCGGTGCCCAGCCGCAGCGAGACCAAGGCGATGATCGTGCGGACCGCCCGAAAGCACGGCGTCGACCCGCGCCTGGCCCTGGCCGTCAGCTACCAGGAGTCCGGCTGGAACCAGCGGGCGGTCTCCCCCGCGAACGCCGTCGGTGCGATGCAGGTCATCCCGCAGTCCGGGCAGTGGGCCTCGAGCCTGGTCGGCCGCCGGCTCGACCTGCTCAAGGCGCAGGACAACATCACGGCCGGCGTGGTCATGCTCCGGGCGCTGGGGCGCTCCACGGACAGCATGGAGAAGGCCGTCGCGGCCTACTACCAGGGCCTGGGTGCGCTGCAGAAGCACGGCATGTACAGCGACACCAAGCTGTACGTGCGAAACGTCCTGGCCCTGCGCAGATCCATGTGACGACGGACGGTGGGTGACGGGACGGTGTCCGGAACTACGTACACTCCTACGGTGTCATCCACCGGCGACGCGCTGATCGGGCGCACCCTCGACGGACGCTACCGCGTGCTCCGTCGCATCGCCGACGGCGGGATGGCGACCGTCTACCTGGCCGTCGACGAGCGACTCGACCGCGACATCGCCCTGAAGGTCATGCGCCAGCACCTGGTGCACGACGAGAGCTTCGTCACCCGGTTCCGCCGCGAGGCCCGATCGGCGGCCTCGCTCTCGCACCCCAACGTCGTCGCCGTGTTCGACCAGGGCGAGGACGACGGCCACATCTTCCTCGCCATGGAGTACGTCCCGGGCCAGACCCTGCGCGAGGTGATGCAGGCGGAGGGGCCGCTGTCGCCCCGGGCCGCCCTCGACATCCTCGAACCCGTGCTGCTCGCGCTGTCGGAGGCACACGCCAAGGGCCTGATCCACCGCGACGTCAAGCCCGAGAACGTCATCATCAACGACAACGGCACGGTCAAGGTCGCCGACTTCGGCCTCGCCCGAGCGGTGTCGAGCCAGACGGTCACCAGCACGCAGGGCGTGCTCCTGGGCACCGTCGCCTACCTCTCCCCCGAGCAGGTCGAGCGGGGCATCGCCGACGCGCGCAGCGACGTGTACGCCACCGGGCTGATGCTCTTCGAGATGTTGACCGGCACCAAGGCCTTCACCGGGGAGACCGCGATCCACGTGGCCTACCAGCACGTGCACGGCGGGGTGCCCACCCCGTCGAGCCGGGTGACCGGGCTGCCGCCGGCCCTCGACGACCTCGTGGCCGTCGCCACCGCGCGCGACCCCGACGACCGGCCGGCCGACGCCGCCGAGCTGCTGGAGCTCGTGCGCCGCACCCGGGCGACGCTGACCCCCGGCGCCCTCGACGCCAGGCCGGCCGGCGTCGCAGCGGTGGCCGCGGCATCCCTGCCGACCTCGACCACCGCGCTGCCCACGCACGCGGCGCGGGCCGCGCACCACCGTGCGGGCGGCGGGGTCGCGACCCGGTCACGCTCCGACACCCAGGCGATCACCATCCCACCGCCCCCGCTCGAGGGCCGGGTGGTCACCGCTGGCGACGGCCCCCCCGGGGGTCGGCGCTGGTGGCCGGCCATCGTGGCGTCGGCGCTGGTGGCCGCGCTGTCGGCGTGGTTCTTCCTGCTGGGCCCGGGCGCCACGGCCACCGTGCCGTCGGTGCAGGGGCGCGAGCAGGCCTCCGCGGTGAGCGCGGTCCGCTCGGCGGCGCTGGACCCCAAGGTGTCCGAGGCGTTCGACGAGAAGGTCGCCAAGGGGGTCGTCATCTCCGTGGACCCCGGGGCCGGAACGAACGTGCGCCGCGGCTCCGACGTCGTCCTCGTGGTCTCCAAGGGCCCCGAGCGGTACGCCGTGCCACCGATCGTCGGCATGACGCTCGCCGAGGCGACGGTGCGGATCGAGGCGGTCAACCTCACCGTGGGCAAGGTCAGCAAGGCGTTCGACGAGAAGATCCCCGACGGGCAGGTCATCTCGGCCAAGCCGGGCCCCGGCGCGAGCCTGAAGAAGAGCACCGCGGTGGCCCTCACCGTGAGCAAGGGGCGCAAGCCGATCAAGGTCCCCGACCTCACCGGCACCGCCGCGACCAAGGCCTCCCGGCAGCTGAGCGACCTCGGGCTGAAGGTCGACGCCACGAAGCAGGAGAACAGCGACACGGTCGCCAAGGGCGACGTCATCAGCCAGAGCCCGCGCGACGGCACGCTGTTCCGCGGCGACACCGTCACGCTCGTGGTCTCCAAGGGTCCGGTGCTCGTCGAGGTGCCCGGCGTCGTCGGCCAGCAGCTCGCGCAGGCCCGCAGCGCGCTCGAGGCGGTGGGATTCAAGGTCACCGTGCGCCGGGCGCTGGGCGGGTTCTTCGGCACCGTGCGGCTCCAGGACCCCGCCGGCGGCAGCAAGGCCCCCAAGGGCAGCACCATCACGCTGACGATCGTCTGACCCCCCGGTGGCCGCTCCCACCCGGCAGGCCCGGCTCGCCACGCTCCTGCTCGTCTCGGTCACGGCGGTGTGGGGATCGACGTTCTTCCTGATCCGCGACCTCGTCGAGCACGTGCCGCCGGCCGACTTCCTCGCGGTGCGCTTCGGCATCGCCGCCGTGGTGATGTTCGTGCTGTTCCGGCGCCAGACGATGGCCCTCCGCCGCCGCGAGCTGCGGATCGGCGTGGTGCTCGGCGTGCTCTACGGGCTGGCTCAGGTGCTGCAGACCACAGGCCTGCAGCACACCGACGCGTCGGTCTCCGGCTTCATCACCGGCACCTACGTCGTGCTCACGCCGGTGCTCGGCGCGGTGCTGCTGCGCGACCGGATCGGGCCCGTGGCCTGGTTCGCCGTGGGCCTGGCCACGCTCGGGCTGGCCCTGCTGTCCCTGCAGGGGTTCTCGGTCGGAATCGGTGAGGCGCTCACCCTCGTGGCGGCCCTGCTGTACGCCGGGCACATCGTGGCGCTCGGCCGGTGGTCGACGCCGGGGGCGGCCGTCGGGCTCGCGACGGTGCAGGCGGGCGTCATCACGGCGGTGACCGCGGTCGTGGCCGTGCCGGACGGCCTCACCCTCCCGGCCGACGGCGGCCAGTGGGCCTCGCTGCTCTACATGGCGCTCATCGCCGGCGCGCTGGCCCTGTGGGCGCAGACCTGGGCCCAGGCGCACCTCACCGCGACGCGTGCCGCGATCGTCATGGCGCTCGAGCCGGTGTTCGCCGCGCTGTTCGCCGTGACCCTGGGCGGGGAGAGCCTCACCCGGCGGATGCTCGTCGGAGGCGCACTGGTCGTGGCGGCGATGTACCTCGTCGAGCTGCGCTCGACGCCACGCGATCCGGGCGCCACGGCCGCCGAGGACCCCCCGGTCGAGGCGCTCCACCACGACGTGTAGCCGGATCGCCGCTCGAGATCCCGCGACACGCTGACTTCGGGGCCCGATCATCAGCGTGTCGCGGGATCTCGACGGGCGAACGGGGCCGGGGGCGGGGTTCGGTCGGGCCATTGACCGACTCCGCGCGGCGAACCTACCGTTGAGGCGCCGACCGGGCGGCGGTCACCCGGTCCGCGCGGGAGGTGCCATGCTCGGCGACCACGACACCATCGCGACGCTCGCGGTGAAGGACCTGCAGGTGGCCAGGGACTTCTACGAGAGGGTCCTCGGCTTCACGGCCCGGGGTGAGGTGCCCGACGGCGTCCTCTACTCGGCCGGCTCCGGTGCCTTCCTCGTCTACCCCTCGTCCTACGCCGGCACCAACAAGGGAACCGCGATGTCGTTCCAGGTGCCTCGGGGCGGCTTCGACGCGGAGATCGCCGCGCTGCGGGACACCGGCGTGGAGTTCCAGACCTTCGACGCCCCCGGCATCAGCTGGGACGACGGCGTCGCCTCGTTCGGTGGCGACGCGCGCGGCATCTGGTTCGAGGACCCCGACGGCAACATCCTCAGCGTCGAGACCGGCGCCTCGTAGGAACCGCTCAGGCGGAGCGGGACCTCAGCAGACCGGTCGCGGCGTCGACGGCCGCGTCGGTGCCGGTGTCGTCGACGTCGAGGTGCCACACGGCGCGCACCCGCCCCGGCCCGACGGCATAGGTGCGCACGCCCTGCTCGAGCAGGGCGGCGACGAACTCCGGTGCGGCCCAGCCGACGGCACCGACATCGAGCACGACGATGTTGGTCTCGACCGTGGCCGGGTCGACGGATGCCGGTGCCGCCTGTGCGCACGCCGCGGCGAAGCGGCCCGCCCGGTCGTGGTCGTCGGCGAGCCGCTCGACGTTGTGGTCGAGCGCGTGGAGACCGCCGGCCGCGAGGATGCCGACCTGCCGCATCCCGGCACCGTAGCGCTTGCGCCAGATGCGCGCCTCCGCCATCTGCTCCGCCGACCCGACGAGCACCGAGCCGACCGGCGCGCCCAGGCCCTTGGACAGGCAGACGCTGACGGTGTCGAACTGGCTGCCGTAGTCGGCGAGCGCCACCCCCGAGGCCACGTGGGCGTTCCACAGCCGGGCGCCGTCGAGGTGCATGGCCACCCCGATCGCCTGAGTGGCACGACGCACCTCACGGATGGCCTCGATCGGCTGCACCGTGCCGCCACCGAAGTTGTGGGTGTTCTCGAGCACGACGAGCGCGGTCTCGACCTGGTAGGGACCGACACCGGTGGTGACGAGCGACATCGGCCCCGCAGGGTCGAGCAGGCCGCGCTCGCTGGGCCACGAGCGGCTCGTGATGCCCGAGAACGCCGCGGCGGCCCCGAGCTCGGCCCGCAGCACGTGCGCCTGCTGGTCGGCGACGAGCTCCTGGCCCGGGCTCACGTGCAGCCGCACGCCGAGCTGGTTGGCCAGCGACCCGGTCGGGGAGAACAGCCCTGCCTCGTGGCCGAGGAGTCCGGCGACGCGCTCCTCGAGTGCCCGCACGGTGGGGTCCTCGCCGAAGACGTCGTCACCGACCTCGGCGCGCGCCATCGCGGCGCGCATGCCGGGGGACGGAGCGGTCAGGGTGTCCGAGAGGAGGTCGGCACGCACCGGCGTCAGTCCTGGTTCAGCATCTCGGCGACGAGGAACGCCAGCTCGAGGCTCTGCTGGTGGTTCAGCCGCGGGTCGCACACCGACTCGTAGCGCAGGTTGAGGTCGGCGTCGAGGATCTTCTCCGAGCCGCCCACGCACTCGGTCACGTCGTTGCCGGTGAGCTCGACATGGATGCCGCCGGGCACCGTGCCCAGGCCACGGTGCACCTCGAAGAAGCCCTCGACCTCCTCGACGACGTCGTCGAAGTCGCGGGTCTTGTAGCCCGAGGCCGACTCGTAGGTGTTGCCGTGCATCGGGTCGCAGACCCAGGTGACCGACGCCCCGGATGCCGTGACCTTCTCGACGATGGTCGGCAGCGCCTCACGGATGCGGCCGGCCCCCATCCGGGTGATGAAGGTCAGCCGGCCGGGCTCGCGCTCGGGGTCGACCTTGTCGATGATGCGCAACAGGTCGTCGGTGTCGGCGTTGGCGGAGACCTTGACCCCCACCGGGTTTCGCACCGACGCGACGAAGTCGATGTGTGCGCCGTCGAGGTCACGGGTCCGCTCCCCCACCCACACGAAGTGGCCGGAGGTGTCGTAGAGGTTGCCCGTGCGCGAGTCGATGCGCGTCATCGGACGCTCGTAGTCGAGCACGAGCGCCTCGTGGGCCGAGAAGAACTCGGTCGTGCGCATCGCCTCGAAGTCGGCGCCACAGGCCTTCATGAACTTCATCGCCTTGTCGATGTCCTTCGCCAGGCGCTCGTAGCGCACGTTGGCGGAGTTGGCGATGAAGCCCTTGTTCCAGTCGTGCACGTGCCGCAGGTCGGCGAAGCCGCCGGTCGTGAAGGCGCGCACGAGGTTCAGCGTGGCGCTGCTCGCGTGGTAGGCGTGGACGAGGCGCTGGGGGTCGGGGGTGCGCGAGGCGAGGGTGAACTCGAAGTCGTTGACCATGTCGCCGCGGTAGGCCGGCAGCGTCACGCCCTCGCGCGTCTCGTCGTTGCTCGAGCGGGGCTTGGCGTACTGCCCGGCCATCCGCCCGACCTTGACCACCGGTACCGAGGCGCCGTAGGTGAGCACCGCCGCCATCTGCAGGATGGTCTTGACCCGGTCGCGGATGTTGTCGGCGGTCGCCGACGCGAAGGTCTCGGCACAGTCGCCGCCCTGGAGCACGAACGCCTCGCCACGAGCGACGGCGGCCATCCGCTCACGGAGCACGTCGCACTCACCGGCGAAGACCAGCGGGGGGTAGCTGGCGAGCGTGGCGACCGCCGCATCGAGGGCGGCGCGGTCGGGCCAGACCGGCTGCTGGGCGGCAGGCAGGTCGGCGCCGGCGGCGAGCCGCTGGCGGGGGTCGGGATCGGTCGTCGTGCTCACGAGGGTCAAGGATAGGTCCCACCCCGGTC
>DASQEZ010000089.1:0-1878 GCA_035633415.1 Ornithinibacter sp. | reverse complement strand
GCCCGATGCTCTTCTTCACCCACGACCTCGAGGCCTACCGCGACGACCTGCGCGGCTTCTACTTCGACTTCGAGGCCGAGGCCCCCGGGCCCCTCCTCACCCACACGACCGAGGTCATCGACGCGCTCGCGGACCTCGACCGGGTCGCCGCCGAGCACTCCGGGCGCTACGACGCGTTCCGG
Source organism: Ornithinibacter sp. (assembly GCA_035633415.1). Classification (GTDB taxonomy): domain Bacteria; phylum Actinomycetota; class Actinomycetes; order Actinomycetales; family Dermatophilaceae; genus Fodinibacter. The sequence continues at coordinate 1,696 of DASQEZ010000089.1, read as the reverse complement.
GACCGGTTCGCCTCCCTCGAGGACGGCCGGGCAGCCGCCCGGTTCGTCGACCGCTTCCTCATCGGCGGCGCCTGATGCTCAGCAAGTCCTACTCGCTGCTCAACTTCCTGAACCGCTCGCACTCCCCGGCCTTCCGGCACGGCGTCGGCGCGGCGGCGTACGCGGGCACCTTCGCCGTCACCGGGCGCCCGTCGATCGCCCGCCTGGTGCGCACCCAGTTCGTCGACGACGAGACCAAGTACGCCTTCCGCCTCGCGGGGTGGGTGCTGCGGCGCGGCTGGCCGGGGGTCGAGACCGTCACCGACGACTTCTTCGACTTCACGCTCGGCGCCGGGCCGGCCGACCTCGAGGCCCTCGAGGGGTTCATCGCCGCCCGGCGGTCCGCGCTTCCGGAGCACCTGTGGCGCGCTGACGACCTCTTCGTGCGCGCCGCTCGGATCCACGCCCAGCTCGATGCCGGTGCGCGCGACATCGAGGCGCTGCGGGCGGACTTCCGCACGCACGCCGACGCGCTGCTGCCCCTCATCAGCGCGGCCCGGGGCGAGCCGCGCGGCCCGTCCTCCGACCGCGAGGGCGACTTCTCGGTCGACGACGCCCGCACCGCCCTGGCCGACCTCGCCGCGGCACTGCCCGTCGAGCAGTGGCACTGGTACGTCATCTCCGGCACCTTCCTGGGCATCGTGCGCGAGGGCGGCTTCCTCGCCCACGACTACGACATCGACGTGGGCGTCACGTTCGACCCGGAGCACCCCGAGGTGCTCGACGGCCTCGTCGAGGCCCTCCAGGTGTCGCCGCGCTACGTCGTCAAGAAGCTCGACGACGCCCAGACCGTGGTCGAGACCTCACCGGGTCGGTTCGCCGTCGAACGGGCCCCGGCCCTGGTCAAGCTGATCCACGAGAACGGCATCAACGTCGACGTCTTCGTGCACCACCGCGAGGGCGACACGCTGTGGCACGGGTCCTCGATCCACCGGTGGGTGAACACGGCGTTCGAGCTCGCCCCCTACACCCTCGACGGGGTGCCGGTCCTCGGGCCGGCCGACGCCGACCGCTACCTCACCGAGAACTACGGCGACTGGCGCACGCCGGTCACCCAGTTCAACTGCACGACAGGCACGCCGAACCTGGTCATCACCCCCTCGTTCAGGTCGGTGGCGCTCTTCCTCACCCGGCTGGCCCACTTCGCGCACGGCGACCCCCAGGAGTACGCCAAGCTGCGCGCCACGCTGGTCGCCGACGGGATGCTGCGCGACGAGGACGGCATCCTGCGCCTCGAGCGGGACGTCTGATGCCGCCTCTCCGGCCCGCGCGGGGCCGTGCCGTATCCTCGCCACGGCGCCCGGTCGGGCACCCGACCCAGCCCACCTCAGCCGAAACGAGGTCACCGCGTTGATCAGCCGAGTGGCAGCGGTGACCCGCCGTCGCGGGATCCTGTGGACCCTGGTCCAGCGCGATCTGCGGGTGCGCTACTCGCGCAGCCTGCTCGGCTACGTCTGGACCGTGCTCGACCCGCTGCTCATGGCGTCGGTGTACTTCGTGGTCTTCACGTTCATCTTCAAGGCCGGCAGGGTCGCGGACACGCCGTACTTCCTCTACCTGCTCTCCGGCCTGCTGGCCTGGCAGTGGTTCACCGGTGGGGTCAACGACACCGCCAAGAGCCTGATCCAGGAAGCCAGGCTGGTGCGCTCGACGAACC
>DASQEZ010000088.1:0-10209 GCA_035633415.1 Ornithinibacter sp. | reverse complement strand
GCCGCCCGCCAGCCGTCAGCCCCGCGCGTGGACTCCCCGAGAACGGCGCGCCACTGGGCAGAGTTTGCAGCGCAGCGCGCCCCACGGTGGCCGAACTGTGCGCTCGTTGCCCATTCGACACGCCATCGGTTCCATCGTGCCGACTCGCATGGAACCGTGGGTAGAACGCCCTACCGGGCCCGACCACTCACGAGGAGGTGAGCGCGGTGTTCGACGACGGACAGCTCTACTCGGCCGTGACGACCGATGCCGACGGCCAGGTGCAGGTGCACCTGGGCGAGAACCACCCCGGATTCACCGACGCGGCCTACCGCGCGCGGCGCGGTGAGATCGCCTCGGCCGCCCTGGCACACCAGCCGGGCGAGCCGGTTCCCACGATCGAGTACACCGACGAGGAGCACGGCATCTGGCGGCTGGTGTCCGCCGAGCTCGCTCCCAAGCACGAGAAGTACGCGCACTCGGAGTTCCTGGCGGCCAAGGCGGCGCTGGGGCTGCCGACCGAGCACGTGCCGCAGCTGCACGAGGTCACCGAGCGGCTGCAGCCCCTGTCCGGCTGGAGCTACCGCGCTGCGCCCGGTCTGGTGCCTCTTCGCGGCTTCTACGCCGACCTCGGCGACCGCACCTTCAACTCCACGCAGTACCTGCGGCACCCGAGCCAGCCGCTGTACACGCCCGAGCCGGACATCATCCACGAGGTGATCGGTCACGCGAACCAGCTCGCGAGCCCGCGGTTCGCCGCGATCACCGAGGCCGCCGGGCTGGCCAGCCTGCGGCTGGAGAGCGAGGAGGCGATGCAGTTCGTCGCGGACGTCTTCTGGTTCTCCATCGAGTTCGGGGTCATCGCGCAGGACGGCGAGACCAAGGCCTACGGCGCCGGCATCCTGTCGAGCTTCGGGGAGATGGACGAGTTCGGCCACATGGACATCCGGCCGCTCGACCTGCACCAGATGGGAACGCTCAACTACGACATCACCGCCTACCAGCCGATCCTGTTCCGGGCCGAGAGCCTGGACCACCTCGAGGACGTCGTCGGTGACTTCTTCGCCCGCGTCGACGACGAGCTCGCCGCCCGGCTGCGCGCTGAGGCGGCCGCCACGGTCTGAGGCGCGCCCCCGCCCGCCCGGGGGGTCGCGGCATCGGGCGACACCGCAGACAGCGGCCGCGGAGGGAAGATCTCCTCCGCGGCCGCTGCGTGTGCGGTGAGGTGGTGCCTCAGTGGTTGATCGACTCAGCGACACCGTGACCGGTGAGGCTGCGGACCTCCATCTCGGCGTACTTCTGGGCGTTGTGCTCCTTGCTCGTCACCGAGCCGAGCCAACCGAGGAAGAACGCGAGCGGGATCGAGATCAGGCCCGGGTTGTCGAGCGGGAACCAGTGGAAGTCGATCGCCGGGTTGGTGATCATCGACGGGCTGGGGCCGCCCTCGACCAGCGGGGCCTTGCCGGACACCACCGGGCTGAAGAGGATCAGCAGGATCGCGCTGGACAGGCCGCCGTAGATCGACCACAGCGCGCCCCTGGTGTTGAAGCCCTTCCAGAACAGCGAGTAGAGAATCGTCGGCAGGTTGGCGCTCGCGGCGACCGCGAAGGCCAGTGCCACCAGGAAGGCGATGTTCTGGTTCTTCGCGAGGATGCCGCCGAGGATCGCGATCGCACCGATGACGACGGATGCCGTGCGGGCGACCTTGACCTCCTGGTCCTGCGTCGTGTTGCCGCGCTTGAAGACCTCCTTGTAGAGGTCGTGCGCGAAGGTCGCCGACGTCGTGATCGTCAGGCCGGCGACCACCGCCAGGATCGTCGCGAAGGCGATGCCGGAGATGACACCGAGGAGCAGCGATCCGCCCAGGTCGTAGGCGAGCAGCGGCGCGGCCGAGTTGGCCTTGCCGGGGGCAGCGAGGATGGCCTCGGGGCCGACCAGCGCCGCGGCGCCGTAGCCGACGACCAGGGTCAGCAGGTAGAAGCCGCCGATCAGCCAGATGGCCCACTCCACCGACTTGCGGGCCTGCTTGCTCGTGGGCACGGTGTAGAACCGCTGGAGCACGTGCGGGAGGCCCGCGGTGCCGAGCACGAGCGCCATCGACAGGGAGATGAAGTCGATCTTGGTGGTGAGGTTCTTGCCGTACTTCAGGCCCGGCTCGAACAGCTTGTCGCCGGCGGGCGAGTTGTCCGCGGCGGCCGTGAAGAGCTCTGAGAAGCTGAAGCTGAACTGGCCGAGCACCATGAGGGTGATGACCGCCGTCCCGGCGATGAGCAGCAGGGCCTTGATGATCTGCACCCAGGTGGTGCCCTTCATCCCACCGATGAGCACGTAGGCGATCATGATGCCGCCGACGAGCACGATGACGAGGTTCTGCGCCATCTCACCCTGGATGCCGAGGAGCAGCGAGACCAGGCCACCGGCACCGGCCATCTGGGCCAGCAGGTAGAAGAACGACACCGTGAGCACCGAGATCGCGGTCGCGATTCGCACCGGTCGCTGCTTGAGGCGGTAGGACAGCACGTCGGCCATCGTGAAGCGGCCGGTGTTGCGCATCAGCTCGGCGACGAGCAGCAGCGCGACGAGCCACGCGACGAGGAAGCCGATGGAGTAGAGGAAGCCGTCATACCCCTGCAGGGCGATGGCGCCGGCGATGCCGAGGAAGCTCGCGGCCGAGAGGTAGTCACCTGCGATGGCCACACCGTTCTGGCGGCCGGTGAATGCTCCCGCGGCGGTGTAGTACTGCTCGGCGGTCTTCTTGCCGGCCGAGACGCGGATGACGATGACGAGGGTGACGACGACGAACGCGGCGAAGATCGCGATGTTCAGGGCCGGGGAGCCGACCGAGGTCGACTCGGCGAAGGGGAGCGTGAGGGCCATGGTCAGTTCTCCTTCGGGTCGGACGCGGTCATCTGGGCGGCCACGGCCTCAGCCATCGGGTCGAGCTGACTGTTGGCCCAGCGGGCGTAGGTGATCGTGATCGCGAAGGTCGTCACGAACTGGCCGAGGCCGAACAGCAGCCCGACCGTGATGCCGGGCTTGCCGACCTGCTGACCCATGAAGGTCGGGGCGAAGATCGAGAGCAGGACGTAGAGGAAGTACCAGGCGAGGAAGAACGCGGTCATCGGGAAGACGAACCCGCGGAACTTCTTTCGCAACGCCTGGAACTCTGAACTGGACTGCACGGCGAGGTATGCGTCCTCCGCCTGTGTGCGAGCGTCGTTGCTCACGGGTCACCTCCAGAATCTGTCGTCCGGACGGTGCTGCCCGGATCGGCTCCCAGAGTGGGGCCGCGAGAGCGCCGTGTGCACCGGGGCGGCGGGGTGCCGCGGCGGGCGGGTCGGCGGCGCGTTGTGCGGCGAGTCGCACCGCGCCGAACGGCGGCCACGGCACGACGAACGGCGCCCGGCTCCTCGCCCGACCGGCCGGCATCCCGGCATGATGGGCTGGTGCGCGCACTCCGGAAGGTCACGGCAGGTCCCGGTCTCGAGCTGGTCGACGTCCCCGAGCCGCAGTGCGGTGACAAGGACGTGAAGGTCAGGGTGCTGCGGGCCGGGCTGTGCGGCACCGACCTGCACCTCGAGCAGTGGGACGAGTGGGCCGCGGCCACCGTGAGGGTGCCGATGACGCTGGGCCACGAGTTCTTCGGCGAGGTCGTCGAGGTGGGGGCCGATGTCGGCCACGTGGCCGTCGGCGACCGTGTCTCCGGTGAAGGGCACATCGTGTGCGGGAACTGCCGCAACTGCCGAGCGGGGCGGCGCCACCTGTGCATCAACACCGTCGGGGTGGGGGTCAACCGCGACGGCGCGTTCGCCGACTACGTCGTCATCCCCGCGACCAACGCCTGGGTGCAGCCCGCCGACCTCGACCCCGACCTCGGGGCACTGTTCGACCCGCTCGGCAACGCCACGCACACCGCGCTGCAGTGGCCCGTCGCCGGCGAGGACGTCGTCATCACCGGGGCGGGCCCGATCGGGGTCATGGCCACCGCGGTCGTGCGGCATGCCGGTGCGCGGCGGATCTGCGTCACCGACCTGTCGGCGGAGCGGCTGGTGCTGGCGAAGGCGGCCGGCGCCGACCTGGTGGTCGACGTGTCCGCGGGGGGGTCCCTGCGCGAGGCGCAGGCCGCGCTCGGCATGGTCGAGGGGTTCGACATCGGGCTCGAGATGTCCGGGTCGCCGCTGGCGGTCGAGGAGATGCTGGCCAACATGAACCACGGTGGCCGGGTTGCGCTCCTGGGTCTGCCGACCGACCGCTACGCCATCGACTGGGGGCGGGTCATCACGCACATGATCACGCTGCGCGGCATCTACGGCCGCGAGATGTTCGAGACGTGGTACCTCATGGGCTCGATGCTCGCGACCTCGCCGGCGCTGCGCTCGGCGGTGTCGTCCGTGGTCACCGGCCGCCACCCGGCGCAGGAGTGGCGACAGGCCTTCGACGAGACCCGGTCGGGGCACGGCGGCAAGGTCGTGCTCGACTGGAGCTGACGCCCGGGCCCTAGGCTGGCTGGCTACCCCGACGACCCCGAGGAGGACCCGTGTACGGCGCGGTGAAGGACGAGCTGAAGGCGACGCTGACGGAGATCGAGGAGGCCGGGCTCTACAAGCGCGAGCGCGAGCTGACCACCCCGCAGTCCTCGCACGTCGCCACGGCTGGCGGGGAGTCGCTGAACTTCTGCGCGAACAACTACCTCGGGTTCGCCGACCACCCGGACGTCGTCGCGGCGAGCCGGGCGGCGTTGGACGAGTGGGGGTTCGGGATGGCGTCCGTTCGCTTCATCTGCGGCACCCAGACCCAGCACACCCGGCTGGAGGCGCGGCTCTCCGAGTTCCTCGGCACCGAGGCGACGATCCTGTACAGCTCGTGCTTCGACGCCAACGGCGGGGTGTTCGAGGTGCTCTTCGGTGCCGAGGACGCCATCGTGTCCGACGCGCTGAACCACGCGTCGATCATCGACGGCATCCGGCTGAGCAAGGCGGCCCGGTTCCGGTACCAGAACGCCGACATGACCGACCTGCGCGCCCAGCTCGTGGCAGCCCGGGCCGGTGGCGCGCGACGCGTCTGCGTGGTCACCGACGGGGTGTTCTCGATGGACGGCTCATTCGCTCCGCTCGACGAGATCTGCGACCTGGCCGAGGAGTTCGAGGCGATGGTGCTCGTCGACGACTCGCACGCGGTGGGCTTCGTCGGCGACGGCGGGCGCGGCACCCCGGAGCTGTTCGGCGTCGTGGACCGCGTCGACATCGTCACGGGCACGCTCGGCAAGGCGCTGGGCGGTGCGTCGGGCGGCTACGTCGCCAGCCACCAGGAGGTCGTCGACCTGCTCCGCCAGCGCTCACGCCCCTACCTGTTCTCCAACTCGGTCGCACCGGCCGTCGTCGCCGGCTCGCTCGCCGCCCTCGACCTGGTGTCGGGCTCGAGCGAGGCCCGCGAGACCTTGCGCGCCAACTCCGCCCTGTTCCGCGAGCTGATGACGGACGCCGGGTTCGAGCTGCTGCCCGGGGCGCACCCCATCACCCCGGTCATGTTCCCGGGCGAGGACGGTGCGAGACGGGCGGCGCAGATCGCCGACCACATGCTGACCAACGGTGTCTACGTCATCGCGTTCAGCTTCCCCGTGGTGCCCAAGGGCCGGGCGCGGATCCGCGTGCAGCTGTCCGCGGCGCACTCGGAGGCGGACGTGCGGGCGTGCGTCGACGCCTTCGTGACGGCGCGCGACTCCGTCGGCTGACGGCGTCCGCCGGCGTGGGGGTCAGTCGCGCGCCCGGGAGCGGGCCAGGGCCACCCGCTCGGGGGTGTGCAGCCGCACCATGGTCCGGGTCGTGCCCGCGGGGATCCGCGACGGCGTCGCGAGCGAGACGATCACGGCGGTGAAGAGGGCCAACGGTGTCGCCCACATCGCGGGGTTGGCCAGCAGCGCGCCGGTCCATCCTCCCTCCGGCCCGGTGACGACCGTCCACCCGATCGCGATCGTCGCCGACAGCCCGCCGACGAGCAACCCGGCCATCGCACCCCAGGTCGACAACCCTCGCCACCACACCCCGAGCATGAGGAGCGGTGCGAAGGTCGCCGCGGCCACCGCGAACGCCAGCCCGACGGTCGTGGCGAGCCCCAGTGGCTCGGTGGCCCGGCTGACGGCGTACGGGATGACGACGGCCAGGACCGCGGCGACCCGGAAACCCCTCACGCCGGGCACGTCGCCCCCGGCCAGCCGGGACATCCGGGGCCGCAGCAGCTCCTGGTCGATGACGCCGGTCACCGACATGGCCAGTCCGGATGCCGTGGACAGGAACGCCGCGAACGCGCCGCCCGCGAGCATCGCGGTGAGCAGCTGACCGCCGAGCCCGGGCAGCAGCGTCTCGGGCAGCCGCAGCACGATGGTGTCCGAGCGCACGCCGGTGGGCAGGGTCGGGTAGGCCACCCGGCCCAGCGCCCCGTAGATCGGCGGGAAGAGGTAGAACGCTCCGAGCAGCGCGATCACCGTGACGGTGGTGCGCCGGGCGCCGAGACCATCGGGGTTCGTGTAGTAGCGCACGAGCACGTGCGGCAGCCCCATGGTGCCGAGACACAGGGCGAGCACCGTGGACGCCGTGCGGTAGGTCGGGTGGTCGTCGGGACCGGTCGGTGACAGCGGGATGCTCCACGACGGGTCGACCTGCGGCGCCGGCGAGCCGGAGCGGAACCAGAGCGCGAGCAGGACGAACGCGGGCACGGCCAGCGCGGTGAGCTTGATCCAGTACTGGACCGCCTGCACGAAGGTGATCGACCGCATCCCCCCGGCACCGACGGCGAGCGCGATCACCACCATGACGACGAACCCGCCGACCCAGGTCGGCGCACCCGTGACCAGGGTCAGGGTGAGGCTCGCACCCTGGAACTGGGGCACGAGGTAGAGCCAGCCGATGCCGACGACGAGCACGGACGACACGAGCCGGATCGCGCGCGACCCCAGCCGCGCCTCGGCGAAGTCCGGGAGCGTGTAGGCGCCCGAGCGACGCATCGGGGCGGCCACGACGACCAGCAGCACCAGATAGCCCAGGGTGTAGCCCACGGGCAGCCAGAGCATGTCGACGCCGCGGTCGTAGATCAGGCCTGCGACGCCGAGAAAGCTTGCGGCGGAGAGGTACTCGCCACTGATCGCGGAGGCGTTGAGCCGGGGCGAGACGGTGCGGCCCGCGACGTAGAAGTCGCTCGTGCGCCGCGACAGCCGCAGCCCCAGCGCCCCCACCGCGAGGGTGGTGAGGCAGACGAGGGCGACGGCGACGACGGACAGCGTGTTGTTCACGAGGCGTCGACGACCTCGGCGAAGTCCTGCTCGATCCGCTCGGCCTGACGGGTGTACCAGCGGGCGAGGAACCAGGCGGCCGGGTAGACGGCGACCCCCAGGACCAGCCAGGGAAAGGGCAGCCCGGCCACCGTGATCGTGCGGGTGGCCGGCACCAGGGTCAGCGTGACGGGGAGGGCCGCGAGGCCGACGACGGTGAGCGCGATCACCGCGAGCGAGAGCCGCAGCTGGGCCCGCATCAGGCCGTCGAGGTAGACGTCGCCGAGCTCGGTCTGCTCGTCGAGGTCACGTGAGACCGGTCGGGCGTGCATCGGCGTGGCACCGCGCCGCGAGCTGGTGACCCGCACCCGTTGCGGGGGAACGCCGGCGGGCGTGGTCATGCCTCAGCCGCCGCTCGGGCGCCGGTCGCCGATCGGGCGGCGCAGGAGGGTGTCGCGCAGGTGCTTGGTGTGGCGCCGGCTCACCTGCAGCTCGACCGGGCCGACGACCACCGAGCACCGGCCGTGGTCCATGCGCACCTCGCTGACGTGGGGCAGCGCGACGAGGGTGCTGCGGTGGATACGCACGAAGCCGTAGTCGGCCCACCGCTCCTCGAGCACGCTCAGCGGCACCCGCACGAGGTGCGAGCCGGTCTCCGTGTGCAGCCGGGCGTAGTCGCCGTGGGCCTGGGCGTAGCGGATCTGGCTGCGGGTGATGAACCTGGTGACTCCGCCCAGCTCGACGGGGATCGTCTCGTCCTCGACCGGCGGAGGGGGGCCGTCGGGAGCAGCGCCACCGGGGCCGGCACCCTGGGGCCGTTCGGCCTGGGCCACGACGACCCGGCGGATCGCCTCGGAGAGCCGCTCGGCCCGCACCGGCTTCATGACGTAGTCGGTGGCGGCGAGGGCGAAGGCGTCGACGGCGTGCTCGTCGTGCGCGGTGACGAAGACGATCTGCGGGCGGACGCTGAACCGGGAGATCACCCGGGCGAGCGCCATCCCGTCGAGCCCCGGCATCGAGATGTCGCTGAAGACGACGTCGACGTCGCGGCCGTCGAGCACCTGCAGCGCCTCCGTGCCGCTGGACGCCGTGATGACCTCGGCGATGCGGTCGTCGCGGCCGAGGAGGTAGCCGAGGTCGGAGAGGGCCGGCAGCTCGTCGTCGACGACGAGGGCCGTGAGTCCGGCGTCGTTGGAGGACATGGGTGCGAGCCTACGACCAGCGACTACGAGGCGGCGTGGATGCCGGGGGCGAACTTGGGCACGCGGAACGACACCTTCGTGCCGGCCCCCACCGCCGTCTCGACCACGAGTCCGAACTCGTCGCCGTAGACCTGCCGCAGCCGGGCGTCGACGTTGCCGAGCCCGAGCGACTCGCTGGTGTGGGCGCCGTCGAGGATCAGCCGCACCCGCTGCGGGTCGGCGCCGACACCGTCGTCCTCGATGCAGATCTCGGCGTCGGGCCCCTGGTCGCTCGCCGTGATGGTCAGGTGGCCCACGCCCTCCTTGTTGGCCAGGCCATGGCGGACGGCGTTCTCGACGAGCGGCTGGACGGCCAGGTAGGGCACGGTCACCGGCAGCACCTCCGGGGCGATGAGCAGGGTGATCTGCAGCCGGTCGCCGAACCGGGCCTGCTCGAGAACGAGGTAGCGCTCGACGTTGCGCAGTTCCTCGGCGAGGGTCGTGAACGGGCCGCCGGCGCGCAGGGCGTACCGGGTGAAGTCGGCGAAGTCGATGAGCAGCTCGCGGGCCCGGTCGGGGTCGGTGCGCACGAACGACGCGATCGCCGCGAGGCTGTTGTAGATGAAGTGCGGGCTGATCTGCGCGCGCAGCGCGCGCAGCTCGGCCTCCATGACCCGGGTCCGAGTGCGGGCCAGCTCGGCCAGTGCCAGCTGGCTCGACACCCAGGCCGCCACCTCCTCCGTGGCGCGGGCCAGGCCGGGGGAGGGGTCGTGCGTCCAGGCGGTCAGGGTTCCGACGACCAGGTCGTCCATGACCAGTGGTGCCGTGACGGCGCTGCGGATCGGGCAGTCCGGGTCACCGCAGGCGACGTCCCGGTCGCCGTGGACCACGGTGCGGCCGGTCTCGCGGGTCTGCTCGCCCAGGTCGAGGCCGCTGCCGCGGTGGTGGTCACCGACGCCGGTCCAGGACAGCACGTCGCCCGGGTCGGCGATCGACACGGCGTTGGCGCCGAGGATGGACAGCAGGTGCCGCCCGGCGCGTTCCGCGGCATCCGGGGTGAGGCCGTCGCCGAGGTACTGCGAGGCCAGGGATGCCGTGTGCAGCGTCGCGTACGTGGCCCGGTCGACCTCGGAGAGGAACCCACGGCGGCGGCTGCGCCGCAGCTGCCAGACGGCGAGCCAGAGCAGGAGCATCGTGCCGACGACGAGCACGGCCGTCGGCCAGTGGATGCTTCCCGTCATGGGGTCACCATAGGCTCGGCCGTGCACGAGATGACGACGAAGCAGGAGGCGACGACGGTGGGTGAGCTCGACGAGGTGCTGTCGGTGGCGTGGGACGACGCCACCCGCGGCCCGTGCGAGGTCGGCGCGGTGGGCGTGGCCCACGGCCACCTCGGGGAGGGCTGGCTCATCGGGCGCGCGATCAACGGCGGTGTGCTCATGGCCCTCGGGGCGTCGGCGGCCTCCTCCGGCCTGGCCCGGGTGGGGCACCCCGACGTGCTGACCTGGGGCGCGCACTTCCTCTCCGCCGCCCCCGCCGGGCCGGTCGAGGTGCGCGTCGAGGTGCTCCGGGTCGGGCGCACCGTGTCGACGGCGGAGATCCGCGTGCTCCAGCCGGGCGACGCCGGCCGGCCTCAAGAGCGGGTGCGGATGACGGGCACCTTCGGCTCGCTCGACCGCGCCGACCCGGTGCACCGCGCCCCGGCGCCGCCGCAGGTCCCCGGCCCGGACGAGTGCCTGCCCGCCCGGCGCGACTCCTCGCCGGTGGCGGGGCCGATCGCGATCC
>DASQEZ010000087.1:0-2429 GCA_035633415.1 Ornithinibacter sp. | reverse complement strand
ATGTTCCGGTGCGTGAGCTCGGCGCCCTTGGGCCGGCCCGTGGTGCCGGAGGTGTACAGGATGATCGCGGTGTCGTCGTCGGCGCGCTCGTGGGGCGTGGCGATGGGGTCGCCGCCCTCGAGGCTGCCCTCGACCGGGCCCATCGGGCCGCACTCGATGATCGTGGTGCCGCTGTTCTCGGCTCCCTTGGTGGCCTCCGGGACGAAGTCGGGCCAGACGAAGGCGATCTTGGCGCCGGAGTCGCTGAAGAAGTAGTCGATCTCACCGGCCTTGAGCAGCGGGTTCATCGGGACGACGGTTCCGCCGGCCAGGAGGACGCCCCAGTAGACGACGGGGAACGCCGGAACGTTCGGGAGGATGATCGCCACCCGGTCGCCCGGCTGGATCCCGTTGGCGCGCAGTGCTCCTGCGACCTTCGCCGCCATGCCGTGCAGCTGGGCGTAGGTGACGCCCTGGCCGTTGACCCGAAGGGCGGCCTGCTCGGGGTGGTCCGAGGCGGTCTTCACGAGGTTCGTCGCGAGGTTGGTCATCGGGGCTCCTGTGGGTCCGGCGTCGGTGTCGGCTGCCCCATCCTCACGTGCGATGCCCTCGCAAAGCCAGAGATTGACGGCGCGAGTTGCTCACGCGCCCCTCCGGAGGCGGCGCCTCCGCGAAGTCAGGAGCACTTCGCCGAGTCAGGGGCGTACTCGGTCCTGACTCGGCAAGAACCTCCTGAGCCGGTGAAGTCCCCCTGACTTCGACGCCGGCGCCCCGATGCCGAGCAGGTCCGAGCGCGGACCTGGCGGACAGGGGCGAGCCGCCGTGCCGGCGCGTAGCCCACTGGGTCGCGCCCAGTGAGAGCATCGGACATCCGTCGTCGACAGGGGGAGACCACATGCACGTCGTCAGGATCACGACCAACCTCGCCGTGGCCGACATCGAGGCCGCCAAGGGGTTCTACACCGACTACCTCGGCCTGTGCGCCGAGGAGTTCAACCTGGGCTGGGTCGCGCGCTACGCCGATCCCGAGACGGGGGCGCACGTGCAGCTCGTGACGCGCGACGCGACGGCACCGAAGGACTCGGCCATCTCCGTCCACACCGATGACGTCGACGGCGCCTACCGCGAGGCGCAGGAACGTGGTTACGAGATCACCCACCCGTTGACCACCGAGGCCTGGGGGGTGCGCCGGTTCCACGTGCAGGCGCCGGACGGCACGGTCATCAACGTCGTGGCCCACCGCGCCTGAACGGCGAACGCTAGGTTGCCGACATGCGCGACGACCTCCTGCCCCGCCTCACCGCCCTCTACCGCGACCTGCACACCCACCCCGAGCTGTCGGGCCAGGAGCACCGCACGGCGGGCGTCGTCGCCACCTGGCTGCGCGAGCTCGGTCACGACGTGGTCGAGGGTGTCGGCGGCACGGGAGTCGTCGGCATCCTGAGGAACGGCGCGGGGCCGACGGTGCTGCTGCGAGCCGACATGGATGCCCTGCCGGTCACCGAGGCGACCGGCCTGGCGTACGCCAGCACGGTCGAGGGCGTCATGCACGCGTGCGGCCACGACGTGCACGTCACCTGCCTGCTCGGTGCGGCCGACCGCCTCACCGCTGCTCGCGACACCTGGACCGGCACCCTGCTCTGCCTCTTCCAACCGGCCGAGGAGACGGTGCGCGGAGCCCGGGCGATGGTCGACGACGGCCTCTTCACCCGGGTGCCGCGCCCGGACGTCGTGCTGGGCCAGCACGTCGCCCCGATCCCGGCCGGCACGCTCGGCCTGCGCAGCGGGCCGGCCTTCGCGGCATCCGACGCACTGAAGGTGACGCTGTACGGCACCGGTGGGCACGGCTCGCGGCCCGAGGCCACGGTCGACCCGGTGGTGATGGCCGCGGCGACCGTCATGCGGCTGCAGACCCTGGTCTCGCGGGAGGTCGCCGGCACCGACACCGCGGTACTGACGGTGGGCGCGCTCAACGCCGGCACGAAGGCGAACATCATCCCTGACGATGCGGAGCTGCTCCTCAACGTCCGCAGCTACGACGAGACGGTGCGCCGGCACCTGCTCGAGGCCATCGCGAGGGTGGTGCGGGCCGAGGCCGAGGCCTCGCGCGCACCCCGCCCGCCCGACATCGAGGTGTTCGAGTCGGCGCCCGCGGTGCTCAACGACCCGGATGCCGTGGTGCGCACGCGGACCGCGCTCGAGTCGGTCACCGGCGCAGGGAGGGTGGTGGACCCCGGGCCGGTCACCGGCAGCGAGGACGTGGGGGTGCTCGCCGCCGCCGCCGGTGCACCCCTGGTCTACTGGCTGCTGGGCGGGGCCGACCCCGCGGCCTTCGCGGGTGCGACCACGACGGAGCAGCTGATGCGGGTCGTCGCGGGGCTGCCCTCCAACCACTCGCCGCAGTTCGCGCCCGTCGAGGACCCGACCCTGGCTCTCGGCGTGGAGGCGCT
>DASQEZ010000086.1:0-14175 GCA_035633415.1 Ornithinibacter sp. | reverse complement strand
CGACGTCACAGTGATGTCGGGGAACTTCAGCGACGCCACACCGAGACGTGGCTCTCGCTGTCGCCGGTGAACTCCGCCCCCACCCAGTCGCTGCTGCGCCGTTCGAGCTCCATCCCGGCGAGCTGGGCCATCAGGTCGCACTCCGCCGGCCAGATGTAGCGGAAGTTGCTGGCGCCGTACCGGATGCTGCCGTCGGGCTCGCGCGTGTAGTGGTGCGACGTGCCCTGCTGGGTCACGAGGTCGTAGGTGTCGAGACCGACGTGGTGCTCCCCGACGTGGAAGGGCACCGCGGCCTGGCCCGGCGGGAACCGGCGGATGGCGGGCACCCCCAGCTCGACGACGAACCGTCCGCCCGGTGCCAGGTGGCGCGCCGCGTTGCGGAAGCACGCGACCTGCTCGGCCTGGGTGCGCAGGTTCCCGATGCTGTTCCAGACCACGTAGACGAGGGAGAACTCGCCGGGCACGCGGGTCGTGGCCATGTCGCCGACCACCACGGGGATGTCGGCCCGCTTCCGGAGCAGCTCGTCGGCCATCGGCTGCGACAGCTCGATCCCGCTGACCGGCACGCCACGGTCCGCCAGCGGCACGGCGACCCGCCCGGTGCCGATCGCGAGCTCGAGAGCAGGCCCCTCCCCGGCCAGCCCGGCGAGGAACGACACCGCCGGGTCCAGCACCTCCGGGGCGAACATGAAGGCAGCGGACTGGTCGTAGCGGGCCGCGGTCTCGGCATCCCACAGGTCACTGGAGGTCATCGCGGCAGCCTCCCCGACCACCAGCGCGCGCGTCCACCGAGTTCCTGCCGGCCGTCGTGGGATGTCGAGGGGCGGCACCGCCTGTCGTCGACCCGGGGCGCGTGGCAGGCTGTGCCCGGGCATACCCATCGGTAACCACGGGAACCAAGGACGGCGACCATGCAGAGCACGACGACGACGGTGACGGCGAGCGACGGCACCGCCCTCCACACCCACCGCTGGCTGCCCGAGGGGCCGCCCAAGGCCGTGGTGCAGATCGCCCACGGCATGGCCGAGCACTCGGCCCGCTACGCGCGCCTGGCCGAGGCGCTCACGGCAGCGGGCTACGCCGTCTACGCCAACGACCACCGGGGTCATGGCGGCACGGCGAGCAAGGCCGACCACGGCTACTTCGCCGACCACGACGGCTGGGACACCGTCGTCGCCGACGTGCGAGCCGTCACCGGCTTCGCCCAGGAGGAGCACCCCGGCCTACCGGTCTTCCTCCTCGGCCACTCGATGGGCTCCTTCCTCGCCCGCGCCTACGTCATCGAGGACAGCCGCGAGCTGTCCGGCCTGGTGCTCTCCGGAACCAGCGGCGACCCCGGCCTGCTGCGCAAGGTGGGAGTCGTTCTCGCCGGCACCGAGGCCATGCTGCGGGGGAGGCGGCACGTCAGCACGCTGCTCGACAAGCTGACCTTCGGCCAGTACAACGCCGCGTTCAAGCCCAACCGCACCGACTTCGACTGGCTGTCGCGCGACGAGGCCGAGGTCGACCTGTACGTCGCCGACGAGCAGTGTGGCAACACCTTCACCTCGGGCTTCTTCGCCGATCTGGCCGGCGGGGTGGGCGTCATCAACGACCGGCGCCAGGTGGCCCGGGTGCGCCGCGACCTGCCGATCCTGCTCGTCGCCGGCGACGCCGACCCGGTCGGGGACGGTGGCAAGGGTGTTCGCGCCGTCGCCGAGCAGTACGAGTCCGTGGGGGTCGCCGACGTGACCTGCACGCTCTACCCGGGCGCGCGCCACGAGATCTTCAACGAGACCAACCGCGACGAGGTCACCACCGACGTCCTCGCCTGGCTGGACGCCCACCTGCCCGCCTGAGCCTTCCCGCAGGCCGCGGCGGAGCGGCCGGGGGCGCGAATCGGTCCAGCCCGGCATCCGTGGCACGCTTGGACCTCGGCAACCCACCCCGGATGCCGTGACCCCCCGCCCCCGAGCACGAGGACCCATCCACGCATGTGCGGCATCGCCGGCTACCACGGACTCCACGCAGACCAGGACCTGCTGGAGCGGATGAACGACTGCCAGCAGCACCGGGGTCCCGACGGTGAGGGCATCGTCACGAGCGGCCCGTGCGGCCTGGCGCACCGACGGCTGTCGATCATCGACGTCGCGCACGGCCAGCAGCCGATGGACACCGCCGACGGTCGGTACTCGATCGCCTACAACGGCGAGGTCTACAACTACCTCGACCTGCGGGAGGAGCTCGTCGCGCTCGGCCGCACCTTCACCACCGACTCCGACACCGAGGTCGTGCTCCAGGCGTTCGCCCAGTGGGGCCCCGAGGCCTTCGACCGGTTCAACGGCATGTTCGGCCTGGCGATCTGGGACCGGGAGGAGAAGCGACTCACCCTCGCGCGCGACCACTTCGGCATCAAGCCGGTCTACGTGGCCCGGGTCCCCGCGCCGAGCGGCGAGGGCGAGGTGCTGCTCTTCGCCAGCGAGATCAAGCCGATCCTGGCGAGCGGGCTGTACGTGAAGGTGGTCAACGAGCGCTCGGTCTACCGCTACCTGCGCTTCCGCGCCCACGAGGACGGCACCGAGACGTTCTTCGACGGCATCGAGCGACTCGCCCCCGGTGAGATGCTCACCGCCGACGCAGGCGGCATCCAGCGGCGCATGTTCACCCGGCTGAAGGAGGAGCTGCTCGAGCTCGCCCACGAGCAGCGGCCCTACGACGACGCGGCCGCCGCGGAGTACAAGCGCCGACTGGTCGAGTCGGTGCGGCTGCGCCTGCAGTCGGAGGTCCCCGTCGGAACGTCGCTGTCCGGGGGCCTGGACTCCAGCGCCGTCGCGGTCATCATCAACCAGCTCCTGGGCGAGGGCGACGAGCTGTCGACCCGCGCGGTCGGCGCGCGGCAGAACACCTTCTCGGCGGTCTTCCCGGGGTCGATCAACGACGAGGAGCGCTACGTCGACGACGTCCTCGAGATCTGCACCGGCCACGTCGACTCGCACAAGATCCTGCCGACGGCCGACGAGTTCAAGGCCGACCTGCTCGACTTCATCCGCACCCAGGAGGAGCCGCTCATCTCCTCCGGGCCGTACGCGCAGTTCCAGGTGATGCGCGAGGCGACCCAGCACGTGACCGTGCTGCTCGACGGCCAGGGCGCCGACGAGATGATGGCCGGCTACATCCCCTACTACTTCGTCTACCTGCGCCAGCTGCGCGCCCAGGGCGCCAAGGCCGCCGCCGGCGAGCTCGCGAAGAGTCTCGACGTGCTCTACCGGCTGGGGCGTTTCAAGCTCAAGGCCAAGGTCAAGCTGAAGAAGACCATCCCGGTGACCCAGCTGATGAACCGCGAGTTCGTCGCCGCCCACGCCGGGGAGCGCTACGTCTCGGAGGGCGCGAACCTCAAGAAGCGCCTGGTCGAGGACCTCTTCCACAACTCGCTGCCGAGCCTGCTGCGCTACGAGGACAAGAACACCATGCGGTTCTCCCTCGAGGGGCGCGTGCCGTTCCTCGACAAGGAGGTGCTGAAGTTCATCTTCAGCCTGTCCGACGAGGCGATCATCAAGGACGGCTGGAACAAGCGGGTGCTGCGCGACGCGACGCGCGGGCTGCTGCCGGAGTCGATCAACCGCCGCCGCAACAAGATCGGGTTCACCACCCCGCAGGTCGAGTGGTTCATGCGGCTGAAGAACCACTTCTACAACATCTTCCTCAGCGAGTCCTTCGCCAACCGCCCCTACGTCGACCAGGCCGAGGTCATCGCGGCCTTCGAGGGCTGGATCAAGGGAGCCAACGACGTCGACACGATGACGTTCTGGCGGCTGATCAACCTCGAGCTGTGGATGCGCGAGTTCATCGACGACCACGACGCCGACGCCGAGGCCGCGCTCGCCGAGCAGGCCACCCACGTCAAGACCGACTACGAGCCCAACGAGGGTCGCGCGCTCGACCTCACGACCTCGCTCGGCGAGCCGGTGCGGCGATACCCCGTGCGCACCGAGCTCTTCAGCCGCGACGACGACCTCGACGCCCGGGTGCTCGAGCACGTCGACGCGTTCTTCGCCGGCCTTCCGGCTGCCGGCCCCGACCACGACGCCGCGACCCGCGGGCCGTGGTGGTTCTTCCTGTCGGAGAAGGTCGTCGCCATCACCCAGGGCCGGTCGTACTTCGTCTGGGACATCAAGGTCGGTCGCCCGGCACGGGTGCTGTCGCGCTACGTCACCCGCACCCCGGCCGGCATCGGTCTGGGCAGCCCCTTCACGATGCAGCTGGCCATCCAGGAGGCCGGCCTGCCGCGGGTGCTCTACGCCTCCGCGGGCGGGGCCATCGGCAAGGTCCTGGGGCGCAAGGGCACGTTCTACGAGCTCGTCGGCAACGACATCAACGCCATCGACGGGCCGACCGAGTACTCCGCCTACCCCTCGAACGTGTCGGCGAAGCTGGCCCCCAAGGACCCTGATGCCGTCGCGGCGCGACTGTCCGCGGCCATCCGCCAGCGGGTGCCCGAGCCCTGGCGCTCGACGTTCGGCGGCACGGTGATCATGGACGCCAACGACATCGGCCGCAACGTGCTCGGGTCGGACGTTCCCGGCGCCTGGACGCGCTTCGAGGAGATGTTCGCCGACAACCCCCTCGGGCAGGGCAGCCAGCAGACCCCGATGGCGATGGTCTTCCTCCGCGAGGACTGACCCGGCAGTCCCCGAACTCGTGGGTCAGGTCGCGGCGCTGGCGAAGGCGGGCTCGTCACCCTCGCCGGGCGGCTCGACCTTCGGGCTGGCGGTCCACAGCAGCCAGCCGAGGGCTCCGAGGGGCACCTCCATGAGGTGCGTGAAGATCGAGAACAGCACCAGTCCCGCCGCAGCGCCGGTGGGGTCGGCGCCCCACCCGACCAGCACGATGGACGTGGCGGCCTCGGTGACGCCGATACCGCCGGGGGTGATGCCCACGGCGGTGAGCAGGCGCCCGATGGCGAACGCGGCGAAGAGCAGGTTGAGCGGCAGGGTCACCCCGGTCCCCCGCATGATGAGCACGAACAGCGCGTAGTAGGCGGCGAAGAACCCGATCATGCCGAGGGTCATCGACCACCAGCCGCTGCTGACCACGTCGTTGATCCGGGCCCGCAGGTCGGTCACCAGCTCGTTGATGCTCATGGTCGAGTTCGGGCGCCGACGGCGCAGGAGCGGCCGGATGACGTGGTCCAGCCCGCGCCCGATGGCCTGCGCGGCGCGCTCGCTCGCCATGATGCTGATCAGGGCGGCGAGAATGGCCAGCCCGGTCACCATGCCGGCGACGGCGAGGTCGGTCAGGGCGTCCGGGAGCGTGACCCCGCCGAACCACAGCGCCGCGATGGCGACGACCGGCAGGGCGATGCGGGCCATCACGTTCCAGACCCCGGTGACGATGACCGACGTCGAGGTGGCGCGCCGCGAGAAGCCCCAGGACCGGCAGATGGCGTAGGTCGCGGCGAGTCCGACCGCCCCGCCGCCGGGCAGCAGGTTCGAGACCGACGACCCGCACAGGTTCACGATGAGCGCCTTGCTGTGGGTCAGTCCGCGCAGCGAGCCGGTGAAGGTGAAGGTGTAGCTCCACAGGCCGAGCAGCATCAGCGCCTGGTAGCCGAAGGCGTGGCTGAGCGGGATGGTGCGGATGACCCGCCAGATGTCGGTCCACGAGGTCTTCGCGAAGTACGGCAACCCCCAGATGAGCAGGGCAGCGGCCAGCCCCAGCCCGATCACCATCTGCAGCACCCGCCTGGTGTGCGCGCTCATCGTTCCCCCTCGAAGATGTCGGTGCGCACGGGTCCCCCCGGCGGGAGGGTCGGGTCGCGGAACCATTCCCTCCCGAACACCAGATCGTAGACCGGTCGGGGAATGCGCAGGAAGGCCGCGAGGGTGCGGTCCCCGGTCTGCCCTCCGGCGCCCGCTGATGCCGCGCCGCCGCCGGTCGCCTGCGAGGCGTGCGCTCGCATGGACGCCCGCTTGGCACCCGCGTACCGACGCACGTCCACGCGGTGGGTGATGTCGCGGCGGGCCGAGAACGCGCGCTCGAACGACGTCGGGTCGAACTCCTGCGGGAACCGGTAGACGCGCCCGACCGCGCGCACTGCACGCACGATGGTGTCGCGCGGCACCGTGGCCTCGAGCACCCGCGGGGTGCCGGCGATCTGGGCCGCCCGCTGCCCCACCTCGTGCACCCGCACGTGGTCGCGGTGGCCGTAGCCGCCGTTCGCGTCGTAGGAGAGCAGGAGGTCGGCCTGCTCGGTGCGCAGCACGGCGGCGAGCCGCTCGGCGGCCTCCTCGAGGGGGGCCCGGCAGAACCGGGTCACGCCCGGCAGGTCCGGCTCGGGCTGGGCGCCGCTGCCGCTGTCGGCGTAGCCGAGCCACTCGACACGGGCCACGCCGAGCGCCTCCGAGGACTGGCGGGCCTCCTCGAGCCGTCGCTCGCCGAGGCCGCCGTCGCCGCGCAGCTCGTCGGCCGCCAGCCCCGCACCACCGTCGGTCGCCAGCACGAGCACCACCCGGTGGCCGTGCGCCGCGGCACGCGCCATCGTGCCTGCGGTGAGCAGTGCCTCGTCGTCGGGGTGGGCATGGAACGCCACGATCGTGGGGGACATCGTCGACCATCCTCGCGCATGGCAGGCTGGGGCCTCGTGAAGGTCGCCATGCTCACCGACTGCTACCCGCCGCGCCTCGGTGGGATCGAGAGCCAGGTCCGCGACCTCTCCCGCCAGCTGGTGCGCGTCGGGCACGAGGTCGAGGTCTTCACGGCGACCGCCGGTCCGCACGGCGAGCGCGGTGGTCACACCGCCACTGGCGACGACGGCGTCACCGTGCACCGCCTCGCGATCCGGCTGCCGGGGGGCGTCCCGGTCAACCCGTTCGCGCCCCCGGAGGTGCGGCGCCGGCTCGACGTCGGTGGCTTCGACGTCGCCCACGCCCACCTCGGGGTGGTCAGCCCGTTCGCCACCGACCTCGTGCGGGTCGCGCTGGACGCCGGGCTGCCCGTGACGGCGACCTTCCACTGCGTCATCGACCGCTCGGCCGGCGTGTTCCGGGCGCTGGGGTACCTCGCCCGTTGGGCGCGGCGGGGTGTCGCGCTCAACGCCGTGTCGAGCATGGCGGCGGCTCGGGTGTCGAACGCCGCGGGTGACGCCATCGTGCAGGTCGTGCCGAACGGCGTGGATGCCGCGTGGTGGCGTCCGGTGACCCACCCCGCCGACGCGGCCACCCGGCATCCGGTGCAGGTCGTCTCCGCGATGCGGCTGGTGTCGCGCAAGCGCCCGCGGGCGACCCTGAGCGTGCTGCGCGGCGCTCGCGCCGTCCTCGACCCCTCGGTGGGGCTGCACGCGACGATCGTCGGGGACGGGCCGCAGCGCCCGATGATGGCGCGCTACCTGCGCACCCACGGGATGGACTGGGTCGACCTGCCCGGCCGGGTCGACAAGGAGGAGCTGCGCCGGCTGCACCACGGCGCCGACATCTACCTGACGACCGCCCGGCTCGAGGCCTTCGGCATCGCGCCGCTGGAAGCCCGGGCCGCCGGGGTGCCGGTCGTCGCGCCGCGCGGGACGGGCGTCGACGACTTCGTGGTCGACGGGGTCGACGGCCTGCTCGCCGACAGCGACGTCGCCCTGGCCGGGGCGCTCGCGCACCTCGCCGGCGACGGCGCCCTGCGCGCTCGGATGCGCGCTCACCTGCTCGCCACCACGCCGGCGCAGGAGTGGACCGGTGTTCTCGCAGCGACCCTGGCCGAGTACCACCGGGCGGGGGCCCGGGTCGCGTGATCACGGTGATCGGCAGCCACGCCGGCCGCGACGTCGCGCGCCTGGTGCTCGGACACGGTGAGGACCCGACGGTGGAGCTGGCTGCCCTCGGGTGGCAGGGAGCCGTCGACGCCGTCGACGGCGTTCTCGGGAACCTCGTGCTGCGGTACTCCGTGCAGCCGGCCGATCCGGTCCCCCCTCCGCTGGGGCCCGAGGGGCCGGGGCTGACCGCTGCCGAGCGGGTGGGGGTCGACCCGCACCAGCGGGTCGCCGCGTACGCCGTCGTCATCGCGGAGGAGCGGCTGCTGCTGACCCAGCTGGCCGGACACACCGGGGCGCCCGGCCGGTGGAACCTGCCCGGCGGCGGGCTCGACCCGGGCGAGTCGCCGACCGAGGGGGTGGTCCGCGAGGTGGCCGAGGAGACCGGCCAGGTCGTCGACCAGGTGCGCCTGGTCGACGTGATGACGCAGCACTGGGTCGGCCGCTCGGCCCGGGGCCTCGAGGACTACCACGCGGTGCGACTGCTGCACACGGCCCGCTGCGCACGGCCGACCCGCCCCGTCGTGCACGACGTGGGCGGGTCGACGTCCGACGCGCGGTGGGTGCGCCTGGACGAGCTGTCGTCGGTGGCGGTCGTGGCGAGCGTCCGGGCCGCACTGCGCGCGGTGGGTCTCGCCTGACGGCACCGACCGGCTCAGGTGCGGGCGCGGCTGCTGCGCAGGCCGATTGCGCCCACGACCAGCACGACGATGCCGGCTGCAACGACGCTCCACGGGCCGAGGTCGTTCCACGGCACGGTCACGTCGGCGAGCTCCGCGAGCAGCGTGCTCCCCGCGACGACCAGCCCGAGCAGGCCCAGGACCAGCGCGAACGGTGCCGGTCCCTTGATCCACTGCGGCTCGGGTGCTGTGGTGACGACCGGAGCCGGCGTGGGTGCCACAGCGGTGGCCGTGGTCGTCGGGATGGCCGCGGCGCGGTCGTCGTCGACGAAGACCTCGTCGGCGAGGGTGCCGTCCGTCGTGGTGTCGGCGGCCTCGTGCGTGTCGGGG
Source organism: Ornithinibacter sp. (assembly GCA_035633415.1). GTDB lineage: Bacteria > Actinomycetota > Actinomycetes > Actinomycetales > Dermatophilaceae > Fodinibacter. Next base: position 5,394 of record DASQEZ010000086.1, on the reverse strand, counting down.
GTGTCCGGGGTGTCCGGGGTGTCCGGGGTGTCCGGGGTGTTCGGGATGGGGGACGTGGTCGGGGTGTTCATCACTGCTCCTGGATGGTGATCTGGCCCAGGCCGAGCTGGGCGTCGACGACGACCTGCACGGGCTGGTCTCCGATGACGGTCGACGTGCTGCGATCGCTGCCGGAGGTGTCGGTGGTGCCGCCGATGCCGCCGCGGTGGCTGATGTCGCCGAAGCCGACGCTGGCGTCGACGCGGGCGTCGAGGCCGTCCGGCACGAGAATGGTGAGGTCGCCCGCACCCATCTCGACGGTGATCCGCTGCGGGGTCATGGCCGTCGGCGCGGAGTCGAGCCGGCTCAGGTCGAGGGTCGCCTCGCCCGCGCCCAGCTCGAACTGCGTGACACCGGTGGACGGCACCGGGGTCCAGGTGCGCTCGCCCACGCCGTCGCGCACCTCGACGCGCGAGGCTGCCGACGCAGCCACGAGCAGCAGGCCGAGGAGAACGACGAGGAAGCCGCTGAAGCCGGAGGCCCGGCCCTTGATCCCGAGCGTCAGGACGACGACCGAGACACCGGTGAGGGCGATGAGGAGGCCGAGGGTGGCCGAGCTGCCGGGGAAGCCGAGCGGGTCGTCGAGGGCGGCGCCCAGGCCGATGCCGACGAGGGCGATACCGAGCGACATGAGGCCGACGAACGCACTGGGCCGGCGACGTCGCGGGCCCGGCGGCGGGGGCTGGACGACGGGGCGCGGGGGCATCGGCGGGGTGGGCCGGCCGCCGTACGGGCCGGACGCCGGGGGGCCGCCGTACGTGCCGGGCTGGGGGCCGCGGTAGCCACCGGGCTGGGGACCGGCATACGGTGCCGCCGGTGCGGCCGGGGTGGAGGCGCTCGCCATCGGCTGCGCGGAGAACATCGTCGTGGGGGCGGACATGGCCTCTCCTGTGGGGGGCGTGGCGCCGTGCGGCGCCGGGGTCGGGGGGGCGCCGTAGGGCGCGGGCTGCGGCGTGGTGCCGTAGGGGGCGGGCGGCGGCGCGCCGTAGGGCGCAGGAGCTGCCGGGCTGCCGTAGCCGGTCTGCAGGGAACCGCCGCCGCGGCGGCTCAGCACGAACCAGGCGATCACGGCGACCGGGATGAGCCACAGCGGGGCGAACCAGCCGTTGCCGTTGCCGATCGAGAACAGGCCGCCGATCACGAGGAACGCGGCGAGGGCGAGCAGGGCGATCGGCCCGGCGTCGCCCTGGCGCACGGCCCGCTCGGCGAGGATGTCACCGCGCCGGTCCGGCAGGAGCAGCCACAGGACGACGTAGGCCGTCAGGCCGATGCCGCCGAGGAAGGCGAGGACGACCGCCGCGGCGCGGATCAGCACGGGGTCGACCCCGAAGCGCTGCGCCAGGCCGGAGCAGACACCTCCGAACCAGCGTCCGTCGGTGTCGCGCTGGTAGCCGCTGCTGCGCAGCCGCGCGAAGCTGTCGTCGAGGAATGACGTGCTCGGTGGGGGCACGCTCTGGGTGGGATTCTCCGTCATGGCTCCAGCGTGCTCCCGGCGCCGCCCGCCCGCCATGAGGGTCGACCCTGAGCCCCCCCTGACCCGACCCCGGGACCGGGCCCGGCGACCCCCGACGTGCCCCATGATGGAGACGTGTCCACGCCCTACGAGCCCGCAGCCGCGCACCCGCGCACGGTGACCGACAACGGTCCCGACGCGGGTTACGCCGGTCCCGCAGGGCCGGGGTACCCGTACCCCGGCACGGACCGGCCGCAGCGGCCCCCCCTGGTGCGGTCCCGCACCCGTGGCTGGACCCCCGGCGTCTGTGCCGCGGTCGCCGCGCACCTGGGGGTGTCGAGGCGCACCGTGCGGTGGGCCTTCGTGCTGCTGACGCTGGCGGGCGGCGCCGGCCTCGCCGCCTACCTCTTCCTGTGGGCGCTCACGCCCGAGGGGGAGGCCACGGCCGACCAGCTGTCGCCGCCCGGCTCGGAGACCGCCCCCGAGCGGCGGCAGTGGGGGGCCGTGCTCGCCGTCGGTGGCGTGCTCGTCGTGCTCGGAGTGGTGCTGCTGACACCGGTGCTCGGCGGCTCGGTCATCGGGTCGGTCCTGGTGCCGCTCTTCACGATCGCCGTGGGTGCGATCGTCGCCTGGTCCAACCTCGACGACGCGCAGCGCTCCCGGTGGCTCGGCTCCGGCGCCGGGCGCTACGGCTGGATGCGGGTGGCGCTCGGAGCGGGACTGACCGTGGCCGGCATCCTCGTGCTCGTGACCCGCGGCGAGTCGTTCACCGCCGTCTGGGACGCCCTGCTCGCGGCGGTCTCGGTGCTGGTCGGGGTGCTGATCGTCGCGGCCCCGTGGGCCCTGCGGCTCTGGGGCGACCTGCGGCGCGAGCAGGTGGCGGCTGCCCGGGCCACCGAACGCGCCGACATCGCCGCCCACCTGCACGACTCGGTGCTGCAGACCCTCGCGCTCATCCAGCGCCAGTCGCACGACGCCGCCGCCGTCACCCGCCTCGCGCGCGCCCAGGAGCGCGAGCTGCGCTCGTGGCTGTACGCCGAAGGCCCGCAGGGCTCGCAGTCGACCCTCGCCGCCGCCGTCACCGAGGTGGCGCACGACGTCGAGGACCTGCAGGGCGTGCCGATCGACCTCGTCGTGACCGGGGACCGGGCCTACGAGCCGCACGGGGCCGCGCTGGTACAGGCGATGCGCGAGGCGCTGCTCAACGCGGTGCGTCACGGTGGCACCCCCGTGACGGCCTACGTCGAGATCGGGCCGGCCGGGGTGGAGGCGTTCGTCCGCGACCGCGGCGACGGCTTCGACCTCGAGGCCGTTCCGGCCGACCGGCTGGGGGTGCGACAGTCCATCCTGGGGCGGATGGAACGACACGGGGGCACTGCGCGGGTGCGACGCCGCGACGACGGGACCGAGGTGGAGCTGCGGCTGCCACCGATCGAAGGAGGAGCGTCATGAGCCAACAGACCGCGACCGGTGGAGGCAGGGCGCCCGGACCCGTGCGGGTCGTGCTCGTCGACGACCACCGGATGTTCCGCACCGGCGTGCGCGCCGAGCTGACCGACGCGATGGCCGCCAGCGGGGTGGCCGTGTGCGAGTTCGTCGGCGAGGCGCCCGACGTCGACACGGCGATCACCGTCATCCGGGCAGAGCAGCCCGACGTCGTGCTGCTCGACGTCCACCTGCCCGGCGGGTCCGGCAACGGCGGCGTCGACGTCATCCGTGGGTGCTTCGGGGTCGAGGCGCGCTCGGGTGCGCCGGTGCGCTTCCTGGCGCTCTCGGTGTCGGACGCCGCGGAGGACGTCATCGCCGTGATCCGCGCCGGGGCAAGGGGTTACGTCACCAAGACGATCGGGGCGCGCGACCTCATCACGGCGATCCGACGGGTCGCCGACGGGGATGCCGTGTTCTCACCGCGGCTCGCGGGGTTCGTGCTCGACGCCTTCGGCGCCGCCGCCGGCGAGATCGCCGAGGTCGACGAGGAGCTCGACCGGCTCTCGGCCCGCGAGCGTGAGGTGATGCGGCTGATCGCGCGCGGCTACCAGTACAAGGAGGTGGCCAAGGAGCTGTTCATCTCGGTGAAGACCGTCGAGACCCACGTGTCCTCGGTGCTGCGCAAGCTGCAGCTGTCCTCGCGCCACGAGCTCACGGCCTGGGCGATGGGCCGCCGCCTGCTCTGAAGGAGGCCCGCTCTAGGGTGTCCGCATGGAGATCCTCGAGCACCTGTTCGTCCTGGCCCACCTGCTCGGCATGGCCGCGATCATCGGCAGCGCCGTGTTCGTCGCACGCGGTGCAGCGACGCCGGCCCTGGTGTGGGGAGCGCGGGCCCAGCTCGTCACCGGCCTCATCCTCGTCGGCCTCGCCCAGGCCGAGGACGACGCCGTGAACAACACCAAGATCGCGGTCAAGCTGCTCGTCGCGGTCGCCGTCGTGGCGTGCGCCGAGATCGCCGCAGCGAAGGAGCGCAAGGGTGAGGGCGCCCGCCCCCAGCTCGTCAACGCCGCCGGTGCGCTGGCCCTGCTGAACGTGGCCGTGGCCGTCCTCTGGCGCTGACCCGGCCGGCCACCGCCCCGGACTGCTCCCCCCTCAGGTCGGGGTGGCGGTTGCGGGTCAGGGGATGAGGAGCAGCTTGCCCTGGGTGCGTCGTCCCTCGAGGTCGGCGAAGGCCGAGGCGGCGTCGGCCAGCGGGTAGCGACCGCCCACCGCCACGTGCAGGCTGCCGTCGGCCACCGCGCCCAGCACCTCACCGGCCCGCCACCGCAGCTCCTCCCGGGTGGCCAGGTGGTGGCCGAGCGAGGGGCGGGTGAGGAACAGCGAGCCTGCGGCGTTCAGGCGCTGGATGTCGAAGGGCGGCACCTGACCGCTCGCGGCGCCGAACAGCACGAGCATCCCCCGGGGACGTAGCGAGGCCAGCGACGCGTCGAAGGTGTCCTTGCCGACACCGTCGTACGCCACGTCGACGCCGCGACCGCCGGTGAGCCGGCGCACCTCACCGGCGAGGTCGTCGACCGCCCCGTAGTCGATGGCGTGCTCGGCGCCCAGCGCCCGCGCCGTCTCGCACTTGACCGGACCCCCGGCCGTCGCGACCACCGACCCGCCGCGCGCCCGCACCATCTGCACGAGAAGCTGGCCCACCCCGCCGGCCGCGGCGTGCACGAGGGCGACGTCACCCCGTCGCACGGCATACGTGCTGGTCGTGAGGTAGTGGGCGGTCAGGCCCTGCAGCATCACGGCCGCCGCCGTCTCGAGGTCGACCCCCTCGGGTACCGACACCAGCACGGATGCCGGGAGGGCGGCGTACCGCGCGGCGCTCCCCAGGGACTGTGGCCAGGCGACGCGGTCGCCCGGGCGGACACCGTCGACACCTTCCCCGGTGGCCACGACGGTGCCGGCTCCCTCGTTGCCCCCGACGAACGGCGTCGGCGTCGGGTAGACGCCCTCACGCTGGTAGACGTCGATGAAGTTCACTCCGGCCGCAGCGACCTCGACGAGCACCTCGCCGGCGCCCGGGGTGGGGGCAGGGCGGTCCTCGACCACGAGAACGTCGATGCCCCCGTGCCGGGTGACGACGAGGGCGGGGCCGGTGGTGTCGCTCATCCCGCCACCCTAGGGCGGCTGCGCGGCCGCCGGACCTCAGCGGCCGGTCGGCACCCAGTACCGCTTCTTGTCGCCCCGCACGTCCTCGAGCACACCGCCGTTGGCCTCGATGACCTTCGCCGAGCCGACGTTGTCGACGTCACAGGTGACCAGGGCCGGGTCGAGCCGGATCATCCCGCGACGCCAGGCGATCCGCGCCGGCACGGCCACCGCTCATCCCCGCGTGGTCAGTCGACCCGGAGCGACAGCAGCACCTCGTCGAGCATCGCCGGAGTGAGGCGCCCGGTGAAGGTGTTGTGCGGGCTCACGTG
>DASQEZ010000085.1:0-1928 GCA_035633415.1 Ornithinibacter sp. | reverse complement strand
GGTCGGGTTGCGACCGCCGAGCCCACCGTGTACCGGGACTGTCAGCGGGTGTCGCTGGCGACTCCCTTGCCCCGCATGATCGCTGCGCGGCCGGCCTCGAGCCGGGCGACGGGCACCCGGAACGGCGAGCACGACACGTAGTCGATGCTGACCGACTCGAAGAAGTGGATCGAGTCGGGGTCGCCGCCGTGCTCACCGCAGACGCCGATGACGAGGTCGGGGCGGGCCTCCTTGCCCTCCCAGGCCGCGATGCTCACCAGGCGGCCGACGCCGCTGGTGTCGATCGACTCGAACGGGCTGACCCGGAAGATCCCCTGCTCGAAGTACTGCGGGAAGAACGCGGCCTCGACGTCGTCGCGGCTGAAGCCCCACGTGGTCTGGGTGAGGTCGTTCGTGCCGAACGAGAAGAAGTCGGCCTCCTCGGCGATCCGGCCCGCGGTGAGGGCGGCCCGGGGCAGCTCGATCATGGTGCCGATCGGGATGTCGAGCTGGACACCGGTCTCCTTCGCGACCCGGGCGAGCGTCTGCTCGCTCGAGTGCCGGATGACGACGAGCTCCTCGACGGTCGCGATGAGCGGGACCATGATCTCGGGCCGTGGGTCCTTGCCGGCTTTCTTCAGCCGGGCGGCCGCCTCGGCGATCGCCTGCACCTGCAGCTGGAACAGATCGGGGACGACGAGACCGAGCCGGACGCCGCGGGTGCCGAGCATCGGGTTCTGCTCGTGCATCTGCTGCACCTGGCGCAGCAGAGCCTCGGCCTCCTTGTCGGGGGTGCCCCTCGACTCGGCGAGCGCGACCTTGACCGACAGGGAGGTGTAGGCGGGCAGGAACTCGTGCAGCGGCGGGTCGAGCAGCCGGATGACGACGGGCAGGCCGTCCATCGCGTCGAGAATGCCGACGAAATCCTCGCGCTGCAGCGGCAGGAGCTCGTTCAGCGCCGCGTGGCGCGCCTCGGGGGAGCCGGCCAGGATGACCCGCTCGACGATGGTCCGACGCGAGCCGAGGAACATGTGCTCGGTGCGGCACAGGCCGATGCCCTCGGCGCCGAAGGCCCGCGAGCGGACGGCGTCGTCGGGGGTGTCGGCGTTGGCGCGCACCCGGAGCCGGCGCTCGGCGTCCGCACGGTCCATGATCTGCTTGACCGCGGCGAGCAGCTGGCGCTCGTCCTCGTCGACCTGGACCTGCGAGATGTCCTCGCCGGTGAGCACCTTGGCGACCGGGCTCGGGGTTACCGGGACGGCGCCGAGGAAGGCCTCGCCGGTGCCGCCGTCGATCGAGATGACGTCACCCTCGGCGAAGCGCATGCCCTCGTCGGTGGTGACCTCGTGGTGCGCAGGGTCGACGCGCAGCGCCTCGACGCCGACGACGCAGGTACGGCCCATGCCGCGCGCCACGACGGCCGCGTGCGACGTCTTGCCGCCCCGGCTGGTGAGGATGCCGCGTGCGGCGACCATGCCGCCGAGATCGTCGGGGTTGGTCTCGCGCCGGACCAGGATGACGTCCTCACCGGCGGCGGCCCACCCGATCGCCTTCTCGGACGTGAAGGCCGCCTTGCCGACCGCCGCGCCCGGGCTGGCCGCCATGCCCTTGGCCATCAACGTGCGCTCGGCCTTGGGGTCGAACTGGGGGAACATCAGCAGGGCGAGCTGGTGACCGGTCACGCGGGTCACGGCGGTGTCGAGGTCGATGACGCCCTCGTTCACCAGCTGGGTGGCGATGCGGAAGGCCGCACCGGCGGTGCGCTTGCCGACGCGGGTCTGCAGCATCCAGAGCTTGCCGCGCTCGATGGTGAACTCGATGTCGCAGAGATCCCGGTAGTGGTTCTCCAGCGACTTCATGATGCGCAGGAGCTCGTCGTGCGAGGCCTTGTCGATGGTCTCGAGGTCGTCGAGGCTGAGGGTGTTGCGGATGCCGGAGACGACGTCCTC
>DASQEZ010000084.1:0-25605 GCA_035633415.1 Ornithinibacter sp. | reverse complement strand
CGCGTCGGCACGGTCGGCAACCACATCTCGAACCAGTCCTCGTTCGACCCCCGCAACTACGGCTACGCGAAGCTGAGCAAGCTGCTCGAGGCCACCGACCTGTTCGACATCCGCGACACCGGGGGCTCCGCGATGGCGGTGCGCGACCGTCGCGGCGGCGCCGCGACGTCCACCAGCGGGACGGGCGGTGGGAACGGGTGACCTCGGCGTGCACAATGGGGCCGCCCGACAAAGGCGCCGAGCGACGATTGGGGACCCCATGACCACCACCGCGAACACCGGGACCGCCCACCCGGAGAGCGACCCGCACTTCCAGCCCGGCCTCGAAGGCGTTGTCGCCTTCGAGTCCGAGATCGCCGAACCCGACAAGCAGGGCGGGGCCCTGCGCTACCGGGGCGTCGACATCAACGACCTCGTCGGCCGGGTGTCCTTCGGCCAGGTCTGGGGGTTGCTCGTCGACGACGAGTTCGACCCGGGGCTGCCGCCGGCCGAGCCGTTCCCCCTGCCGGTGCACACCGGCGACATCCGGGTCGACGTGCAGTCGGCCCTGGCCCAGCTCGCCCCGGTGTGGGGGTTCAAGCCGCTCCTCGACATCGACGACGACGAGGCGCGCGACAACCTCGCCCGCGCGTCGGTCATGGCGATGTCGTTCATCGGCCAGGCCGCTCACGGGCAGGGCAAGCCGATGGTGCCGCAGAGCGAGGTCGACAAGGGCCGCACCATCGCCGAGCGCTTCATGATCCGCTGGCGGGGCGACCCCGACCCCAAGCACGTCGAGGCGATCGACTCCTACTTCATCTCCGCGGCCGAGCACGGCATGAACGCGTCCACGTTCACCGCGCGGGTCATCGCGTCGACCGGTGCCGACGTCGCGGCCTGCCTCTCCGGCGCGATCGGCGCGTTGTCCGGCCCGCTGCACGGCGGTGCCCCCAGCCGCGCCCAGCACATGATCGAGGGCGTCGAGCAGATGGGTGACGCCCGGCGCTACGTCAAGGAGGTGCTCGACCGCAAGGAGCGCCTCATGGGCTTCGGGCACCGGGTCTACCGGGCCTACGACCCCCGGGCCGCGGTGCTGCGCGACACCTGCAAGCGGCTCGGCGCCCCCCGCTACGGGGTGGCCCTCGAGCTCGAGAAGGCGGCCATCGCCGAGCTGGCCGAGCGCTACCCCGACCGGGTGATGGAGACCAACGTCGACTTCTGGGCCGCGGTGCTGCTCGACTTCGCCGACGTGCCCGGCGACATGATGACGCCGCTGTTCGCCTCCGCCCGCACGGCCGGGTGGTCGGCACACGTCCTGGAGCAGAAGCGCACCGGGCGGCTGATCCGGCCCAGCGCGCGCTACACCGGGCACGGCCCTCGCCCGATCGAGGACGTCAAGGGCTTCCGCGCGCACTGACCGAGCCTGCCGGCCGTGGTCCAGCTCCTCCTCGACGCGTACCACCGGCCCCCGTGGTGCCTCGACGTGGCGTTGTCGTTGCGCTGCACGTGCCGATCCACGTGGTGGACCTCACGTCCGCCATCCGGTCACGATCGGTGAGGATGGACGTCGGCCGTGGAGTCGCCGACGACGTCGACCCGCGGCCCCGGGCGGCCCTGCGCGGCAGCCCGCCGCGGGGCCCTCGACGTCCCGACCGACCACGACACCGGAGACCCCCGTGAGCGACACCGCCCAGATCACCATCCCCGCCGAGCTGCTCCCCGCTGATGGTCGGTTCGGGTCCGGTCCCTCCAAGGTCCGCCCCGAGCAGGTCGAGGCCCTGGTGGCGATCGGCCGCACGGTGCTCGGCACCTCCCACCGGCAGGCCCCGGTGAAGAACCTGGTCAAGGCCGTGCGCTCGGGTCTCTCCACCTACTTCGGGCTCCCCGAGGGCTACGAGGTCGTGCTCGGCAACGGTGGCGCCACGGCCTTCTGGGACATCGCGGCCTTCGGCCTGGTCCGCGACCGGGCGCAGCACCTCACCTTCGGCGAGTTCTCCAGCAAGTTCGCGACGGTCACCAGGAACGCCCCGTTCCTCGGTGAGCCGACGGTCATCTCGAGCGAGCCCGGCAGCCGGCCCGAGCCGCGCGCCGAGGCCGGCGTCGACGTGTACGCCTGGGCGCACAACGAGACGAGCACCGGTGTCATGGCGCCGGTGCAACGGGTCTCGGGTGCGGATGCCGACGCCCTCGTGCTCATCGACGCCACCTCGGGTGCCGGCGGCCTTCCGGTCGACGTCAGCCAGACCGACGTCTACTACTTCGCCCCCCAGAAGTCGTTCGCCTCGGACGGCGGCCTGTGGCTGGCCCTGTTCTCCCCCGCGGCGCTGGCGCGGGTCGAGGAGATCACGGCCTCCGGCCGCTGGGTTCCCGACTTCTTCAGCCTGCCGACGGCGATCAGCAACAGCCGCCTCGACCAGACCTACAACACCCCGGCCGTCGCGACCCTGGCGATGCTCGCGAACCAGGTCGAGTGGCTCAACGGCAACGGCGGGCTCGACTGGGCGACCGCTCGCACCAAGGACTCCTCGGGCCGGCTCTACGACTGGGCCGAGGCCAGCGACTACGCGAGCCCCTACGTGAGCGACCCGGCGAACCGCTCGCAGGTCGTCGCCACCATCGACTTCGACGACGCCATCGATGCCACGGCGATCGCGAAGACGTTGCGCGCCAACGGTGTCGTCGACGTCGAGCCGTACCGCAAGCTCGGTCGCAACCAGCTGCGCGTGGCGTGCTTCCCGGCCGTCGAGCCCGACGACGTCAGCAGGCTGATCGGCTGCGTCGAGCACGTCGTCGAGCGCCTCGCCTGACCCGGCGGCATCAGTCGGATGCCGTGAGCCCGGCGGCCACGCGGGTGGCCAGCCAGGCCGATTCGGGCACCAGCACCGGGTCGCACACCAGGGTCACCACCAGCGTGCCGGCGTAGGAGAGCACGTCGAAGGAGACCGCGACGTTGCCGGGGTTCACGGCCACCGGGACCACCCCGACCACCTCGGCGCCTGCGACGCGCAGCCGCTGTTCGGGCCCTCGCACGTTGGTGACGAAGGTGTGCACCAGACGCTGGTGGTCCACGAACAGCTGGAAGGCGCCCACTGCCGCGAGGCCGCGGAACACCGGTGTCAGCACGGCCGCCGACCCTCCCCGCCCCGGCGCCCGCACCCGCCCCCGCTCGGCGACCAGCGCCGCGAGACGGGTCGCGTGGTCGGCCACCGCCGGCACCCGCACCGGAACCACGCCGGTGGAGTTGCCCAGGGCCGCGGCCTCCCCCTGCCCCCGCCGGCTGACGGGCACCGACACGACCAGCTCCGCGATCCGCTCGCCACGACGGGCGAGCAGCTCGACGAGCGCCCCGGTGACCGCGGCGACGACCACGTCGTTGATGCTCGCACCGTGCGCCCGAGCCTCGTCCCTGACCAGACCTAGCTCGGCACTGGCCACCTCCAGCCGGCGCCGGTCACCCGTGCGCCCCAACAGGCTGCACCGGTCGGCGAGCCGCGGGCGACCGAGTCCCAGCTCCCCGGCGCCGGCGCCCATCCGCCGCGCCGCGCCGGGCACCACCCGAAGGGCCCGGGCCCGCCGGCCCCACGCGTCCCGGGCGAGGGCGCCCCACGGCGGGCGCGGCGAGCCGGCTGACGGCATCGGCGGAGGTTCGTCCCGGCGCTCGTCGTCCGCCAGTGCGCCGAGCACCGCGAGCCCGCCCATGCCGTCGGCGAGAACGTGGTGGGCCACGATCGCGATGCCTGCCACGAGCCGGTGCTCGTCGAGCAGGAGTCGAGCGCGCCACAGGGGCCGGTCGAGGTCGAGCCGCGTCGCCACGAGCTCGGCGGTGGCGTCGAGCAGGGCGCGTGGCACGGCATCCGCCGCAGAGCCCGGATCAGGCGCGGCGGTCACGGCGTCGACGAGGGTCTCGCAGCGGTCGGCGCCGACGGTGGTCCAGACCGGGCGCCCGGCGCCGATCGGGGCGCGCACCAGACGTTGGCCGAGCCTGGGCACCGAACCGGCGCGACGCAGGAGGGTGGAGCGCACGGCCTCGGCACCGGGGCGACCCGCCGGGTCGAGCACCAGCAGGGCGCCGATCGACATCGGCACGCGGCCGCCGCGATCGACGGCCAGCAGGAGCACGTCATCGGCGCCGGCCCGGTCGATCGGGGTGCCGGGTGGGGGTCCCACGTCCCTACCGTATGCCGCTGTGCCGGGCGCCGGGCGCCGGGTCGCGGTGGAGGGGCAACGCTCCTCAGCGCGTCAGCGCGTAGACGACGGCCACGCCGACGAGGACCGCCAGCACGCCGAGCGTCATCCGGCGCCGGAACAGGGGGGTCACCGGGCCGGCTCCGGCACGGCCACGATGGGCCGCTCGGCGACCACGGTCTGCGTGCTCACCCGCACCCGTGGACGACGCTGCGACTCGTAGCTCACCCGCACATTCTCCGACCTCCCGAGCCAGAGCGACACCCCGACCAGGGTGATGCCGACCGCCACCGCGCCGATGCCGATCGTCCAGCGGGGGCCGAACTGCTCGGAGATCCAGCCGATGAGCGGCGCTCCCGCGGGCGTGCCTCCCATGAAGATCGCCATGTAGAGGGCCATCACCCGCCCGCGCATCTCCGGCGCGACGCGGGTCTGCACCATCGCGTTGGCGGTCGTGAGCGCGGTGAGCGCGGTGAGGCCGACCGGCACCAGCGCCAGCGCGAAGGTCCAGAAGGTCGGCGCCGCCGCGGCGACCGCCGCCGCCACGGTGAACCCGGCCAGCGACATCAGGAGCACCCGTAGGCGGGGCACCTGACGCCGGGCCGACAGCAGGGCGGCCGTGAGCGAACCGACGGCCATGATCGAACCGAGCAGGCCGAACTCGCCCGCACCCTTGTCGAACACCTTGGTCGCCATCAGCGCCATGGTGATCTGGAAGTTCATCCCGAACGTGCCGAGCACGAAGACCAGCAGCATGACGAGCTGGAGGTCCCGGCGCACCCGCACGTAGTGGAACCCCTCGCGGATGCCGCCGCGCCCCTTCGCCCGCGGCGCCGGGCGCAGCTCGCCGGCGCGCAGCCGCAGCAGGGCCACGATCACGAAGACGAACGTGACGGTGTTCAGCAGCAGGGCCGGGCCGACCCCCCAGAGCGCGATGATGACCCCGGCCACCCCCGGGCCGACCAGCCGACCGAGGTTGAACGACGCGGAGTTCAGCGACACGGCGTTGGCGAGCTTGTCGTCAGGGACCATCTCGGACACGAACGCCTGCCGTGCCGGGTTGTCGATCGCGGTCGCCACACCCTGGAACAGGGCGATCGCGTAGACCTGCCACAGCTGCGCGGCGCCGGTGACGGCGAGGATTCCGAGCAGCAGGCTGGACAGGGCGAGCAGGGTCTGGGTGACCAGCAGGATCCGGCGCTTGCGGAAGCGGTCGGCGATCAGCCCGGCCCACGGCGCGAGCAGCAGGAAGGGCAGGAACTGCAGGCCGGTGACGATGCCGAGCGCGGTCGCCGAGCCCGCCGTGAGCACGGTGAGCACCAGCCAGTCCTGGCCGACCCGTCCCATCCAGGTGCCGATGTTCGACACCAGGGCGCCGGCCGCCCAGAGCCGGTAGTTGCGGACCTCGAGCGAGGTGAAGGTGGGGCTCACTCGGCAGCCACCCGTTCCAGCAGCGCCGTCGCCTCGACGAGGAGGGCGCGCTCGTCATCGGTGAGGGTCTCCAGCCGCGAGGCGAACCACTGGTGGCGCCGGCGGCGAGTCTCCTTGATGGTGGCACGCCCGGCGTCGGTGAGCGACAGGATGACCTGCCGGCCGTCGGTGGGGTCGTCGGCACGGGCCACGAGACCCAGCTCGACGAGGCCGTTCGCCGTGCGGCTCATGCTCGGGGCGCTGACCTTCTCGATGGCGGCGAGCTCCTTGGGCGTGCGGGGGCCCTCGTCGAGCCGGACCAGCACCGAGAACTGGTGCGGCGCAACGGCCGAGTCGCTCTCGAACCGGACGCGTCGCGCGATTCGCAGGCAGGCGATGCGCAGGTCGCTCGTGAGTCGGTCGCGCTCGCCACGCGTCATCGGCGCGCGCGCCGGCGCGGGGCCGGTCGTGGTGGTCGCGGCGCGGAGGGCGGTCGAGGGTCGCACCGGCGTGGTGGTGGGGGCCATGGTCGTCTCCTCGGGTGGCAGATGCTTAGCACAACTCATTACCTGTGCTAACTATTCCACACCCGCACCACCCCACACGTCGTGCGGTGACTGCACGCGCGGATGCCGTGCCTCCCCCGACCGGGGCGGCACGGCATCCGTGGGTGGCCGCTTCCCCGCACGTGCCGGGTTGTTGCCGTCAGATCCCGGATGTGACAGCCATAACCCCGCACGTGCGGGGTCGTGGGGTCAGGTGACCAGGTCGGTGAGCGGGGCGATGAGGAAGTAGACCGCGAACAGGCCGGCGGTGAGCCACATCATCAGGTGCACCTCGCGGGCCTTGCCCAGCACGACCTTGATGAGCACGTACGAGACGAACCCGGCCCCGATGCCGACGGTGATCGAGTAGGTGAACGGCATCAGGATGATCGTGAGGAAGGCCGGGATGGCGATCTCGAGGTCGTTCCAGTCGATGTTCTGCACCTGCTGCATCATCAGGAAGCCGACGAGGATGAGCGCCGGCACGGCCGCCTCGTTCGGGATGACCCGCACCAGCGGCGTCACGAGGATCGACACGAGGAAGAGCAGACCCGTCACGACCGACGCGAGACCGGTGCGCGCACCCTCCCCGACTCCGGACGCCGACTCGATGTACGACGTGTTGGACGACACGCCCGCGGCGCCACCGGCCGCGGCGGCGAGCGAGTCGACGACCAGGATGCGCTGGGTGTTGGGTGGCGTGCCGTCCTCGTCGAGCAGGCCCGCCTCGGCGCCGATCGCCGTCATCGTGCCCATGGTGTCGAAGAAGTCGGCGAGCATCAGGGTGAACACGAGCAGGATGGTGGCGACGATGCCCACCCGCTCGAAGGACCCGAGCAGGTTGAACTCACCCAGCGTGCCGAAGCTGATCGGGTCGATCGACGCCGGCCAGGCCGGCACGTTCAGGTTCCAGCCGGTGGGGTTGGTGATGTTGTTGCCGTCGGCGTCGACGCCGGTGACCGTGGGGCCGACCTCGGCGATCGCCTCGACGACGAAGGCCACCACGGTCATCACGAGGATCGAGATGATGATGGCGCCCTTGACCTTGCGCACCCACAAGGTGATGAGCAGGCCCAGCCCGACGGCGAAGACGACGGTCGGCCAACCGGTGAGCTGGCCACCGATGCCGAGCTCGACGGGTACCGGCCCGGCGCCCGTGCGGCGCACGAACCCGGCGTCGACCAGGCCGATGAGTGCGATGAACAGGCCGATGCCGACCGAGATCGCCACCTTGAGCTGGCTGGGCACGGCGTGGAACACGGCCGTGCGGAAGCCGGTGAGCACCAGGATGAGGATGACCACGCCCTCGAGCACGATGATGCCCATCGCGTCGGCCCAGGTCATCTGGCTGGCGATCGAGAACGCGACGAACGCGTTGAGCCCCAGCCCGGTCGCGAGCGCGAGCGGGTAGTTGGCGAAGACCCCCATCAGGATGGTCATGACGCCCGCGACGAGCGCCGTGCCGGCCGCGATGGCGGCCAGGTTCGGGCTGGAGCCGCCACCGAGGTACTGGCCGTCGGCGTCCTTGACGAAGCCGAGGATGAGCGGGTTCAGGACGACGATGTAGGCCATCGTGAAGAACGTGGCGAACCCACCACGCACCTCCTGGCCCACGGTGGAGCCGCGCTCGGAGATGCGGAAGAGCCGCTCGAGGAGACCGGCGTGCGGTGGGGTGGTCGAGGCGGTCGCGGTGGCCGCCGTGTCGGGTGTGGCGTCGGGCGTGGCATCGGGCATGGCCCGGACCCTAGTGGCGCGGCGTTACGGCCGCATGACGGGTGCACGAGCCGGTCGGCCCCGCCCCGTACGCTGGCCCCGTGACGACGCCGGAACCCCGCCCCGAGCCCCGCTCCACGGTGCTCGGCCAGTCGGCCCCCGTCGAGCCGATCGCGGTGCCGACCCGCGCGATCATCGGGGTCGGCATCGGCCTGTGGGCGGTGGCCCTCGTGGTCACCCTGGTCGTCCCGTCGCTGCACGCCGGCGACCGGTCGTGGTGGCCGTGGTCGTGCGTCGCCGGCATCCTGCTCGGCGCCTTCGCCTGGTGGTACGTCGGGCGCGGACGGGGCAACGCCGCCGGCGCCTGAGCCGCCGTCAGGCCGGGTCGAGCTCGAAGTCGTCGAGGATCGGCGGTGCGATGCGCTCCGGGGAGGAGACGTCGAGGTCGACCTCGGAGTGCGCGCCGCAGCCGTGGTCGAGGCTGACCACCCGGGCGTCGGAGGGCGACCACTCGTTGGCGCACACGCCGAAGACCGCCCGCAGCGCACCGGCCATCGGCACGAAGAACCCGCAGGTGGAACAGGGCGCCGGAGCCTTGGCGGCGATGGGGGCGCTCGGGCCGGACTCTCCGTCGTACCAGCGCTGTGCAGCGGTCTCGCGGCCCTCGGCGGACAGCACGCGAGGTCGACCGAGGCCGAGCTCCCACAGGGCCACCTGGTCGACGTCGTCATCGCCGGTGGCCTCGAAGCCGGCCTCGAGGTTCGGGTCGTCGGCCACGAGCGGCGTGACGTCACCGGGGCCGACGTCGCCGGGGGCGAGCCGCTCGGCGTAGGGCACCCAGTCGGGCGAGAGCAGCGCGCCCTCGCCCGGGACCAGGTTGGCCTCGCAGACGGTCACGGTCTTCGAGCGGGGCACCCGCGAGACGGACACGGCCCAGCGCCAGCCGAGGTAGGCCCGCGCCGTGCAGGTGAAGTAGTGCGTGGCGAGCCGGTCCTCGACCATCTCCATGCCGACGTGCTCCCCGACGGCGCCGGACTCCGCGATGGACACCGCGGCTTCGCGGGCCGTCTCCACGGCTCCCCGCAGGGTCGGGTCGACCTTCAGGGTGGCCATCACAGCTCGAGGTCGCCGGCCACCGCGTGCAGCACCTGGGCGACCTTGTTGCCGTGAGCCTTGTCGGGGTAGTGACCGCGGCGCAGCGACTCCGAGACCGAGTCGAGCAGCTTGATGACGTCCTCGACGATGACGACCATCTCGTCGGGGGACTTGCGGCTGGCCACCCGACGGTTGGTGGTCACCGACGGCGCCGGGTCGAGCAAGGTCACCGACAGCGCCTGCGCACCGCGTCGGCCCTCGGCGATGCTGAACTCGATGCGCTGGCCGCCCTTGAGGCCCGCCACACCCTCCGGCAGCGCGCTGGCGGGCACGAAGACGTCGCCCTCGCCGGCGTCGCCGGACACGAAACCGAAGCCCTTCTCGGAGTCGAAGAACTTCACCTTGCCAGTCGGCACGGTCCACCTCTTTGTCGCGTGTGCGGGTACGGCGCCCGGACGGGCACCAGCGACTAAGGCTAACCGCTCGCGGGCGTGTCGCGCTGCCGGGTTGTGGATGGCGGCCGCTCGCGGCCCGCGCGCACGGGATCCGGGCGCCTGCGCAACGAACCCGCTCGATCGGTGTGGGTCCCCCGTGGCACCGTGGAGGGGTGTCCGAGACCACCGAGAGCCGCAGCGGGGGCGGCGGTCAGAGCCCCTCCCGGCTGACCCTGCGCGGCTTCTGGGACGAGCTCCCCACGCCCGGTCGGTGGCTGCTGTCGACCACGGCGATCTCGACGCTCGGCCGGGGCATGACCCTGCCCTTCACGATCATCTACGTCCACGAGGTGCGCGGCGTCCCGCTCGACGTCGCGGGGCTGCTGATGAGCCTGATCGCCGTCGTGGCCCTCGTCGTCACGGGGCCGGTCGGCGCCCTCATCGACCGGATCGGCTCGCGCGTGGTCCTCGTCTGGGGCAACATCGCCCAGCTGGTGGGCGCGGTCGTCCTGGCCTTCGCCACGACGGTGCCGGCGTTCGTGCTCGCGTTCACCCTGCTGGGCATCAGCTTCGGGGTGGGCTGGCCCGGCTTCAACGCCCTGACCTCGAGCATCGTCTCGGGCCCGGTGCGCACCCAGTTCTTCGGCATCAACTTCGCCCTGGTCAACCTCGGCATCGGGATCGGCGGCACCGTCAGCGGGTTCCTCACCGACGTCGACCGGCCGGGCACCTTCACCGCGATCTTCCTCGTCGACGCGGCCTGCATGCTGGTGCCCATCGGCCTGCTGCTCGGGCCGCTGCGGCACGTGGCGGGGCGCCCCGACCCGGCGCCGGCCGGGGTGCCGGCCGAGGCGGGCACCGGCTACCTCACCATCGTGCGCAACCCCGCCGTCGTCTGGATCACCGCACTCACCTTCCTGTCCTCCTTCGTGGGCTACGGGCAGATGGAGGCCGGGTTCCCGGCGTTCGCCCGCCAGGTCAGCGAGGTGTCGACGCGCACCATCGGCCTGGCCTTCGCCGCCAACACCATCGTGATCGTCGGCATGCAGTTCCTCGTGCTGAGGTTGATCGACGGCCACCGACGCACCCGGGTCTTCCTCGGGTTGGTCTGGCTGTGGGCCGCCGCCTGGCTGCTGCTCGGAGCGACCGGCATGGTGGCCGGCACACTCCTCGCCGCCGCGGGCGTCATCGTGTTCCACGTGCTGTTCGGCCTCGGCGAGACGATGCTCCAACCCACGGTGCCGGCGATCGTCAACGACCTCGCCAGCGACCTCGACCGAGGTCGCTTCAACGCCGTGTCGGCCGGTGCCTTCCAGATGGGGGCGATCACCGCGCCGATCGTCGCCGGGTGGCTGCTCGACCGCCGGCTGGGCGGCGTCTTCATCGCCGTCATCGTCGCCTGCCTCGGCGGCGTCGCGGTGCTCGCCCTGGCGCTCGAGCGGCGGATCACCCCCGAGGTCAACGGCATCGTCGACGACCGGGCGGGCGCCAGGCCGACGCCGGGTGAGCCCGGGCGGGGCGGGCTCGAGCCCCCGGCGTCGCATGGCGCCGAGGGCTCCGGCCGTACCGGGTGACCCCGGAGCTCAGCCGACCACCAGGGTGGTGACCTTCATCCCCTCCTTGGCCGCGAGCACGCGCACCTGCACGCCGGTGGCGGGCTGCACGGCGCCCCGACCCGTCGTGGCCGTCGTCGCGTCCAGGGTGTAGGTCGCCTCGTAGCCGTCGGTGCTCTTCACGGTGAGCGACTTCCCGGCCGTGTAGGCCGTCACCGAACCGGTCTGCACCACCATGACCGTCGGCGTGCCGGTGACGTTGGTCGTGAACTCACCGTGCAGGACGGCCCCGAGGCCGGCGACCCCACGGCCCGTCCCCGAGCCGGGGTTCGCCGGGTTCGCCGGGGCGCCACCGCCGTTGGCCTGGTGGCGCCCGTTGCCCTGGCCCTTGTTCTGGCCCTTGTTCTGGCCCTTGTCCTGCCCGTTGGCGCCCGGTCCGTTCCTCCTGTCGTTGCCCTTGCCCATCCCCGGGCCCATGTTCCGCCCGTCGCGGGTGCTGAAGACGAAGCCGCGCTCGTCACCACCACGGTGCTGTGCGACCGCGACGGCGGTGACGAGGCCGAGCCCGGTGACGAGGAAGAGCACGCCGAGCACCGCCACGCCGACCAGGGCCGCGCGCCCGCCGCCGGTCGAGGTGGCCTCGTTCCACCAACGCCGCGGTGCCGACGGGGCGCCCGGCGATGCAGCCGACCCCCCGCCTCCCCGCCACTGCGGTGGCGCCGGGGCAGCCGGCCCCGACTGCTCGGGCCGGGCAGGCTGCGCGGGGTCGGGCACGGGGGTGTTCTGGTCACTCATGGGGGTCATGATCCGCCGGATGGCGTCGAAAGGTGTCCCACCGCCATGAACTCACATCGAACTCACATGAAGCCACAGCCCCCGGTCCCACCAGCACGGACCCGGTGAGAGGCGCGGCGGTCAGCTCGCGGCCAGGGCGCGCACCACGCGTGAGGGCGACGGGCGACCGAGCCGGCCGGCCATCCACACGCTCGTGGCGACCAGCGCGTCGAGGTCGACGCCGGTCTCCACCCCTGCCCCCTGCAGCGCCCAGACCAGGTCCTCGGTCGCGAGGTTCCCGGTGGCCGACCTGGCGTACGGGCAGCCCCCCAGCCCGCCGGCGGACGCGTCGACGACGCGCACCCCGTCACGCAGCGCCGCCATCGTGTTGGCCAGGGCCTGTCCGTAGGTGTCGTGGAAGTGCACCCCGACCCGGTCCGGCCCGATGCCGGCCTCGTCGAGCGCCGCGAGCAGCCGGTGCACGTGGCCGACCGTGCCGACCCCGATGGTGTCCCCCAGCGAGAGCTGGTCGCAGCCGAGGTCCATCAGCCGCCGGCAGGCGTCGACCACCTGCGGCACGGGCACCGGCCCTTCCCACGGGTCGCCGAAGCACATCGACACGTAGGCCCGCACCCACAGGCCCTCGGCCCGGGACCGCTCGACGACCGGGCGGAACATCTCGACCGACTCCGCGACGGTGCGGTTGAGGTTCGTGCGGGCGAACGTCTCGGTGGCGCTGCCGAACACCGCCACCGCCCCGCCCCCCGCCGCCAGGGCACGGTCGAGCCCTCGCTCGTTCGGCACCAGCACGGGTCGCCGCGGGCCGAGCCCCTCGTGGCCGAGCAGCCCGAGCACCTCCTCGGCGTCGGCGAGCTGGGGAACCCACCGCGGGTCGACGAACGAGGTCGTCTCGACGGTCGCGAGGCCTGCGGCTGCCAGCCGGCGGACGAACTCGGCCTTGACCGCTGCCGGGATGACGGTCGACTCGTTCTGCAGGCCGTCACGCGGGCCCACCTCGTAGACGGTCACCGACCCCGGGAGGGTCGGGTCGGGCTCGACCTGCGGAAGTGGGAGTCTCACCGCTCGATCCTGACACGGCTCGCGCCCGGCGGCGACGTGGCGCCCGGGGTCCGACGACGGTGGCCGACTCGCTAGCCTCGTGCGCGACGGCCCCGACCGGTGCCGTCGGCGCAGACGAGGACGGCCGACGATGAACGACAGCACCGACCAGGGCGGCACCGGCGAGGGGTTCCCGGACCCGACCGCGCCGACGTGGAGCACGCCCGAGCCGACCCAGCCGATCCCCTCTCCGGAGCCACCGGTGACCCCGCCGTCGCCGTACGCCGCGCCACAGCCGTACGCCGCACCCCACCCGCCCGAACTCCCCGCTGCTCCGGCGCCGTACGGCCAACCGCCGTACGAGCAACCCCAGTACGGGCAGGCGCCATACGGGCAGCCCCCCTACGGCCAGACCCCCTACGGCCAGACCCCGTACGGCCAGGCCTACGGCCAGTCGCCCTACCCGCCGCCCCCCGTCCCCTACGCCGCCCCGCAGCAGAACAGCGGAGCTCTCACCCTGACGATCATCTCGGCGATCGCCACCGTCGGGTGCTGCCTGCTCTGCCTCCCGTCGCTGATCTTCGGCATCGTGGCGCTGTCCAAGCAGTCGACCGACCCCCAGGCGTCGGCTCGGATGACACGCTACGGCTGGATCGCGTTCGGCATCTCACTCGCCCTGGGTGTCCTGCTCCTCGTGGTCTTCTTCGCCGTCGGGGCCTTCGGGGCGTTCGACGCGTCGACCACGTCCGACTACGAAGGGCTCTGAGGCCGCCCCTGGGTGGCCTCGGCCGGGCCCCTGCCTGTCGGCATCGTCCCAGCAGACGTCCAGCGAACTCACAGGTTCGCCCGCCACACTGAGAGCGTGAGCACCCAGACCCCCGAGGCACGCCTCCTCGTCGTCGAGGACGAACCGAACATCCGCGAGCTCCTCGCGACCTCCCTGCGCTACGCCGGTTTCGACGTGGCCACCGCCGCCAGCGGGTCCGAGGCCCTGCGGGTCGCCGGCGACCACAACCCCGACCTGTGCGTCCTGGACGTCATGCTCCCTGACATGGACGGCTTCACCGTCACCCGGCGCCTGCGCGAGCAGGGTCGCCAGCTGCCGATCGTCTTCGTCACCGCGCGCGACTCGGTCGACGACAAGATCAAGGGCCTCACCGTGGGCGGTGACGACTACGTCACCAAGCCGTTCAGCCTCGAGGAGGTCGTGGCCCGGATCCGCGCCGTGCTGCGTCGCACCCGCGGCGAGGCCGACGAGGACCGTCAGGTGATCGCGTTCGAGGACCTCGAGCTCGACGAGGACTCGCACGAGGTGCGCCGCGCCGGCCGGGTCATCGAGACCAGCCCCACCGAGTTCAAGCTCCTTCGCTACCTGATGCTCAACCCCAACCGCGTGCTCTCCAAGGCGCAGATCCTCGACCACGTCTGGGACTACGACTTCCGCGGCGAGTCCGGCATCGTCGAGTCCTACATCTCGTACCTGCGCCGCAAGATCGACACCGAGGGTCTTCGCCCGCTCATCCACACCAAGCGCGGCGTCGGCTACGTCCTGCGCCTGCCTCCTCAGGTCTGATGGGTTCGATCCCCACACCGCGCAGCGACCGCGGGCCCGTTGCCCGCGTCGTGCGCCAGCTCGAGGCGGTTCCGTTGCGGACCCGCCTCGTGGCGATCGTGGGGACCCTGGTCGGGGCCGCGCTCGTGCTCACCAGCCTCGCGACCGCCTACCTGATGCGGTCCGACCTGCTGGACGGCGTCGACGCCGAGCTGCGGTCGGTCGCCCGACCGGTCGCGAGCCAGGCCCTGGCCGACCTGAACAGCCGGGACTCCGCGTTCCCGTCGAACTACGCCTTCGAGCTGCAGAGCCAGATCGGCGTCGTCACCCGCCTCCCGACCGGTGTCGCGACGACACCCGACCTGCCAGAGCTCTCGCCGAGCTCCCCCCTCGTGACCAGCGGTGAGCCCTTCACGGTGGGCTCGGAGTCAGGCCCGCTCAGGTGGCGCTTCGTGGCCGGCAGGGTCACCGGGGCCAACGCGACGTTCGCGGTCGGCATCCCACTGAGCACGGTCAACCACACGGTGACCCGGCTGCTCGTCACGACCGGGCTGATCGGCTCGCTCGCGCTGGTCGGTTCGCTCGTGCTCGCCTGGTTCGCCGTGCGCCGCGCCTTCCGCCCGTTGTCGCGGATCGAGGACACCGCCGCCGCGATCGCCACGGGTGACCTCACCCAGCGCATCCCGGTTCGCCAGGCCGACGACGAGGTCACCTCGCTCTCGCGCAGCCTCAACGTCATGCTGACCCGCATCGAGTCGTCGTTCGCGGTGCGCGAGGCCAGTGAGGAACGGATGCGTCAGTTCGTCGCCGACGCCTCGCACGAGCTGCGCACCCCGCTCGCCACCGTGCGCGGCTACGCCGAGCTCTACCGGCAGGGAGCGGTCCCCGACAGCGCCGCCGTCGGCCAGGCGATGGAGCGCATCGAGGCGGAGTCGACCCGGATGAGCGGCCTCGTCGAGGACCTGCTCACCCTCGCCCGCATCGACGACGCGCCCGCCGTGGAGAAGACCCAGGTCGACCTCACCGTGCTCGCGGCGGATGCCGTCGCCGACGCCCGCGTACGCGCGCCGGAGCGCCGCATCTCGCTGGTCGGCCTCGACGGGCCGGTCGCGCCGACCATGGTGCGCGGCACCGAGTCCCGCCTGCGTCAGGTCGTCACCAACCTCGTCGCCAACGCCCTGCGACACACCCCCGACGGCACCCCGGTGGAGATCGCCGTCGGTCACGACGCCGACGGTGTCGCCCTCGAGGTCCGCGACCACGGGCCCGGTGTGCCCGAGGCGGTGGCGACCAAGGTGTTCGAGCGGTTCTATCGCGCCGACCCCTCGCGGGGCCGCACCGGTGGCGGTGGCAGCGGCCTCGGCCTGGCGATCGTCGCCGCGATCGTCTCGCAGCACCACGGTCGCGTCGGGGTCGCGCCGACCCCTGGTGGGGGTGCCACCTTCGTGGTCCGCCTCCCACAGGAGACTCCCAGCAACTGATCAGGGCCTGTCCACCTCGGCCGAGTTGACTGATGGCAAGTCAGCCAGATCGATCGAAGGAAGGCAGCACCGATGAGCGACCAGCACCCCACCCCTCAGTGGTACACCCCCACCGGCGGCACCACCACGGCGCCCAGGATCGAAGGTGCCGGTGCGCCGACGGGCCCGATGCCCTCCACCTCGGCCGCCACTCCCCCGCCCCTCGGGCCGCTCGGCCCGCTGGGCCAGCCCGCGCCGCAGGCGCCCGCCCCCAAGCCCGCCAGGCGCGGCGCCGGCCAGCTCACCGCCGTGGCGGTGCTCGCCGCACTGCTGGCCTCCGGTGGCACCGTGGCCGCGGCCAACTACTGGCCGGCGGGGACGGAGGGTACCGGTGCCGCGTCGTCCAGTACGACCCTCGGCAGCACCGCCGTCGCCCCGGTCAAGCAGGGCACGGCCTCCGCACCGGACTGGACTGCCACCGCCTCGGCCGTCTCGCCGAGCGTCGTCAGCATCACCGCCACGAGCGGTGAGGGCGGCGGACAGGGCTCCGGGGTCATCATCGACGAGTCCGGCCACGTGCTCACCAACAACCACGTCGTCTCCGGCGCCCAGAAGCTCACCGTGACGTTGGCCGACGGCCGCACCTACGACGCCGAGATCCGCGGCACCGACCCCTCGACCGACCTGGCCGTGATCACCATCTCGAACGCCCCGAGCGACCTCACCCCCGTCGCCATCGGCGACTCCGACTCCATCGCGGTGGGCGACCCGGTCATGGCGGTCGGGAACCCGCTCGGCCTGGCCGGCACCGTCACCACCGGTATCGTCAGCGCGCTCAACCGCCCGGTCACCACCGAGGCCGAGGGTGGCGACGGCCAGGGCGGTCCCAACGGCCAGGCCCAGTCCTCGGGCGAGACCGTCGTGACCAACGCCATCCAGACCTCCGCCGCCATCAACCCCGGCAACAGCGGCGGGGCACTGGTCAACGCGAGCGGCCAGCTGATCGGCATCAACTCGGCCATCGCCACGCTCGGCTCCGCCTCCGGCGGCCAGTCGGGCAGCATCGGCATCGGCTTCGCGATCCCCGTCAACGAGGCCACCTCCATCGCCAAGCAGCTCATCGACTCGGGCACCGCGACGCACGCCTACCTCGGGGTCACCCCCCAGGACGGCTCCGCCAGCGACGGCTCGGCCACACGCGCCGGCGCCGAGATCACCTCCGTTGGCGACGGCACCCCCGCCGCCGATGCCGGGTTGAAGGTCGGCGACGTCATCGTCGCCGTCAACGGTGAGCGCGTCGAGTCGGCCGACTCCCTCGTCGGGCACGTGCGCGAGAAGAGCACGGGCGACCAGGTCACCCTCACCGTCCTGCGCGACGGCAAGAGCGTGGAGGTCAAGGCCACCCTGGTGGCCAAGCCGACCAGCACCAACGGCTGACCGGACGCGCCACGGGAGGCGCCTGAGCACGCGGTTGAGTCGGCGTGCTCAG
Organism: Ornithinibacter sp.; assembly: GCA_035633415.1. GTDB lineage: Bacteria > Actinomycetota > Actinomycetes > Actinomycetales > Dermatophilaceae > Fodinibacter. The sequence continues at coordinate 8,357 of DASQEZ010000084.1, read as the reverse complement.
GCGCCGCCGTGCGTCCGGGCGCCATGCTGGGGCCATGAGCAACCGTGCCGCCGTCCACCAGCTCGAGTCCGACTTCGCCGACGCCATGAACCGCCTCTACGCCGTGGGCAACGGCCTGGCCCGGCTGCGGTCGGAGATGGACCGCGAGGCCGCCGCGGCGATGCCGCCCGCGCAGCCCGCTCCGTCAACCTCGCGGCCCGCTGCTGCGGTCGTGCGCCCAACGTCGCCGGCTGCTCCGGCCGTGCCGCCGCCGCCACGGGGGGTCGCGGCCCCGCCGGCCGCCCCCGTCCCCTGGTACCGCCGTGAGGGTGCGGTGACCCGCGTCCTGGCGGTCGCGGGTGCCGTCATCACCATGGCCGGCGTCGCGATGCTCCTGGTCCTGGCCGCCCAGCAGGGGTGGTTCGGGCCCCCGGCGCGCGTCGCCGCGGGTGCCGTCCTCGCCGCCGTGCTGGTCTGGCTCGGGGTGCGCGGTGGAGAGGCCGACCGGCGTGGAGGGGCTTCGGTCGGCAGCGCGCCCGTGGCGCTCGTCGCCACCGGCGCCGCCGCGGCCTACCTCGACGTCGTCGCGGTGACCAGCGGCTACGGCTGGGTCGTGCCGGGTGTCGGCCTGGTCCTCGCGGGGCTGGTGGCGCTGGGTGGACTGCACCTGGCCCGCCGGTGGGACAGCGAGATGCTCGCGGTGCTGCTGATCGTGGGCGCGGCCGGCCTGGCCCCCGTGGTCGCCGGGGGCGACGGCTGGGTCGTCTCGGCATTCCTCGGCGTGCTCTGCGTGGCCGGCTGGTGGGCCGGTGGGTTGCGGACCCGACCGGCGCTCACCGTCGTCCGGGTGCTGCCCGTGACGCTCTCCCTGCTGGTCGCCGCGGTGGACGCCCCTCGTGGCGCGCAGGCCGCGGGCCACCTCGCCGTCGCGGTCGTCGTGCTCGCGGCGACCCTCGTCACCTCGGCGATCTCGGTGCGTCGCGACGCCCACGACGTCTCCGCGTCGGTCGCCGTGGCCCTGCTGACCACCGGCCTGCTCGTGACGACCGTGGCGCTGGACGAGCCGGTGCGCACCCTGGCCCTGGGCTCCGCCGCGGCCGTGCTGCTCCTCGCCGCCACCAGCCTGGCCAGGCGGCCCCTCGGCCCGGTCGCCGACCACTTCGTCGCCACGGTGGGTGCCGGAGGTGCCGTCCTGGCCGTCCTCGCCGTCGTCTCCGGCGCCCCGGACCGGTTCGTCACCACCGGCCTGCTGCTCCTCGCCCTCGGTGGTCTCGCCGCGGCCGGGGTCGGCCGCTCGCGGATCAGCCTGGCGCTCGCCGCCGGGGTGGCCCTCGTCGCGGTACTGGCGTGGGTGCAGCACCCCCTGGCCGCGCTCACGGCATCCACCGCCGGCACGCACGACATGGTGCTGGCACTGGTCGACAGCGTCCTCGTCGGCGCGGTGGTGGCGACCGGGCTCTGGGCCGTCGGCAACCAGCGCGGCCTCGGGCGCGAGGTGCGGCTCGCCGCCACCGTGGTCGCCTGGGTGCTGGGCCTGGGTGCCTCGACGACCGTGCTCGTCGCGGTCGGCACCCTCCTCGGAGCCAGGGTCGGGGAGACCACGCTCGGGTTCACCGTCGGGCACGCGGTGGCGACCGTCACCTGGATGCTCGCCGCGGCCTGGCTGCTGCTGCGCGGCCTCGAGCGCTCGCGCGACGCCGACCTGACCCTGCGCACCGGACTCGTGCTGGCCGGCATCAGTGTCGCCAAGCTCTTCCTCTTCGACCTCGCCGCCCTGAGCGGGCTGGTGCGCTCCGTGGCGTTCATCGTCATGGGTCTGCTCCTGCTGGCCACCGGCAGCCGCTACGCCAAGGCCTACGAACGCAGCCGGTTGGCCGGGTGACGTCGGGCCCGCCGAGTGGCACAGTGGCCCGATGGACGCGCTCAGGGGGCGGTGGCGGGCGGACTGCGCCGCCGTGGCAGCGGGGACCGTCGCCACCGTGGACGACGTCGGCAGTGACCTGCTCCGCCGCTGGCACGAGCCGCACCGCCGCTACCACGACACCACGCATCTCAGCGAGGTGCTGACGGCGGTCGACATGCTGTGCTCGGCCGGCGGTGTGAACGGAACGAACCACGCCGTGGCCGCCCTGGCCACCTGGTTCCACGACGCCGTCTACGCCGTGGACCCGACGGCGGCGAACGAGGCCGAGAGCGCGTCGCTGGCAGCACGACAGCTGGGCCGGCTCCAGGTCGACCCCGAGCTGACCGCACGGGTGGTCGCGGTGGTGCTCGACACGGCGTCCCACCAGCTGACGGCCGAGGCCCTCGACGACCCGGCCCGAGTGGTGGTGCACGATGCCGACCTGTGGGTGCTCGCCGCTCCGGTGGCGCGGTTCGACGAGTACTGCGCCCAGGTCCGCGAGGAGTACGCATCCGTGCCGGTCGCGGCCTACGCGGCGGCCCGCACCGAGGTGCTGCGGCCGTTCCTGGTACGCGAGCACGTCTACCGCACCGCGCACGCCCGTGCCGAGTGGGAGCCGTCCGCGCGCGAGAACCTCGCGCGCGAGATCACCCGCCTCGCGGGCTGAGCACGGCGTCGGCCAGCGGCCACCAGAACTGGTCGGCGCACTCGAGCCGCAGCTCGTCCCAGGTCACCCAGCGGCGGTCCGAGGTGTCGTCGAGCTCGGCGTGGAGGGTCGGGCGCAGCCCCGGGACCCGCACCTCGAAGACCTGGAGCAGATCACGGCCCTCGACCCACAGCCCCCCGCTCGAGCGGTGGTGGAAGCGCTCGTAGCCGAGCGGCACGAGGTCGATCGTTCCGACGACGAGGCCGGTCTCTTCGCGGACCTCGCGAACAGCGTTCTCGCGCACTGACTCTCCCACTTCACGCCATCCTCCCGGAGCCCCCCACTCGCCCCTGCGGATGGAGTGGACGACCGCGAAGTCGCCGGCGTCGTCGCGCACGAAGGCCATCGCCGCGAAGACGCGCACCTCGTCGGCCTCGCGGTCGGACCTGATCAGGTCGACGTCGGCCGACGTGCCGTCGACGAACCGGATGCCGTGCACCCGCGCGACCCCCTTGTCCCCCCGCCGCTTCTGCATCCGCAGCCCGCTCGCCTGCAGGGCCCGGAGCAGCTCGCGAGCCGGTGTCGGCTGCGCCCCGGCCGCGACGACGGACGTGTAGCGCTCCTCCGGGATGTCGTAGTGGTCGCCCTCGAAGCCGCGTTCGGGGATGCCGAGCGAGCGGGCGAAGCGGTGCAGCTCCTCGATGCTGGTGTCACTGACCAGGTGCGACCACCGGCGGCCGTGCGCCTCGGGCCGAGGCGGGTCGATGAGGATGGCCACTCCCAGATCCTAGGTGCGGCGCTGCGGCCCGAGCCGGACACCCGATCAGGCGCGCGGATGGCGCCCGCCCGGCTGCCCGCCTCGGTCACCGTGGGGCGGGACGGCCTGTGGAAAACCGGCGGGCCGCCCGGGCCGTTCGACCTACGCTCACGACCACGGGCGCACCGCCGGGGTGCCGCCCACCACGAAGGGGGGCGCCGACATGAGCGCACAGTTCCAGGTCGACACCGACCGCATCGCCGCGGCGGCGGGTGACGTGGCCCGCATCTCGGCTGACATCGAGGGTCAGGTGGGCGTCATGCTGGCGCGGCTCACCGGCCTGCAGGACGCCTGGACGGGCACGGCATCCGTGCAGTTCCAGGGGGTCGTTGCGCAGTGGCGTGGCACCCAGCATCAGGTCCGCGCCTCGCTCGACTCGATCGGCCAGGTGCTCGGGGCGGCCGGGTCGCAGTACGCCGATGCCGAGGCGGCGGCGACGCGAATGTTCTCGTAGGCGCGGGGGGCCTCAGTCCGTCCCGATCGCGCGCAGCACGTCCAGGCGCGCGGCCCGGCGGCCGGGCCAGAGCGCGGCCAGCACCCCGACCACACCAGCGACCAGCACGAAGCCGACGAGCTGTCCGCCGGGGATCGCGAGCACGTCGAGCCCGTCGTCGGCCAGCGATCGCTGCAGAGCCAGCGCGAACGCGAGACCCACCACGACTCCGAGCACCGCACCGAGCAGGGCGATCGCCACCGCCTCCAGTCGCAGCATGGTGCGCAGCTGGCGGCGGCTGAGGCCGACGGCGCGGAGCAGGCCGATCTCGCGGATCCGCTCGATGACGGACAGGGCAAGCGTGTTGACGATTCCGAGCACCGCGATCACGACCGCCAGGCCGAGCAGGGCGTACACGATGAAGAGCAGGCGGTCGATGGGCTCGCGCTGTTCGGCGGCGAACGAGGCCTGGTCGTTCACGCTGACGGTCGGCAGGTCGGCGACCACGCGGTCCAGACCGGCAGCGAGCGCGGCACGATCGGTTCCCGGCTGGGCGACCACGTAGACCGTGCGGTCGGTCGGCGGCACCCCGATGGCGTCGAACCCCTCGAGCGACATCGTGACGTCCGACTGGAGCACGCTGTCGGCGACGTAGGTGGCGACCACCTCCACCTGGGTCTCCTCACCGGCGTAGCCGATCGTGACGGTCGACCCGACGGACAGCCCCTTCTCGGCGGCGAAGTCGGTCGACAGGGCCGCCGTGGTCGCGCCGAGGTCGGCGAACGAGCCGGTCGTCACGTCGGGTCGTGCGACAGCAGTGATGGCATCCGGGTCCACGGCCGTGGCGAAGTCCCTGTCCCCGTCGACCTGGAGCAGGGCGGCCCGCACCCGCGCGACGTCCGCGACGCCGGGCACCTGTTCGATGTCGTTCGCCACGGCGCCCGAGAACGGCTGCCCCACCGGGTTGGTCACGACGAAGTCGGCGATGATGTCCTCGGCCAGCGTCTTGTCGAGGCTCGCCTTTGCCGATGCCCCGAGCACCGCCATCATCGTCACGAGTGACACGCCGATCATCAGGGCCGACGCGGTGGCGGCGGTGCGGCGTGGGTTGCGTCGGGTGTTCTGCTCCGCCATGAGCCCGACCGCGCCGAACCCGCGCCGGTAGACCCAGCCCAGGCCGGCGAGCACCGGCCGCCCGAGCACGGGGCTCAACAGGGCCGTGCCCACCAGCACGCCGAAGGCGCCGGCACCGAGCACGTAGGTGGGCTCGGACCCCACGCCCAGCAGCCCGGCCGTCATGCCGCCGACGCCTGCGGCGAGGAGCACGCCGCCCACGCTGAGTCGCCACTTCAGCCCGCTCTCGGCGAGGGCCACGTCGTCGCGCATCGCGGCCACCGGGGGCACGCTGCCCGCTCTCCGAGCCGGCAGGTAGGCGGCGGCGAGCGTGACCAGCACCCCCACGACCAGGCTGACGACCACCGTGCGCGGCTCGAGCACGAGCGCGTTCTTGCTGAGGTCGAGGCCGAAGCGCCCGAAGACCCCCTTGATGCCGATGGCGAGCAGCACGCCCAGGACGACCCCCACGGCCGACCCCAGGAACCCCACCACGCCCGCTTCGACCAGCACCGACCGGGCCACCTGGCGACGGCTGGCCCCGATCGCGCGCAGCAGGGCCAGCTCACGGCTGCGCTGGGCCACGAGGATCGAGAAGGTGTTGACGATGAGGAACGCCCCGACGGTCAGGGCGATGCCGGCGAAGACCAGGAGGAACGTCGTGACGAAGGACAGCGCCTCGTCGATCCGGCTGGCGGCACGGGCGGCGGTGTCGTCCCCCGTCGCCGCCTGGGTGTCGGACGGCAGCACCGTGGCCACGGCCTCGCGCAGCTGGTCCTGGGTGGTGCCGGGCGCCGCGGTCACCCAGACCTGCGAGTAGGCGTCCTCGCCTCCGAGGAAGAGCTCCTGCGCCTGGGCGGTGTCGAACATGACGATGCTGGCTCCGACCAGGGTCGACCCACCGAACGAGGCGGTGCCCACGAGGCGCGCCTCGAGGCGGGGCTGTTCGGTCGCGGTGACGATCGGCACGGTTTCGCCGATGAGGTAGCCGGCCTTGTCGGCGGTGGAGTCGTCGAGCACGATCTCGCCCGCGGCCGCCGGCCAGCGACCGCGCTCGAGCGTCGCGGCGGGCACCCCGTTGGCCGCCGGCCCGCCGGAGTAGTTGACGGCGATCCCGGGCGGTCCCGCACCACCGATCAGCTTGCCGTCCTTGCCGACGACGAAGGTGCCGAAGTTGCTGATCCGGCCATCGGCGCGGGCTGCGCCGGGAACGGTGGCCAGCTCGTCGACGAGAGAGGACGAGATGGTGCGCCCCCCGGCGGTGCCCCCGCCGAAGCCACCCCCGCTGTCGGCCGACGTGCCCGGCCGCACGATGACGTCGCCGACCGCCCCGCTGGTCAGCCCGGTGAAGGCTCGACCGAGGGTGTCGGTGAAGACGTAGGAGCCGGACACGAACGCCACGCCGAGGATGACGGCGAAGGCGCTGAGGAAGAGGCGGAGCTTGCGCGCGAAGACGCTGCGCCAGGTCGCTCGAAGCACGGTCAGACCCCGGCGGGCTGGTCGAGCCGTGCCATCGCCGCCAGCACCCGCTCGGGCGTCGGAGCACGCAGTTCCTCGACGACCCGGCCGTCCGCGAGGAAGACCACCCGGTCGGTCCAGCTGGCGGCCCCGGGATCGTGGGTCACCATCACGACGGTCTGGCCGTGGGTGTCGACCACCCGGCGCAGGAAGCCGAGCACCTCGGCCCCGGACGTGGAGTCGAGGTTGCCGGTGGGCTCGTCGGCGAAGACGACGTCGGGGCGGCCGACGAGGGCACGCGCGCAGGCCACCCGCTGCTGCTGACCGCCCGAGAGCTCGCTCGGGCGGTGCCCGAGCCGGTCGCGCAGGCCCACCGTGTCGACGACCTCGTCGAACCACGCCGGGTCCGGGCGCCGGCCGGCGATCGCCGCCGGGAGCACGATGTTCTCCTGCGCGGTCAGGGTCGGCACGAGGTTGAAGGCTTGGAAGACGAAGCCGATCCGGTCACGACGCAGCTCGGTGAGGTGCTTCTCCTTGAGCGTGGTGAGGTCGACGTCGCCGAGGTAGACGTGGCCAGATGTGGCGTCATCCAGCCCTGCGGCACAGTGCATCAGCGTCGACTTGCCGGAGCCGGACTTGCCCATGATCGCGGTGAACTCGCCGGCGTACAGGTCGAGAGTGACGTCGTCGAGCGCCACGACGCGCGTGTCACCGGAGCCGTAGACCTTGCTCAGACCCTCCACGCGGGCGGCGGCCAGGCGCTCGCTGGTCCTGCTGGCGGGCGCGTTGGTGAGCGTCATGTCGGTCCTCGCGTGCGGGCCGGCGGACCGGCGGGCGGGTGAGACGACGTGCGAGGCTGTCGCACCCGTCTCCTGCCCGCCCAACGCTAGGCGACGCCTCCGGTGTTCCGCGCCGGGGTCCAACCCTGAACGGACCCGGACGCGACCCTGACCGTCGCGGGCAGCGGATCGAGCCGCGCGGCGTACACCTGCTGCAGCCGCGGGTGGCCGGGGTCGTCCTCGACGACCCCGGTGACCCAGGCGAGCGAGAGTGCCTCGGGACCCACCGTGACCAGCGCGATGTTGTTGTCGAACCAGGGGCCGTCGGTGACCGTCCAGGGGTGGGCCGGGTCGGGCACTCGGGGCGAGCGCGACGCGACGAACCGCATCGGGCGCACCAGCGACCTGGCGAAGAGTGACATGACGACCCGCACGGCACGGGGCATCGGGTTGCGGATCGGCGAGCACACCGCCTGCACCACGCGCGACTGCGCCCCGAGCCGCAGCGGGTCGTCGACCTCGGCGAGATAGGAGTTGTGGACGTCGCCGGACAGGAAGGTGACCGTCTGGGGCGCCGGGCCGCGCTCGCCCCGGGCCACCTGCATGACCATCTCGAAGAGCTCGTCGAATCCCTCGTTGAACGCCGCCCAGTGCTCGAGGTCGATGCTGCGGCGCAGCTTCTCGGCGGCCCGCGCCACCGACCGTCCGTAGGCGCCCTGGGCGAGCGCCTCGTCCATCGCCTCGAAGTCGTGCAGGCCGGGCGGGAGCAGGAAGGGCAGCGAGGTGCCGATGAACAGGTGCCGCACCCCGCCCCTCATCACCTCGTCGACCCAGCGCATCTCGACGGCGTCGAGCATGGACCGGCCGTCGGGTCGCAGCTCGCGCGCGGCGCGGGAGTCGATGACGAGCAGCGTGCAGTCGCCCAGGGCACGGCTGTAGCTCCACCGGTAGGTCGAGGGCTCGGCGTCGGCCCGGGCGGCGAGGGCGTCGACGTGCGCGGTGAGGTCGAGCTCGTCGGTCGCCCCCGAGGCCTCGTGCGCGACGACCCGGCGCCAGACCTCCTCCTGGGCCAGCTCGGCCGGCGAGAGGTTGCCGAGGTGCTGGTGCAGCCAGTAGGACCCGAGCCCGGCGACGATCCGCTCCTGCCACCAGGTGGTCGCGCGCATCTCGCGGCGCCACGACCACGAGGTGTTCCAGTCGTCGCGGATGTCGTGGTCGTCGAAGATCAT
>DASQEZ010000083.1:0-16489 GCA_035633415.1 Ornithinibacter sp. | reverse complement strand
TCGGTGCTCGCCGGGATCGCCCAGGTGCGCCCGTTGCCCCCGCTGACCGAGGAGAACGAGGCCGAGCCGGATGCCGTAGGCACCGTCGTCCCGATCCGCCGCCGTCGTGGCACCGCCTGGTTCGCCGCCGCTGCGGCCGCCGCGGTGATCGCCGTCGGGGGCGTGGCGTGGAGCCCGTGGTCGGACGACACCGCCAGCCGGTCACCGATGGCGCAGGTGTCTGCGGCGACCGACGTGATGACGGTGCGGAGCACCAAGGGTGGGGTGACCACCGAGGTCGCCTACAGCAAGCAGCTCGGCAAGGCGGCCATCTCGGTCACGGGCCTGCCGCCCGCCCCGGACGGCAAGACCTACCAGCTCTGGTACGTCGGGCCTGATGGTGCAGCCACCTCGGCCGGGCTGCTCGGGGTCGATGCCGAGGGCAGCGGACAGGCCCTCATGGCCGGGTCGGCGACGCCGGAGGACACCGTGGCGATGACGGTGGAGCCGGCTGGTGGCTCGGCGCAGCCGACGACCGAGCCCGTGGTGGCCCTGGCGCTGGCCTGATCAGGGGCGGATGACGGTGGCGGCGGCGGCCTCGAGCACGGCCTCGTCACCGGCATACGGTCCCTCGGGTCGCGGCCAGTGGGTGACGACGTCGGTGAACCCCAGCTCGGCCGCGCGCCCGGCCATCTCGGCATACAGGTCGACCGACTCCAGGGCGTAGCGCGGCGAGGCGTCGAGCAGGAGGTACCGGTCCATCGGGCGGCGGCCCCGATCGGCGCACGCGTCGTCGAACCGCCGCACCAGCGTGGCGACGTGGGCGAACCACTCGTCGACGGTGTCTCCCCGGCCGCCATAGGTGGCCCAGGCGTCGCCGAGCCGGGCCGCGAGGGCGATCGAGCGCGGGCCGTTGGCGGCGACGACGAGGGGCACCCGTTCACGGACCGGCTCGGGGAGGGTGCGCGCGTCGCGGGTCACATAGAACTCGCCGTCGTGGTCGACGTGGTCCTCGCCCAGCAGCCGGTCGAGGAGGCCTGCGAACTCGTGGAACCGGTCGACCCGCTCGCGCAGCGGGCGGTCCTCGCCGAGGATCCCGCTGTCGAGGTCGCCCCCGGCGCCGATGCCCAGGAGGAAGCGGCCTCCACTCGCGTCGTCGAGGGTGATGGCGTCCCGCGCCAGCACGTACGGGTGCCGGAAGTTGGGGGACGCCACGAAGACACCGAGGCCGAGGGAGGAGGTGACGGTGGAGGCCAGCGCCAGCGTCGGGGCGAACGCGAAGACCGGCGAGTCGGGCAGGCCACCCCACACGAGGTGGTCATAGGTCCACGCGTGGTCGAAGCCCATCGCCTCCGCCGCCGACCAGCGAGGCGCCGACTGGTTCCACCGGTGCTCGGGCACGACGACGATGCCGTGTCGCACCCGCGTGCGCGGCCCGGGCCGGATGCCGTCGCCCGATCCCTGCGTCGCCCCGTCCGCCGTGGTCACTTCGGCGCCCGAGAGGGCCCGAGGTCGGTCAGGGGCAGGAGGGCGTCGAGGTCTGCCCGCGTGCCGCTGACCCGCAGCAGCCCCTGTGCCAGTGCCTCGGCCCAGCGCTGGTCACCGGTGGCCAGTCGCAGCCAGGTCCCGGCGTCCGACTCGACGACGTTGGGCGGGGTGCCCCGCGTGTGCCGGGGTCCCTCGAGGCACTGCACCGCGCCGAACGGGGGCACCCGCACCTCCACGCTGCGGCCGGGTGCGCGCGTCCCGAGCTCCTCCAGGGTGTAGCGCACGGCGGTTCCGAGCGACGCTCGGTCCACACCCTCGGGATCCACCCGCCAGGCAGCCACGGCCGCGCGACCGGCCTCGGGGTCGGTACGTCGGCGGGGCGGCATACCCGCATCGTAGAGGCGCGATGAGACGGTCCTCTCCCGGCCACCGCGTAGCCTTCCCGCGTGGGCGGAGCCGAGTTCGAGCGCGAGGGATCCCTCGTCACCGTGGTGCTCGACGGCCAGCCGCAGTCGGCGGTCGACCTCGACGACCCGCAGCGCCTCGACTTCGAGTACGTACAGCACCTGGCGCTGTGCCTCGACGCCCTCGCGCCCGACGGCGCGCTGCGGGTGACCCACGTCGGCGGCGCCGGGCTCACCCTCGCGCGCTGGGTGCAGCACACCCGACCCGGGTCGCCGCAGGTCGTCCTCGAGCCGGATGCCGCGCTCACCGAGGCGGTGCGCCGCGAGCTGCCGCTCCCGCGGGGGCACCGGATCCGGGTGCGGCCCGTCGACGGCCTGGCGGGGGGCGCGGCACTGCGCGACGGCAGTGCCGACGTGGTGGTCGTCGACGCGTATGCCGGTGGGCGGGTGCCGCCGGAGCTCGCCACCGTCGAGTGGTTCGCAGAGGTGGGGCGGGTGCTGGCGCCCGGCGGGCTGATGCTTGCCAACGTCGCTGACGAGCCAGGCCTTCGGTATGCCGCGCGGGTCGCCGCCGGTGCGCGGGCGGCCCTGGGTCATGTCGCGTTCGTCGGACTGCACGAGGTGCTCAAGGGCAAGCGGTTCGGCAACCTCGTGCTCGTCGGCTCGGCCAACCCGCTCGACCTCTGGACGCTCCGCCGCGCCACGGCATCCGCCGCACTGCCGACCGGTGTGCTGTCGTGGGACGACGTCGATCGACGGCGGCCCGGTGCCCGGCCGTTCAGCGCGGCCACGGGGGACACGGCCTCCTCTCCGGAGCCGCCGGAGCGGGGGGCGTGGCGGCGTCGGTGAGCCACCGACACGGGGGACGCGCGAGACGTGCGCTGGTCACGGTGTGACCGACGAGACGGCGCCGACCGGTGCGGCCCCGAGGACGATTGGCACATGGCCAGTACGCACTCCACACCGCCACGTGCCGTCCCCGAGCCCCATGGGGAGGCGGCCCGTCACGATGCCGTCGGCCGGCTGGTCGGGCTCGCTCCCGGCATCGCCGTCGCATCCATCTGGGTTCCCACGTTGCTGCTCTCGGTCTTCTCGCCCGACATGGTGACGGGGTCGCAGCAGGAGCACCTGCCGCTCGGCGGCCTGATCGCCTGGCTCTGGGCCGCGGCGGCCACGGGGTACGTGCTGATGGCCACGCACGCCCGCGAGGCGTCCGACGACCCGTCACGGTGGGTCGGGTTCGAGTTGTCCGTTCTCACGATCTGGGCGGTCGTGGCCCTGGCCGGCATCTTCGCGCCCGTGCTGGTGACCGGCACGGACCCGACTCGCATCCCGCTGGCGGCGCTGGTCGCCCCGGTCGCGGGGCTCGTCGCCACCGGCTTCGTGGCCCTGCACGTCACGACCTCGCACCGGTAGGGGCGAGGTGGGGCCCGTTCGGCTCTCGACACACGTCGAGACCCGACGTCGTGCCCGGCCGAGCGCCCCCGGCTGAGTCAGTCCACCCAGACCCGGGCGTTCCGGAACATCCGCAGCCACGGGCTCTCCGCGTCGACCGGGCCCGACGTCCACGACATCTGGGCGTTGCGGGCGACCCGCTCGGGGTGCGGCATCATCGCCGTGAACCGGCCGTCGGGTGTCGTGACCGCGGTGAGCCCGTCGGGAGACCCGTTGGGGTTGAACGGGTACACCGTCGCAGGCTCGCCGTGGTGGTCGACGAAGCGGGCCACCCGGGCGACCGCGCCGGAGTCACCCCGGGCCGAGAAGTCGGCGAAGCCCTCGCCGTGCGCCACCGCGATCGGCACGCGGCTGCCGGCCATCCCGGCGGTGAGGATCGATGGTGACTCGAGCACCTCGACGAGGGTCAGCCGCGCCTCGTACTGCTCGGAACGGTTGCGCGTGAACCGTGGCCACGCGTCTGCCCCGGGGATCAGGTCGGCGAGGGCCGCGAACATCTGGCAGCCGTTGCAGATGCCGAGCCCGAAGGTGTCGTCGCGGTGGAAGAACTCGTGGAAGCCCTCGGTGAGTCGCTCGTTGAACAGCACCGAGCGCGCCCACCCCTCGCCCGCTCCGAGGGTGTCGCCGTAGGAGAACCCACCGCAGGCGACCAGCCCGACGACGTCGGCGAGGTCGAACCGCCCCGTCTGCAGGTCGGTCATGTGCACGTCGTACGTGTCGAAGCCGGCCCGGTCGAAGGCGAACGCCGTCTCGACGTGGCTGTTGACGCCCTGCTCCCGCAGGATCGCGACCTTGGGCCGCACTCCCAGCGACAGGTACGGGGCCGCGACGTCGTCGGTCGGGTCGAACGAGGGTGCCACGACCAACCCGGGGTCGTCGTCGGAACCGAACGCGTCGTGCTCCTCCTCGGCGCACGCCGGGTTGTCACGCAGGCCGGCGATTCGCCAGGACACCTCGTCCCACGCCTGGGCGAGGTCGCGCACCGACTCGGCCAGCACCCGCTCACCCGCGACCGAGACGTGCACCCGCCGGTCCGGGGCGGTCCGGCCGACGACCGAGACCAGGTCGGTCAGACCGTGTGCGGCGAACGCCTCCTCGAGCACCGCGAGGTCGTCGGCGGGCACGCCGAGCACCACGCCGAGCTCCTCCGCGAAGAGGGCGGCGACCGACGGCACGTCCAGCTCCACGCCCACGGCACCGGCGAACGCCATCTCGCACACGGTCGCCCAGAGGCCGCCGTCCGACCGGTCGTGGTACGCCACCTCGACCCCACGGGAACGGATCCGGGCCAGTGCACCCACCAGCGACAGCAGCCGCTGCGCATCGTCGAGGTCGGGCACCTCCCCGCCGAAGACACCGGCGACCTGGGCCACGATCGACCCGCCCAGACGGTCCCGCCCCGCTCCGAGGTCGACCAGGACGAGCACGGAGCCGTCGTGGAGCTGCGGGGTCCACGTGCCCCGGACGTCGGGCAGCGCGGCGAACGCCGTGACGACCAGCGACACGGGTGAGGTCACCTGGCGCGCCTCGCCCGATGCCGGGTCGGTCCAGCGGGTGCGCATCGACAACGAGTCCTTGCCGACGGGCACCGACACCCCCAGCTCGGGCAGCAGCTGCATCGCCACGGCCTCGACGGTGTCGTAGAGCGCGGCGTCCTCACCGTTCTCACCGCAGGCGGCCATCCAGTTGCAGGACAGCTTGGTTCCCGCGAGTGCGGCGATCGGCGCGGCGAGGAGGTTGGTCAGCGCCTCGCCGACCGCCATCCGGCCGGATGCCGGCGCGTCCACCGAGGCGAGCGGCATGCGTTCGCCGGTGGCCATGGCCTCCCCCGAGAACCCGACGTGGTCGGCCAGGGTCACCGCGACGTCGGCCACGGGCACCTGCCACGGGCCGACCATCTGGTCGCGGTGGGTCAGACCGCCGACGGTGCGGTCCGCGATCGTCACGAGAAAGCGCTTGGAGGCCACGGTCGGGTGGCGGAGGACGGCGTACGCCGAGGCCCGCAGGTCGAGCCCGGCCAGGTCGAGCGACCCGCCGTCCCACGCGACCCGGGCGGCGTCTCGCGTCATCCGCGGTGGCTTGCCGAGCAGCACCTCCATCGGCATGTCGATGGCACGGTCCTCGTCGTCGCGGTCGTCCGGCCCGTCGCCGAGCACCAGGCGGCCGTCATCACGCGCCACCCCGACCACGGCGTGGGGACAGCGCTCGCGCTCGCACAGTGCCGCGAACAGCGGCAGCGACGGCGGCGCCAGGGCCACGACGTACCGCTCCTGCGACTCGTTGCACCACGCCTCCTTCGGCGCGAGCCCCGACTCCTCGAGCGGCACCGCCGACAGGTCGAAGCGCGCCCCCAGCCCGGCCCCGTCGACCAGCTCCGGGAAGGCGTTCGACAACCCGCCGGCCCCGACGTCGTGGATCGCCAGCACCGGGTTGTCAGCGCCGAGGCTCCAGCAGTGGTTGATGACCTCCTGGGCCCGGCGCTCGATCTCGGGGTTGCCGCGCTGCACCGAGTCGAAGTCGAGCTCGGCGGCGTTGGCCCCGGCCGCCATCGAGGATGCCGCACCGCCGCCCATCCCGATCCGCATCCCCGGGCCGCCGATCTGCACGAGCAGGGTGCCGGCGGGGAACACGATCTTCTCGGTCATGTCGGCGCCGATCGTGCCGAGCCCGCCGGCGCTCATGATCGGCTTGTGGAAGCCACGGCGCACACCGTCGACGGTCTGCTCGTACACCCGGAAGAAGCCCCCCAGGCCGGGGCGGCCGAACTCGTTGTTGAACGCCGCCGCCCCGATCGGCCCCTCGACCATGATCTCGAGCGGGCTCGCGATGTGCGCAGGCGCACCGTACGGCTCGCTCTCCCAGGGCTCCTCGAGCCCGGGCAGGTGCAGGTTCGACACCGCGAACCCGGTGAGCCCGGCCTTGGGCTGCGACCCGCGGCCGGTCGCCCCCTCGTCGCGGATCTCACCGCCCGCCCCGGTCGCCGCCCCCGGGAAGGGCGAGATCGCGGTCGGGTGGTTGTGCGTCTCGACCTTCATGAGCACGTGCACCTCGGCCTCGCGCCCGGCGTACCGGCTCGGCCCGTCGGCCGACTCGGGCAGCCAGCGCACCCGCCGACCACCGACCATCACCGAGGCGTTGTCCTTGTACGCGATGACCGTGCCCTCGCCGGCGACCTCCTCGGTGTAGCGGATCATCCCGAACAGGGAGCGCGGCTGCACGACCCCGTCGACGACGAAGTCGGCGTTGAAGATCTTGTGCCGGCAGTGCTCGGAGTTGGCCTGCGCGAACATCATCAGCTCGACGTCGGTGGGGTTGCGGCGCAGCCCGGTGAACGCCTCCACGAGGTAGTCGACCTCGTCGTCGGAGAGGGCCAGCCCGTAGGCGGTGTCGGCCTCCTCGATCGCCACCCGGCCGCGGCCGAGCACGTCGACGTGCTCCATCGGCTCGGCCTCCCGTTCGTCGAAGAGCGCCGCGGCGTCGGACCGGGTCGGCAGTGCGGCCTCGGTCATCCGGTCGTGGAGCAGGTCGGCGGCCGCCCCCCACTGCACCTCGGTGAGCGGCTCGGTCGTGGCCAGGGCGTACTCCGTGACCCGCTCGACCCGGCGGACGTCGACCCCGCAGTTGTGCGCGATGTCGGTGGCCTTCGACGCCCACGGCGACAGGGTGCCCAGGCGAGGGGCCACCACCACGGTGGCGAGGTGGGCACCCTCGGCGTCACCGGCATCCGGCGGACCGTAGGTGAGCAGGCGCTCGACGGTGGCCGTGGTGACCTCGTCGAGCGCCTCCTCGCTCGCGACCCAGTGCACGTGGCGGGCCGTGACGGCGGTCAGCCCGGGGACCACCCGGCGCAACCGGGTCAGCAGCGCAGCGGCGCGGAAGGGGGAGAGGGCGTTGCCGCCCGGGACGGTGGTCAGCACGAGGTCGTGCGACGAGGCCATGGGTGCGGTCTCCCGGTCGTGGAGCGGGGCGGATGCCGTGCCCAAGGTTACCGGGGTGGACGAGGCTCCCCGTGCAACGCCGAGATGGCGAGCTGGACCGACACCGTCCGGGCCGAGGTCGAGGCTCAGAAGGTCTCGCCGGTCAGCCGCTCGAAGGCCTCCACGTACTTCGAGCGGGTGCGTGCGACGACGTCCTCGGGCAGCGGCGGTGGCGCCTCGCCCGAGGCCTTCGACCAGCCGGAGGCCGGTGCGGTCAGCCAGTCGCGCACGTACTGCTTGTCGAAGCTCGGCTGCGGGTGGCCCGGCTCCCACCGGTCGGCCGGCCAGAACCGCGACGAGTCCGGGGTGAGCACCTCGTCGGCGAGCACCACCTCGTCACCTCGCAGTCCGAACTCGACCTTGGTGTCGGCCAGCAGGATTCCGCGTGCAGCGGCGATCTCGTTGCCGCGCTGGAGAATCGCCACGGTCAGCTCACGCACCCGAGACGCCAGCGCAGCACCGATCTGGGCCTCGACGACGGAGTAGGGGATCGGCTCGTCGTGCTCACCCACCGGCGCCTTGGTCGACGGAGTGAAGATCGGCTGGGGCAGCCGGTCACCGTCGACGAGCCCGGGCGGCAGCGGGATGCCGCTCACGGCGCCGGTCGCGGTGTACTCACCGAGGCCTCCCCCGGTCAGGTAGGCACGGGCCACGCACTCGACGGGAAGCATGTCGAGGCGCTCGACGAGCACCGCACGGCCGCGCACGGCATCCGGCACGTCGGCGGTGACCACGTGGTTGGGCACGAGGTCCTCGAGCTGGTCGAACCACCACAGCGACAGGCGGGTGAGCACCTCGCCCTTGTCGGGGATCGGGGTGTCGAGCACGAAGTCGAACGCCGAGATCCGGTCGGAGGCGACGAGGAGCAGCCGGTCGGCCCGCGGCTCGCCGGTGGCCGTGTCGACCGGTGCGTAGAGGTCGCGCACCTTGCCGGAGTAGACGTGGGCGTAGCCGGGAAGGTCCAGCGGGGCGTCGGGCATGGCGCCGATTCTTCCAGCAGCGGGGCTCCTTCCCGCAGCGGGGCGGGGAGCGTCGCCGGGTGCCCAAGGTCGGGTGTCCGGAGCCACCGCGCTCAGCCCACCCGCGACCCCCGGGCCGACTCGGCGTCGCCCACCCCGAGCTCCGCCAGGGCGGCCGTCACGGACGCCGCCGCGTACAGCGCCATGGACTGCAGGTACAGGACGAACATGATGCCGATCGGGGCCGCCAGCGCTCCGTACTGGGGCTTGGCGATGACCAGGGTCACCAACAGCGCCATCACCTGCTTGAGCACCTCGATGGCGACCGTGCCCAGCGCCGCCCCCACCAGCCGTGGGACGCGAGTGGGACGGATGCCCCCGAGCCGGCCGAGCAGCAGGTACATGACGAGGAAGTTGACCCCCATCGTGACCACGAGGGCGACGAGCCCCAACAGCAGCCTCGGTCCGTCCCACTGCAGGCCCAGGGCGCCGAGCAGCCGGTCGGAGAGGTTGGCCGTGAAGCTGGCCCCGACGAACGACAGCAGGACCAGCGGCGCGAGGAGGATGAGCCAGCCCAGGGCCCACAGCCGCACCACGACGAAGTTGCGGGTGTTCGGCGGGGCACCGTAGATCGTGTGGAGGGAGCGGCTGGCGGCGAGCACCGCCCCCGTGGCGCCGTAGAGCAGGCCGACCGCGCTGATGATCGAGGTCGTCTGGCCGATGCTGCGCAGGTCCTCCGGATTGATGCCCGATCCGCCCACGAGCCCCGGGAACGCCGCCGACACCGCCTCGGTGACGTAGTCGGAGAGCCGCTCCGCCCCCAGCGCCGCCGTCAGGCCGTACGCGAGCGTGAGCACGGAGAACAACGCGAGGAAGAGGTAGTACGTGGTACCGGCGGCCAGCAGGGTGGCGCGCGAGTGGGTGAAGCGGAGGGTGATCCGCGTCCCGAGGGTGACGCCCGACCCGACCGGACCCGCGCGAGCCTGCAGGAGGCGCACGCGATCCGGGAGGTCCCTGGCGGGAGGGTCGACGAGATCACCCGGGATGGGGAGGAGGAAGGGTGCGCTCTCCACGTTGCGACCGTACCCGCCGCTGCATCCCTTCAGTCGCCGCGGGCGGCCCGGGGCCACCGCTGCGGCCCGGGACCCCCGGCGGCCAGCTCGTCGTCGTGGTTGTAGACCGGGCACGCCCGCAGCGACAGGCAGCCGCAGCCGATGCACGACGCGAGGTCGTCGCGCAC
Organism: Ornithinibacter sp.; assembly: GCA_035633415.1. Lineage (GTDB taxonomy): Bacteria > Actinomycetota > Actinomycetes > Actinomycetales > Dermatophilaceae > Fodinibacter. The sequence goes on along the minus strand of DASQEZ010000083.1, from coordinate 6,987 downwards.
CCTGGTCATCGCCTCGATCCGCGCGGTCAGCAGGTCGTGCCACCGGCGTGACATGCGGGACCAGTCGCGCTTGGTCGGGGGGTGGTCGGCGGGGAGGGTCGCCAGCGCCTCACCGACGTCCGCGAGGGTGAGGCCGAACCGCTGGCCGGCCCGCACCACCGCGATGCGGCGCAGCACGTGCCGCTCGAACCGCCGCTGGTTGCCGATGGTGCGCACCGACGCCACCAGTCCGCGCTCCTCGTAGAAGCGCACTGTCGCGACCGACACCCCGGAGCGGCTCGCCACCTCACCGATGGTGAGCAGGTCGTGTCGGTCCACCCACCGACGGTAGACGACTTGACCTCAAGTGCACTAGAGGTTTCAGGATGGTGTCATGACGACCTCGGGGACCGCCGCACCCACTCACGCCCCCGAGGCCCCGGCGCGCCTGCTCGCGCGGGCGAACCTTCCCGTCGTCGTGGGAATCGTCGCCCTGGTGACCCTCGCCGCGTTCGAGAACCGCGCCGTCATGACGATCCTCCCCACCGTGGTCCGCGAGCTCGACGGGTGGGCCCTGTTCGGCGCGAGCACCGGCGCCACGCTGGTCACGTTCACCGTGGCGATGGCGTGGTCCGGCGGCTGGACCGACCGGGTCGGCCCGCGTCCCGTGCTGCTGTGGGGGATGGGCGCCTTCGTCGTCGCCCAGGTCGTCTCGGCGCTGGCGCCCACGATGGTCGTGTTCGTCGTGGGCCGTGCGGCGTCCGGCGCGGCCGAGGCCCTCATCGACACCGCCCTGATGGTGCTGGTCGCCCAGGCCCTGCCCGAGGCCCTGCGCGCCAAGGTCTTCGCCTCGTTCGCGGCGGCATGGATCCTCCCTTCCCTCCTGGGCCCGAGCCTGGCCGGCGCCATCGACGCCGTCTGGGGCTGGCGGGTCGTCTTCGTCGCGCCGCTCCTCGTCGCTCCGGTCGCCCTCGTCCTCCTGCGGCCGGCCCTGCGCCGCACCCACGCGGGCGGCGCCGTGACCGCGGATGACGACGCGACGGCATCCGATCGGCGCCGGGTGGCTGCCGCCCTGCTGCTCGCCGTCGGGCTCGCCGTGACGACCTTCTCCGCCCCGCTGCTGGCCGAGCCGTCGACCCGTGCCGTCGGCGTGCTCGTCATCGGCGTCGGCGCGGTGCTCGTCTCGATCGGTGCCGTGCGCGCTCTCCCCCACGGCCTGGTGCGGCTGGCCCGGGGCGTGCCCACCGTCATCGCGGTGCGGCTGCTCGTGTCGGCGGCCTTCACCGCGGTGGCCGGCCTCATCCCGCTGATGCTCGTGCAGACCCACGATGCCTCGACCGCGCTCGCAGGTGTGTCGCTGTCGGTCACCGGCTGCCTGTGGGCGGCCGGATCCTGGTTCAACAGCACCAACCGGGTGCAGGCCGAGATCTCGGCACCGACCCGGGCCGGGCTGGGTGCCGGGCTGATCGCCGTCGGCTCGCTCGGGCCGGTGCTGCTGTCACTCGACGTCATCGGCCTGGTGCCCGGCCTCGTCGCCTGGGCCGTGGCCGCGCTCGGGATGGGCATCGTCTCGCCCACGCTGTCGACGCAGCTGCTCTCGCTCGCGCCGGTCTCCGAGCAGGGCCGGGTGAGCGCGGCCCAGGGGCTGGCGATCTCGACCGGGGTCGCCCTCTCGACCGGAGTGGTCGGTGCCGTCGTGGCGCTGCAGGGAGCCCGCACCGACGGCACCTCGTTCGGCCTGCTCATGGCCGGCGGGGCCGCCTGCGCGCTCGTCGCGGCCCTGGCGGCCCACCGCACCGCCGTGACGTCACCGTGAGCGAGGAGGTCGTGGTCGGGGCAGCCACGTCCGCACCCATGGCGGGTGGTTTCGGCGGATGAACACCTTCGACAAGGCCCGCGAGCTCCACCGTCTGCACGCCGACCCTGCGCTGCTGATCCTCGTCAACGTGCGGGACGTCATCAGCGCCCGCGTCGTCGCCGACACCCCCGGCACGGCCGCCCTGGCGGCCGGCGAGCGGGCCGGCATCCCGCCGGGTACCCGCAAGCTCAACTGACAGCGCCTCCTCGCCGTGAGTGCGCACGTGGTTGCCATGGCGACCACTTCCGCACTCGAGGCGAGGGGTGGCAGGAGTGTCAGGCGTGGACCTCGCCGCGCTCGGCGCGCAGCGCGATGTCGGTGCGGTGGTGCGAGCCCGGCAGGTCGATGCCGTCGACGACGGCATAGGCGCGCTCACGCGCCTGCGCCAGGGTGGCCCCCGTCGCGACGACGGACAGCACCCGGCCGCCGGCGGACACCAGGGCACCCCCGGCGTCTCGCGCGGTCCCCGCGTGCAGCACGTACGCGGGCGGCGCGTCGGGCAGGTCCTCGAGCCCGGTGACCGGGTCGCCGGTGCGAGGCGTTCCCGGGTAGTTGTGGGCGGCCACGACCACGGTCACGGCGTGCTCGTCCGACCACCGCAGCGTCGGGGCCTCGTGCAGCCGTCCCCTGGCCGCGGCGAGCAGGACCCCGCCCAGGGGGGTGAGCAACCGAGCGAGCACGACCTGGGTCTCGGGGTCGCCGAAGCGGGCGTTGAACTCGATGACCTGCGGGCCGCGGGGGGTCAGCGCCAGACCGACGTAGAGCACCCCCGCGAACGGCGTGCCCCGCCGGTGCATCTCGTCGACGACCGGCTGAGCCACCCGGGCCACGACGTCGTCGACGAGCCCGTCGGGTGCCCAGTCGAGCGGGCTGTAGGCCCCCATCCCGCCGGTGTTCGGCCCGGTGTCGCCGTCGCCGACCCGCTTGAAGTCCTGGGCCGGCGACAGGGGCACCACCGTGGTTCCGTCGCTCAGGCAGAACAGCGAGACCTCGGGTCCGGCGAGGTACTCCTCGATGACGACCGCGCCGTCCGCCTTGGCCAGGCAGGCCCGCGCGTGCTCGAGGGCCTCGGCCCGGTCCTCGGTGACGACGACGCCCTTGCCTGCGGCGAGCCCGTCGTCCTTGACGACGTGGGGGGCGCCGAGCGCGTCGAGGGCCTCCTCGACCTCGGCGACGGTGGTGCAGACGTGGGCCATCCCGGTCGGCACCTCGGCCGCGGACATGACGTCCTTCGCGAAGGCCTTGCTGCCCTCGAGCCGAGCCGCCTCCGCGGACGGCCCGAAGCACGCGATGCCGGCCGCTCGCACCGCGTCGGCCACCCCCGCCACCAGTGGCGCCTCCGGCCCGATGACGACGAGGTCGACCCCGAGCGAGACGGCGAGCGCGACGACCCCGACCGGGTCGGTCACCCCACCGGGTAGCGGCTCGCACCGCGCGACTGCTTCGATGCCGGGGTTGCCCGGCGCGGCGATCACGGCGTCGACCGACGGGTCGAGCGCGATGGAACGGACGATGGCGTGCTCGCGGGCCCCGGACCCGACGACGAGTACCTTCACGGGGCCAAACCTATCGGCGGTGGGCCGCGCGCGGCGTGGGCGTCCCGGCATCCGCCGGTTCTTGGTGGACCGTGCATGACCTGCCCCCGCTCGGGATTAGACTGAGAAGTTCCGTGACCTCAGCCGCCGTACCGAGGAGACCCCGCTCCGTGACCGCCCCGCACCCGGGCCTGCCCGAGGCCTCACCCGACGTCGCCGGGGAGCTCGCGCGCGAGCAGGCGCACGTCGACCGGGTCTACGCCGAGCTCGAGAAGGCCAGCCGACGCGCCGCTGACGTCGAGGCCGACGGCATGGCGCGCGGCCGCACCAGCCGCACCGGCGACGTCCGCGACGAGGAGATGACCGGCCTCTTCGAGCGTGACGCCCTCGTCTACGCCGCCGCTCGCCGCCGCTCGATGATCGACAAGCAGTACGAAGGCCTGGTCTTCGGTCGGCTCGACCTCGGTGACGAGCAGTCGACCGTCGACGAGCGCGAGGTGCGCTACATCGGCCGGCTCGGCGTGCGTGACGACGACTACGAGCCGCTCGTCGTCGACTGGCGGGCCCCGGCCGCCTCGGCGTTCTACCGGGCCACCCCGGTCGACCCGATGGGCGTCGTCCGTCGCCGTGTGCTGCGCTGCAAGGGCGCCACCGTCGTGGGCGCCGAGGACGACCTCATGGTGCCCGAGGCGCCGGACGACATCGTCGTGCTCGGCGACGGCGCACTCATCGCCGCGCTCACCCGCAGCCGCGGCCGCCAGATGCGCGACATCGTGGCGACCATCCAGCGTCACCAGGACGAGGCCATCCGCGCGCCCTCTCGCGGCGTCACCGAGATCACCGGCGGCCCCGGCACCGGCAAGACGGTCGTGGCGCTGCACCGGGCCGCCTACCTGCTCTACTCCGAGCGTCGCCGCTTCGAGAACGGCGGCATCCTGGTCGTCGGCCCGTCGGCCGCGTACACCGCCTACATCGAGCGGGTGCTGCCCAGCCTGGGCGAGGAGTCGGTGGCCCTGCGCGCGACGGGCGACCTCGTCGACGGGATGACCGCCACCCGGCTCGACTCCCCCGAGGTCGCCGCGATCAAGGGGTCACTGCGGGTCCGCCGCCTCCTGGCGAGGCTCACGTCGCGGCCGCCGGCCGGGGCGCACGGGGTCTTCCGGGCCTTCGTCGCCGGCCATGCGGTGCGCCTGGACGACCAGGCGCTGCGCCGGGTCCGGTCCGAGGTGCTGCGCAGCCACCAGCACAACCTGGGCACGGATGCCGCGCGCGCCGCCCTCGCCGAGGCCGCCTGGCGCTCGGTGCGTCAGGGTGAGCGCGACGTCTTCCTCGACGCCTTCCACGCCTCGCGTGACGTCGACGAGTTCATGGCGTCGTGGTGGCGCCAGGTCGACCCGCGCGAGCTGCTCCTCTCGCTCGCCGACACCGACCACGTCTACGCCGTCTCTCGCGGGGTGCTCGACCACGAGGAGGGCGCCGCGATCGCCTACTCCTACCGCCAGGCCCTCGAGCTCGGCACCTGGTCGGTCTCGGACGCCGCCCTCGTCGACGACCTGGTGGCCCGGCTGGGCCCGGTGCAGGTGGCCGAGCGCGAGGACGTCGGCTTCTACGACATCGAGGAGCTCGACGAGCTCTCGCAGTGGGGCGTCATCGACGTCCGCGCCGGCGTCGACCGCCGGGTGCCCGACGAGCAGACCCAGTCCGTGACCACGCCCGTCGACGCCCGCGAGCGGTTGATGATGGGCCGCATCGACCGGCCCTCCGGCTACGCCCACGTGCTCGTCGACGAGGCGCAGGACCTCTCGCCGATGCAGTGGCGGATGCTCGCCCGACGCGGCCGCGCGGCCTCGTGGACGGTCGTCGGGGACGCCGCGCAGGCGTCCTGGTCCGACCTCGCCGAGGCGGGCCGGGCGCGCGACGAGGCGTTCAGCGGCCAGGAGCGCCGCGCGTTCCACATGGACACCAACTACCGCAACGCCCGCGAGATCTTCGACTACGCGCGCGACGTCATCCTCCCGCTCGTGCCCGACGCCGACATCCCGGATGCCGTGCGCGACACCGGTGTCGACCCCGTCGACCGCGTCGTCGAGGGGTCGGTGGCGTCGGCTGCGGCGGACGCCGTCGACCAGCTGCTCGGCGAGGTCGAAGGCTCGATCGCGGTCATCGCCGCCCAGCGGTGGGCGCAGCGGCTGAGCGGGCTGGACGGTGCCGGAGACGGGCGGGTGCAGGTCATCGACCCGCTGTCGACCAAGGGCCTGGAGTGGGACGCCACGGTGGTCGTCGACCCGCAGGGCATCACCGAGGAGTCCCCCGGTGCGGTGCGGGTGCTCTACGTCGTGCTCACCCGCGCGGCGCACCGGATGCACGTGCTGCGCCCCGCCTGACCGACCTCCCACAGCTGCTCCCCCGACACGCCTGGGACCCGGCCCTCCGGGGTCGAGGTCCCACGACACGCTGAACGATGCGCACCGGCATCAGCGTGTCGCGGGACCTCGACTCGCGGGGGCTGGTCAGTCGAGGAGCGGGTGCCGCTGGATGATCTCGTGCCGGCCCGGGCCCACGCCGATCGCCGAGACCCGCGCCCCGATGAGCTCCTCCACGCGCAGCACGTACGCCCGGGCCGCGGCCGGCAGGTCGTCGAACTCGCGGCAGCCCGAGATGTCCTCCGCCCACCCGTCGAGCAGCTCGTAGACCGGCTTGGCGTGGTGGAAGTCGCTCTGGTTGACCGGCATCTCGTCGTGGCGCACGCCGTCGACCTCGTAGGCCACGCACACCGGCACCTTCTCGAACCCGGTGAGCACGTCGAGCTTGGTGACGACGAAGTCGGTCACCCCGTTGATCCGGTTGGCGTAGCGGCCGATGACGGTGTCGATCCACCCGCAGCGGCGCGGGCGGCCGGTCGTGGTGCCGAACTCGGCGCCGGTCGTGCGCAGCGTCTCGCCGTCCTCGTCGAACAGCTCGGTGGGGAACGGCCCCTCGCCGACCCGGGTCGTGTACGCCTTGAGGATCGCGATGACCCGCGACACCCGCGTCGGGGGGATGCCGGACCCGGTGCAGGCGCCGCCCGCGGTGGCCGACGACGAGGTCACGAACGGGTAGGTGCCGTGGTCGACGTCGAGCAGCGTGGCCTGGCCGGCCTCGAGCAGCACGTTCGACCCGGCGTCCAGCGCCTGCTCGAGCACGAGCGAGGTGTCGGCAACCATCGGACGCAACCGCTCGGCATACCCGAGCAGCTCCTCGACGACCAGATCGGCCTCCACCGCACGGGTGTTGTAGATCTTGACCAGCACCTGGTTCTTCAGCGACAGCGCCGCCTCGACCTTCTGCCGCAGGATGCCCTCGTCGAAGAGGTCCTGCACACGGATGCCGACCCGGTTCATCTTGTCGGCGTAGGTCGGGCCGATGCCGCGCCCCGTGGTGCCGATCTTGCGGGCGCCGAGGAAGCGCTCGGTGACCTTGTCGAGGGTGCGGTTGTACGGAGCGATCACGTGGGCGCTGGCCGACACGACGAGCCGGGAGGTGTCGACGCCGCGCGCCTCGAGACCGTCGATCTCCGAGAAGAGCACCTCGAGGTCGACGACCACGCCGTTGCCGATGACCGGGGTCACCGTCGGC
>DASQEZ010000082.1:0-5544 GCA_035633415.1 Ornithinibacter sp. | reverse complement strand
CGGTGCACGCCCCCTTAGCTCAGTCGGTAGAGCGTTTCCATGGTAAGGAAAAGGTCGTCGGTTCGATTCCGACAGGGGGCTCTGGTCCGACCGGGACCGGTCGTGAGGCAGGTCCGGTCGAACCGCCCCTGGCGGGGTAGCTCAGCTGGTTAGAGCGCACGACTCATAATCGTGAGGTCGCGGGATCGAGCCCCGCTCCCGCTACCAGAGGTCGCGATTTCGGGGAATGCCCGAGGTTGCGTATCCTGTTGTGCTGGTGTCGCGCGAGCCCTCGTGCGCTGGCCCGACACCCTTCGATCGATTCACTTTCTGAGAGCAGGTTGCCCCCATGGCCAAGGCCACCGACGTCCGCCCCAAGATCACCCTGGCGTGCACGGAGTGCAAGGAGCGCAACTACATCACCAAGAAGAACCGCCGCAACGACCCCGACCGGCTCGAGCTGGCCAAGTTCTGCCCGCGCTGCAAGAAGCACACCGCGCACCGCGAGACCCGCTGACCGTCTCGTCAGCCCGCGCCAGAGGCCGCCGCACCCCTACGGGTGCCGGCGGCCTCTCGCTGTCGCGTCGTTCTCCTAGAGTGGTCGCCATGGCCGTGAACCCAGACTTCGTCGGGCGGAGCTACCCGCCCAATGGTCCGTATGCCGTCGACGCGGCACTCATCGCGGCGTTCGCCGCCGCCGTCGGCTCGGCCGACCCCGTGCACACCGACAGCGAGGCCGCCCGTGCCGCCGGGTACGTCGACGTCATCGCGCCGCCGACGATGGCGGTTCGCTTCTCGCAGGCGGCCGAGCGGGCCTACGTCGCCGACCCGGAGGCCGGCATCGACTTCAGCCGGGTCGTCCACGGTGAGCAGCGGTTCGTGCACCACCGCCCCATCACCGCAGGCGACGAGGTGCTCGGCACCACCACCGTCGACGCGGTGCGGTCGGCCGGCGGGCACGCGATGGTCACCACCCGTACTGAGCTGTCCACCACCACCGGCGAGGCACTGACCACGTCGACGTCCACGATCGTCGTCCGCGGCGGGGAGGGGTGAGCATGGCTGCCCGTCCGCTCTCGGAGGTCTCGGTCGGCGACGTCGTCGGCCCGGTGACCGTGCCCGTCCGGCGCGGCACCCTCGTCGCCTACGCCAACGCCTCCGGCGACCAGAACCCGATCCACCAGGACGAGGCCTTCGCCCGCTCGGTGGGGCTGCCCGACGTCATCGCCCACGGGATGTGGACGATGGGGGCCTCGGCCACCGTCGTCGCCGACTGGGCCGGTGACGCGGGCCGCGTGGTGGAGTTCGGCACCCGGTTCACCAAGCCGGTCGTCGTGTCCGTCGAGGGCAACGAGCTGGTCGTCCAGGGCGTGGTCAAGGCGGTCGACGCCGAGACCGGCCGGGTGACCGTCGACCTCACCACGACCTGTCAGGGCGAGAAGGTGCTCGGCCGCTGCATCGCGGTCGTGCGGCTCGACTGATGCGCGAGCTGCTCGACGAGCCGATCGCCGCGCACACGACGATGAGGGTCGGTGGCCCGGCCGCCCGGATGGTCGTGGTCGAGACGCCCGACGAGCTCGTCGACGCGGTGCGTGAGGTCGACGACGCCGACGAACCGCTGCTGGTGCTCGGGGGTGGGTCGAACCTGGTGGTCGCGGATGCCGGGTTCGCGGGCACCGTCGTGAAGGTGGCGACCACGGGTGTCGTGGTCGACTCGCAGGACCAGTGCGGGGGCGCCAACGTCACCGTGGCAGCGGGCGAGGACTGGGACGGCATCGTGGCGCTCGCCGTCGAGCAGGGGTGGTCGGGCGTCGAGGCGCTCTCCGGCATCCCCGGGTCGACCGGAGCCACGCCGGTGCAGAACGTCGGGGCCTATGGCCAGGAGGTGGCCCAGACCATCGCGAGGGTGCGGGTGTGGGACCGGCGCGAGGGCCGGGTGCGCACGATGGCCTCGCTCGACTGCCGGTTCTCGTACCGGCACTCGGTGTTCAAGGCCACCGACCGGTTCGTCGTCATCGACGTGATGTTCCAGCTGGTGCCGGGCACGATGTCGCAGCCGGTGCGCTACGCCGACCTCGCCGCCCAGCTCGGGGTGTCGGTGGGGGAGCGGGTGCCACTCGGGGAGGCGCGGGAGGCGGTGCTGGCCCAGCGGCGGCGGCGCGGCATGGTGCTCGACGTGGCCGACCACGACACCTGGAGCTGCGGCTCGTTCTTCACGAACCCGATCCTGTCGGCGACCGACTTCGCGCGGTTGGAGGCGCGGGTCGCCGGCCGGCTGGGCGACGACGCGCCGGCCCCGCCGCGCTTCGCCGACGCCGATGGCAACGTCAAGACCAGCGCTGCGTGGTTGATCGAGAAGGCCGGTTTTGCCAAGGGCTTCGGGATGCCCGGTCCGGCGGCGTTGTCGACCAAGCACACCCTGGCGGTCACCAACCGGGGGACGGCCACGGCATCCGAGATCGCCGGGCTCGCCCGTACCGTGCGCGACGGCGTGAGCGACGCCTTCGGCGTGACCCTGGTCAACGAGCCGGTGCTGGTGGGTCACGCGCTCTGAGGTCACGACGCCGAGGGTCGGCGCTGCGTGTACTGAGGTGCGTACCAGTTGGGTGGCACGGTGCCGGCGCGGCTCGACTCGGCGTACCACCACCACGGCGGGCCGGAGCCGACCTGCTCGGTCACGTGATGCGCCGGGAAGCGCCGGCGCCCGCCGCGCACCCGTGCGACGAGCTCGGCCCGCGGCCAGAAGGCGGGGTGGACCGGCTGGGGCTGTGGCGGCGGCTGGGGCAGAGGGGCGTGCGGGGAGGCTGGGTCAGTGATGGGCTCGTTGTCCGTGTCGGATGGTGACGGGTCGGTCGCGCGCGGCGCCGAGTCGGCGGCGGTGCCGTGGGGCGCGGGCAGTGCCGCGACCCCTGGTTCGTCTCCCGGCGGTCGGTGGCAGAGGCACAGCTGGAAGGCGGTGTCGGCCAGAGCCGCGTCGACGTCGCCCAGCTTCATCGCGTCGGCGGCGCTCTCCAGGCGGATGACCGTACCCAGGGTCCAACCGCGGTGGGCGGCGTAGGCGCGTTGGCTCAGGCCGAGCCGCTGGCGCTCGGCGCGCAGGGCGAGACCGACCTCGTCCCCGATCCGCAAGGACTCCCGCGCTCGAAGTACCTCTGCTGCGTAGGTGGGCCACCTGAGGGGTTTGCGTTCCATGGAAGGACCCCATCGTGACCGAGGGCCCTCGGCCAGCCCCGGCGGCTCGTTGTGGACAGCCTCGGCGACCGGGACCGGCTGTGGACGAATCACGCCCGTGGGCTCGGCCGCCAGCCCCATGGTTCGCACGCGCGCCTTATCGAATGCTCCCTGTCAGGGAGCAACTTCGAAAGTTGCTCGCCACGCGGCCGCAGCCGCGCTGGTGCTCGCCACAGGGTGGCAACTTTGAAAGTTGCTCGCGGGTGATGAGCATCCAATAGCGTCTGGAAACGGATCTGTCCGGGCGGCGCCGAGGCGAGCCGCGGCGCCGTCAGGCGCCCGCCCCACCTAGCCAGGCCGCGGTGTCGCGCGACGCGAGCGCCACGACGTCCGCTGGCGCCCGGCTGGCCGCCAGCGACGCCCGCGCCAGGGCCGCCAGCTCGGCATCGGAGAACCCGTGGTCGACCCGTGCCGTCGCGTACTGGTCGGCCAGCCGGGACCCGAAGATCAGCGGGTCGTCGGCCCCGAGCGCGACGCGCGCGCCGGCATCCACCAGCGTGCGCAGCGGCACCTCCTCGGCCACGTCGTAGACCCCGAGCGAGACGTTCGACAAGGGACACACCTCCAGCGTCACCCCCTCGTTCACCACCCGCTCCAGCACCCGTGGGTCCTCCACCGAGCGCACCCCGTGGCCCAACCGGTCCGGCGCGATCGCGTCGAGCGTCTCCGCCACCGCCGCCGCACCCAGGAGCTCACCCGCGTGCGGCACGAGCATCAGCCCGGCCCGCCGCGCGATCGCGAACGCGTGGCCGAACTCCTCGGTCACCCCGCGACGCTCGTCGTTCGACAGGCCGAACCCGACGACGGTCCCCGGCCCCGAGCCAGCGTGCCGTGCCGCCAGGCGCGCCAGGGTGTTCGCCTCGAGCGGATGCCGCATCCGGCTCGCCGCCACGATGACACCGACCTGTGCCGCCCCGACCTCGGCGGAGACGGCGCGCGCCTCGTCGAGCACGATCTCCAGGGCGGGAGTGATCCCGCCGACGAAGGGCGCGTACGAGGTCGGGTCGACCTGGAGCTCCAGCCACCGCGAGCCCTCGGCCCCGTCGTCCAGCGCCGCCTCGCGCACGATCCGGCGCATGTCGGCCTCGCCCCGCACGCAGGCTCTCGCCGCGTCGTAGAGCCGCTGGAACCGGAACCAGCCACGGGCGTCGGCGGTGTCGAACCGCGGTGGCCACTCGGTGGTCAGTGACAAGGGCAGCCGGATGTCGTGCCGTGCCGCCAGGTCGCGGACCGTGCCGACCCGCATCGAGCCGGTGAAGTGCAGGTGGAGGTGGGCCTTGGGCAGGTCCGTGACGGACCGCTGGGGCGCAGCGGCCGCGTCGTTCACTCGGTGTCGGGCTCCTCGTAGGGCAGGTCGATGACGTGCACGGCGGCCTCCTCGGCCGAGGCGGCCGCGCCGTCGACGCCGACGTCGTCACCGACCAGGTCCTTCTCGTCGTCGAACCCGCTGCCCTCGTCGGGTGCCACGAGCCGGCCGGCGCGCACGTCGCCGACCTCGCCGTCACCGAGCCAGTCGTCCTCGGCCGCGATGGCGTCGGGGTCGTCGCCGCCGAGCCGGTCGTCGTCCAGACCGGACTCGTTGTGGGGGGCGCCGTAGGCCGACCCGGGGTCGGGCACCTCCTGACGGATGCGCTCGTCGATCGTCTCGTCGCGGTGCTGTTCCTCCGCCGTCACGCCGTGGGCCAGCGACCCGTGCAACCGGTCCGGGGGGGAGTACCCGCGGTCGAGCACGTCGTCGACGTCGTCCTGCACCAGGGTGTCCTCGGGCTGGAGCTGGTCCTCGTCGTCGAGGCTGTAGTCGCCGAGGTCGTTGGCGGTGTTCTCCTGCTGTTCGGACATGCCCTCACCCTATGTCGGCGAGCCGCTCGGCCGTGCCGAGCGCGACGCACGTCGCCACACCGGCCATCGCGGTCTGCACCTCGGCGAGCTCGGGGAACGAAGGGGCGAGCCGGATGTTGCGGTCCCGCGGGTCCCGGCCGTGCGGGAACGACGCCCCGGCCGGGGTCAGCGAGATTCCGGCCTCCTTCGCGAGCGCGACGACGCGGGCCGCGCACCCGTCCAGCACGTCGAGGCTGACGAAGTAGCCGCCCGCCGGGCGGGTCCACTCGGCCACTCCGAGTCCCGCGAGCTCCTCGGTGAGCGCGGCATCCACGGCCGCGAACTTCGGCGCGAGGATGTCGCGGTGGCGCGCCATGTGGTCACGCACCCCCTGCGCGGAGCCGAACAGCTGCAGGTGTCGCAGCTGGTTGACCTTGTCCGGGCCGATCGACGCGAACTGCTGGTGACCCAGGTACCAGGCGATCGTCTCGCGGGACGCGGCGAGGAACGCGACCC
>DASQEZ010000081.1:0-13896 GCA_035633415.1 Ornithinibacter sp. | reverse complement strand
GTCGCGATGCGGCTCGGCGAGCTGATGGCCGCGGTCCGGTCCACCTTCGTCGAGCACGAGTGGGGTGGGCTGCGGCCCTCCCATGTGCGAGTGCTCTCGGCCGTCCCGGACGGTGGGTGCACGGTGACGACGCTCGCGGGGCTGGTCGGCATGACGAAGCAGGGGTGCGGCCAGTTCGTCACGGTGCTCGTCGAGAGCGGCCATCTGGCCGAGTCACGCGCCTCGCCCGACCGGCGGGTGCGGTGGGTGACGCGCACCGCGCGGGGCGACGCGACCCTCATCCGGTTCGCCGCCGTCATGGCCACCCTGGAGGAGCGGTGGCGGGATGCCGTGGGGTCGCGCCGGTACGCCGTCTTCAGGGCGGTCCTCGACGAGCTGTCCGGCGGCACGGCCGGTTCGGTCGGGGCGTCGCCGCACGGATAGCCTTGTCGACATGGCCGCCCCCACCTCCGTCGTCGACACCGTTGTCTCCCTCTGCAAGCGCCGGGGGTTCGTCTTCCCGTGCGGTGAGATCTACGGCGGCACCCGGTCGGCGTGGGACTACGGCCCGCTCGGCGTCGAGCTCAAGGAGAACATCAAGCGTCAGTGGTGGCGCTCCATGGTGACCGCCCGCGAGGACGTCGTCGGCCTGGACTCCTCGATCATCCTGCCGCGCCAGACCTGGGTGGCCTCGGGCCACGTCGGCGAGTTCACCGACCCGCTCACCGAGTGCCAGAGCTGCCACAAGCGCTTCCGCGTCGACCACATGCAGGAGGCCCTGGCGGAGAAGGAGGCCAAGAAGGGCAAGGAGGTCGACCCCGACTCGATCGCCCTCGCCGACATCGCCTGCCCCAACTGCGGCACCCGCGGCCAGTGGACCGAGCCGCGCGAGTTCAACATGATGCTCAAGACCCACCTCGGCGTCATCGAGGACGAGTCGGGCCTGCACTACCTGCGGCCCGAGACCGCGCAGGGCATCTTCATCAACTTCCTCAACGTCATGCAGGCCTCGCGACGCAAGCCGCCGTTCGGCATCGCCCAGACCGGCAAGAGCTTCCGCAACGAGATCACTCCCGGCAACTTCATCTTCCGCACCCGCGAGTTCGAGCAGATGGAGATGGAGTTCTTCGTCAAGCCCGGTGAGGACGAGGACTGGCACCAGTACTGGATCGACGAGCGCACCCGCTGGTACACCGACCTCGGCATCGACCCCGACAACCTGAGGCACTACGAGCACCCCGCCGAGAAGCTGTCGCACTACTCCAAGCGCACCGTCGACATCGAGTACCGCTTCAACTTCACCGGCAGCGAGTGGGGCGAGCTCGAGGGCATCGCCAACCGCACCGACTTCGACCTCACGACGCACACCAAGCACTCCGGCACCGACCTGGTCTACTTCGACCAGGCGAGCGGGGAGAAGTACACCCCCTACGTCATCGAGCCGGCCGCGGGGCTCTCGCGCAGCCTGATGACCTTCCTCGTCGACGCCTACACCGAGGACGAGGCCCCCAACACCAAGGGTGGCGTCGACAAGCGCGTGGTGCTCAAGCTCGACCCGCGCCTCGCTCCGGTCAAGGCCGCCGTGCTGCCGCTGTCGCGCAACGCCGACCTCTCGCCCAAGGCCCGCGACCTCGCAGCCACGCTGCGCCGCAACTGGAACGTCGAGTTCGACGACGCCGGCGCGATCGGCCGTCGCTACCGGCGCCAGGACGAGATCGGCACCCCGTTCTGCATCACCGTCGACTTCGACACCCTCGACGACCAGGCGGTGACGATCCGCGAGCGCGACTCCATGGCGCAGGAGCGGGTGGGTCTCGACTCGGTCGAGGGGTGGATGGCACAGCGCCTCATCGGCGCCTGAGCCACCCGGCGCCGGGTCACGCGTCAGGGCCGTGGCGGGCCCAGACCTCCCGTGCCTCGTCGCCGCGACCGGCCCGGTCGAGCGCGCGGGCGAGCGCACCCGCGGCCTCGACGCGGGTCGGCCCAAGGCCCGCCGCGTCCAGCTCGGTCAGCGAGGCCCGCAACCGGAGCTCCGCCGCGTCGAGCTGGTCGTCGTCCGCCAGGATGATGGCCCCCTCGGCGCGCAGCACGAGCTCGAGATCGTGGCCGACCAGGGCCTCGGCGCGGCGCAGCCGCTCGACGGCCGCGTCGACCTCGCCCCGCCGCGCGAGCAGGTGGGCACCCTGGCGCAGCACCTGCGGCTCGAGCACCTCTGCGTCGAAGTCGTCGTCGCCGACGCCGATCTGCGCGGCGAGCCGCTCGCCCGCCGGGACGGCCGCGTCGAGCTGGGCCAGCCCGCCGGCGAGGTCGCCGGAGTCGGCTCGCAGCGCGGCCCGTGACCGCAGCGCGTCGACGTAGAGCCCCACGGCCCCCGAGGCGCGGGCCCGGTCCACGGCGACGTCGAAGTGGCCGGCGGCCACGCCGACCTCACCGACCACCCACGCGGCGTGTCCGGCGCCCAGCTGGGCCTGGGCGGCCTCCCGGACCCGATCCTGCGCCTCGAACGCCGCGGCCGCGGTCGCGAAGGCCGCGCAGCCCCGGACCCCCTGGCCCAGGGTGACCAGGGCGTTGCCGAGTGCCCAGGCCACCGGCCCGACCACCGCGGGCTCGTGCTCCCGCAGCACCGGTAGCGCGGCCTCGAGGAGCTCCGCGGCCTCGGCGGGCCGGCCGGTCTCGACGTACGCGAGCCCGAGGAACCGCTGGCCGAGGGCGAGCAGCACGGGGTCGCGGTCTCGGGTGGCTGCGGCCACGAGATCGGCCGCCGGCGCCTCCAGCTCGGCCCAGGCCTCCTGGTCGACCCGTACGTCGCACAGCTCCGCGAGCTCGGTCAGCCGGGTGCGGTGCGGCGCCCCACGCACGGCAAGCGCGCGCTCCAGCAGCAGCGCCGCGGTGTCGAGGTCGCCGGTGCTGCGCGCCAACCGGGCCCGCCCGTCCAGGGCCATCGACGCCAACAGCGGGAACGGCATCGCCTCCGCCTCGAGAACCTCGAGGGCGGCGGCGGCCCGGCCGGGGTCGGTGGATGCGGACACCATGGCCCGCTCGATGCCGCACAGCAGCCGTCGCTCCTCGTAGCCGGCTCGCCCGTAGGCCGCCGCGGCCCGCCTCAGGTCGGCGGCGGGGTCGACACTGCCACCGAACCAGGCGATCCGGCGCCACAGACCGGCTGCCTCGACGTCGTCGCCACTCGCCTCGAGCTGCTCGGCACGGGCGCACGCCCTGGAGCGCGCGGCCGCACCGGCCCCGGGGTCGGCGGCCTGCGCGACGTCGAGCAGCGCGAGCTCGCCCTCGGTGCGGATCACCCCCGCGGAGTCGTCGGCGCGCCGAGCCTGCGCCATCGCGGAGCCGAGCACGGCCCGCTGCTGCCGCAGGTCGCCGGCGTGCGGGGCACTGACCCGGTCCAGGAACGAGGCCGCAGCCCACTCCCGTGGCGTCGAGACCGGCAGGATGCCGTCGCGGTCGCGCAGCCAGGCCAGGCACAGCTGCCGCAGCTCGACGTCGAGCGAGCGCAGTCCCTCGCCCAGGACCTCCGCCCGCTCCACCACTCCGGTCCGCGGGTCGACCTGTGCCGGGGCGGCCTCGCCGGGGCCCGGTGCCGGGAGGCGGGTCGGCGGCAGGGTCGGCTCGCGCGGCACGCGGGAGGGGTCGTGGGCGGCAGCCAGGGCCGTGGAGGTGACCGTCGAGCCGTGGCGCGCGTCGAAGGCCGAGGCGAGCTCGCCGGCGAGCCGGCTCAGCTCGTCGGCCACGTCTCGCACAGCACGACCGCCGACGGTGCGCGGTGCCAGCCCCACGGCATCCGCGCGGTCGAGCACGTGGGCGGCGGTGGCGGCGAACCACATCCGGTCACGGGGAGTTCGCAGCTCGTCGAGCCAGCCCAGCCGCGGCACGAGCAGGTCGACCGCCCGGTCGGCGTTGCCGAGGCGAAGGAACACCCGCAGGCAGGCACCCACCGTGTCCGCGGCGTTCGGGTCGTCCTGGGCCTGCTGCCACGCACGCCGCAGCGACCTGACGGCCTCGTCGACCTCCCCCCGGTCGAGCAGGAGCTCCGCGTCGATCGCGGTGACCAGCCCGTCGCCCGGGTCGAGGTCCGCCGAGGGCCCGTCCCACTGCGTCATCCCGGCTCGCTCATGCGCTGATCCAAACAGATGCCGCCACCGGCTCCACCGACCGGCACGCCGGATCGTGACCGAGTCGACCTTCCGCACGGCGGGTGGCATTGAGACAGTGGGGGTGACGTCGGCGGGCACGAGGAGGTGGGCCGGATGGACGACGCGCGGGTGGCGCGGGCGCCCTGGCCCGACGACGAGTTCGTCGAGTACGCGCAGGCTCGTCAGCACACCCTGCTGCGGGCGGCCTACCTCGTGTGCGGTGACGTGCGGCTCGCCGAGGACCTCGTGCGCGACGCCCTCGTCCAGCTGGCGCGGCAGTGGGACCGGGTGCGTGAGGAGCAACCCGACCTGTTCGTGCGCCGCATCCTCTATCGCGCCGCGGTCGCCTCGTGGCGCAAGCGCCCGCACGAGTCGGTCGCGGCCTCCCCGGCCTGGGACGAGCCCGAGCAGCGGTGGGACGCCGAGGAGGCCGAGCGCCGGCTCGAGGTGCTGCAGGCCCTGGACGCCCTGACGCCCAGGCAGCGCGCCGTGGTCGTGCTCAGCTGGTTCGAGGAGCGCGGTGAGGGCGATGTCGCCGAGGTGCTGGGGTGCAGCGCGGTCACCGTGCGAGCCCAGGCCGACGAGGCGATGTCCCGGCTCCGGGCGGCCCTGCCGCGGGCCGACCTGGGCGCTGGTGGCGCGCGATGACGGCCGACCTGCGCGAGCTGCTCGAGCTGGCCAGCGACGACGTTCCCGACCTCGACCTTGCCCAGGGGGCCTGGGAGGAGGCGCGGCGCCAGCGCCGGGCCGTGGCGCGGCGCACCGCGATCGGCGCCGGAGGCGTCGCAGCCCTGGGCGGCCTCATCGTGGTCCTGCGAGAACCGGCTCCGGCCCCGGTGCCCGCCCCCACGGCGGCGGCGGCGACGGTCGGAGCCGACGGGGCGCTGCCCACGGCGACGGTGGGGGGCGCCACGGTCCACCTGGCGCCCGACCCACCGTTCGAGGCGCTCCTCCCGCGCTACCCACGAGCCGCCGAGCTGGCGATCCCGCGCCACCTGGGCCCGGCGGACCAGTCGATCCGGGCCGAGCTGGGTGCAGGCGGGCTGTACGGCGTGGCCGAGCCGTTGCGTGCGGTGTTCCTCGTCGTCGCGGAAGGCGGTGGCTACCACCCGGTTCTCTTCGCGCCCGACTTCCCGTTCCACGTCGAGGTGCCCGCGGTGCGGATCAACCAGTGGGAGGGCGTGCAGTCGGCCCTCGGCCCGAGGTCGATCTCCGACGACCGGCACCGGGTGGTCATCCCGCAGCCCGGCCGGGTGATCGTGCTCGACGCCCGCGACGGGTCCGTGCGCGAGTTCGAGGTGCCCGACCCGACGCTGTCGCTCGCCGGATGGGCCCGGGACCGCACCACGGTCGTCGCCCGGGGGCGTGACGGCGGGTGGCTCCTCGACCCGCAGACCGGCTCGGTCCGTCGCCGCTCGCGCTCGGTGCACCCCGACTGGGCGGAGCTGGCCCGGGGAGAGGGGACCGCCGAGCTGCGGTCGTTCGGGGGGTCGGGGGAGCTCACCGGTAGCACCCCCCTGCGCGGGCCACCGGTGGTCCCCAGCAGTGGCTCGGTGTCGAACACCGAGGGCTGGGTCGCCGGTGGGGCCTTCCTCCCGGGCGAGTTCCAGGTCGCGGTCGACCGGTCGCAGGGGCTGGTCGCGGTGCACTCCGACCTGCCGCCGATGCCTCGCATCCTCGCCGCGACGCAGGGACCACTCGTGCCCAAGGCCGCGTACCGGGTGCTCGCGTGGGGCCCGCAAGACGTCGTGCTCTTCGAGTCACGTTCTGAGCGAGCCGGTTTCCAAGGGCTTGTGCGCCGGGTGCTCGCCTGGGACGTCAACGAGGGGCGGCTCTACCAGGTGGCCGACGTCGACCGGGCGGCGAGCCAACCGGGGGAGTTCTCCGGCACCTACGCGTTGTAGACGGCTCAGGGTCGCGAGCCGGTCGCGACCGGGCGCGACGGGTCCTCGATCCACTGGCTCCACGACCCCACGTAGGGGATGGCGTCGATGCCGGCGGTGTGCAGCGCCAGCGCCAGCTGGGCCGCCGTGACCCCCGAGCCGCACGTCGTGCCGACGGGGGTGTCGCGGTGCACGCCGACCGCCGCGGCCCGCAGCCGCACCTCGGCAGGGGGCAGGAACCGACCGTCCGGGGCCAGCAGGTCCGTCATCGGGAGGTTCAGTGAGCCGGGCACGTGCCCGGCGACGCGGTCGATGGGCTCGCTCTCGCCTCGGTACCGCTCCGGTGCCCGTGCGTCGAGCAGCACGCCCTGGCGAGCCATGTCCGAGGCCCCGCCGGCGTCGAGCACGGGCACGGAACCGGGGCGCACGACGATGTCGCCCGGTGCCGGGGCGGGCACCTCGGTCGTGACGGGCATCCCGGCCCGCCGCCAGGCGCCCAGGCCGCCGTCGAGCACCCGCACCTGTGGGTGCCCCGCCCACCGAAGCACCCACCAGGCCCGGCCCGAGGCGAGCGAGGTGGCCTGGTCGTAGACCACGACGTCGTCGTCGTCGCCGATGCCGGCGTCGCGCAGCGCCTGTTCCAGGCGCGCCGGGTCGGGCAGGGGGTGCCGCCCGTGAACCCCCGGCGGACCGGCGAGGGCCACGTCGAGGTCGAGGTGCGGCGCCCCGGGCAGGTGCCCTGCGGCATACAGCTCGGGGCCGGGTGTGCCACGCAGGTTGTACTGCACGTCGACGACTCGGACGTCACCCCGGTGCAGGAGCGTGGCGAGCTCGTCAGCGGTGACCAGGGCGCTCATCGGGCCATCCAACCACCGCCGGCCCAGCGCACTGCGGGAGGATGTCGCCCGTGGCAGCACCGGTCCGTCTCGTCCTCCTCCACGGCTCGCAGCTCAGCGGCGCCCAGTGGTCGAGGTATGCCGCGCTGCTCGGGCCCGACGTCGAGCTCGTCGTGCCGGACCTTCCCGCCCACGGCGCCCGACGCGGCGAGGAGTTCACCTGGGAGCGGGCCCTGGGCGTCGTCGGGAAGGCGGTCGAGGGCGGGGACCCCGGGGTGCCCGTCGTGCTCGCCGGCCACAGCCTGGGTGGCTACCTCGCGATGGCCTGGGCCTGCGAGCACCCGCGTCGGCTGGCGGGACTCGCGCTGCTCGGGGCGTCGGCCGTGCCGGCCGGGCCGGGCGCGGCGCTCTACCGGGCGATCGCGCGGGTCGAGGGCCGCCTCGGCGTCGACCGGATGTCGCGGGCGCTCGACCGGCAGTTCGACGCCCTGCTGCCCGACGAGCTCGCGGCGGTCATCAAGGAGGCGGGATACGGCTTCGACGGCATCCCCGCGGCCTGGGCCGGGGTGATGGGCCGGTGTCGACCCGAGATGCTGGCCGAGGTCACCGCGCCGGTGCTGCTGCTCAACGGGCAGCTCGACCAGCTCCGGGTCGACGCCCGGCGGTTCGCCCGGGCCGCGCGGTCGGCTCGCTGGGTGCACGTCGTCACCGTGCGGGGCGGGCTGCACGTGTTCCCCCTGACCCACCCCAACGAGACGGCGGCGGCGCTGTGGGAGCTGCTCACCACGGCGAGGCAGCCTCCGGCAGCACCGTGACGGCACCCCCGACGGGTGGCACCAGCGCGGTGGCGTCGGTCCACTCGGGAAGCACCTCGACGAACCGCTCGCCGGGGTCGGTGGTCCAGGCCAGGCGTGACGCGGGCCAGCCCGACGGGTGCAGCGTGCCGTAGTGGATCGGCACGACGTGCCGGGCCCCGGAACGAGCGGCGGCGTCGGCCGCCTCGACCGGCCCCATGTGCCCGGCGGACAGGCGCGGGCCCCAGCCACCCACCGGGAGCAGGGCGAGGTCGACGGCCCCGCCGGCCATCGCGGGCAGCTGGTCCATCTCCGCGTGCAGCGAGGTGTCGCCGGCGAACCACACCACGACGCCACCGCCGCGCAGCAGCATCCCGGTGACGCCGTTGGGGCGGTGCGGCATCGGGCGGGCCTCGTGGTCGGCGCGCACGAGGAGCACCTCCACGCCCGGGGCGAGCGGATGCCACTCGTCGGTCGCCGCGTCGCCCGGCTCGAGCCGGTGCTTGTCGAGCCACGGCAGGTTGGCCGGGTCGGTGACCACGGGTACATGACCGACGCGGCGCAGCGAGGGCAGGTCGGCGTGGTCGTGGTGGAGGTGGCTGAGCAGCACGGCGTCGACGTCGTCGACGTGGGGCTGCACCGGTAGGTCGCTGCGCCGGCGCAAGGGTCCGAGACGGCGGCGCAGGAGGGGGTCGGTGAGGATGCGGAGCCCGCCCATCTCCAGCAGCACCGTGGAGTGACCGACCCAGGTGGCACGCACGCCGCCACGCCGCGAGGGGGCTCGAGCCGGCTGCAGTGCCACGCCACCACGCTACTCGGGGGAGAATGGGCCATCATGTCCACCCCCACCGCCACCGCCCCTGCCTCCACCCCGGTGCTGCCGCCGCTGCACATCGGGCGGCACGTCGTGCAGTCTCCGGTGGTGCTCGCTCCCATGGCCGGCATCACGAACCGCGCCTTCCGGCGGCTGTGCCGTGAGTACGGCAGCGCCGGGCTCGACGCCGGTGGCGCCTCCGGGGCGACCAGCCTGTACGTCTCCGAGATGGTGACCACCCGCGCCCTGGTCGAGCGCACGCCGGAGACGATGCGCCTCATCTCGCACGACCCCGACGAGCACCCCCGCTCGGTGCAGCTGTACTCCGTCGACCCGGTCACCGCCGGCCTGGCTGCACGGATCCTCGTCACCGAGGACCGCGCCGACCACATCGACCTCAACTTCGGCTGCCCCGTGCCCAAGGTCACCCGCAAGGGGGGCGGCGCCGCCCTGCCGTGGAAGACCGACCTGTTCCGGGGCATCGTCGCGGCGGTCGTGCGCGAGGCCCAGCCGTACGGCGTGCCCGTGACCGTCAAGATGCGGGTCGGCATCGACGCCGACCACGTCACCTACCTCGATGCCGGTCGCATCGCCGAGGGTGAGGGCGTGGCGGCGGTCGCACTGCACGGTCGCACCGCGGCCCAGGCCTACTCGGGCCGGGCCGACTGGTCGGCGATCGCGCGGCTCAAGGAGGCCGTGACGTCGATCCCGGTGCTCGGCAACGGAGACATCTGGTCTGCCGAGGACGCCCTGGACATGGTGCGGCAGACCGGTTGCGACGGTGTGGTGGTCGGGCGGGGGTGCCTCGGCCGGCCGTGGCTCTTCACCGACCTCGCCGCCGCGTTCGCCGGCTCGTCCGTGCGAGTGCGGCCGGGTCTGCGCGAGGTGACGGCCACGATGCGCCGGCACGCGTCGTACCTCGTCGACTTCTACGACGGTGACGAGGGGCGCGCCTGCCGCGACATCCGCAAGCACATCGCCTGGTACCTCAAGGGCTTCCCGGCCGGGTCGACCGTGCGCAACCAGCTGGCCCTGGTCGACGGGCTCGCGGCCCTCGACGACCTGATCGGCACGATGGACCTCGACGCCCCCTGGCCCGGCGACGCGGCCGAGGGCCAGCGCGGCCGTGCGGGTTCACCCCGGGTCGTGGCCCTGCCGGAGAACTGGCTGCGCTCGCGCGAGCTCGACGAGGCGCAGCGCGCCCAGGTCGCCCAGGCCGAGCTCAGCGTCTCCGGCGGCTGAGCCCGAGCAAACCCCTGTCAAGAGCGGGAGAAATCGGGGTCATGGCACCGGTTTCCCGGACCCTTGTCACGGGGACGACCGGGGCTGTGGATGACCGAACGGCCGGATGGCCCTTTTCGGGCACCCTCCCGATATGGACCTCGACGCCCTGATCCGCTCGCAGCACGGCGTGTGCACGGCGGCGCAGGCGCTCGAAGGTGGAGTCACGCCCGACGGGCTGCGGTGGCGGGTGGCGTCCCGCCGCTGGTCCCGGATCGGCCAGGGGCTCTACCGTGCCCAGACCGGTGAGCTCGACTGGCAGGGGCGGGCCCACGCGGCGGTGCTGCGGGGCCGGGACGGCTGCGCCCTGAGCCTGAGGGCCGCCGAGTTCCTTCACGGCGTCGCTCCCACGGCACCTCCGGTCATCACCGTGGCCGTCCCGGTGGGGAGGTCGGTCACTCGCCTCGCCGGAACGCGGTTCCGATCCCACGTCCGCCTGGAGGTGGTGCGTCGCAAGGGCCTGCCGGTGACCTCGGCCGAGCAAACCGTGCTCGACCTGGCCGACGTGCGGGGAGTCCAGTGGCGCGAGGCCGTGGGCACGACCGCGCGGTGGGTCCAGAAGCGCCGCACCACCCCCGAGGCACTCGCGGACGCTCTCGGGCAGCGGTCCCGGCACCAGCACCGACGGATCCTCTCGGTCGCCCTGGACGTGGAGGCCCAGGGTGCGCAGAGCCTGATGGAGGTGTCCTACGTCCGGCGCGTCGAGCTGCCACACGGCCTTCCGCGGGCGTCGTTGCAGGTGCGTGACGGCACCGTCCGGCGCGACTTCGAGTACCCCGAGTGGCTCGTTGTGCTGGAGGTCGACGGTCGCCTCGGACACGAGGGGGAGTTCCTGGCCAGCGACCGTTCCCGCGACCGGCGCGCGGCCGGCATCGGGCGAGTGACGCTTCGCGCCGGGTGGGTCGACGTCGAAGGCGCTCCGTGCGAGCTGGCCGTCGACGTGCACGCGGCCCTACGAGCGCGGGGGTACCGCGGGCCGATCCGCGCGTGCGGGCAGCGATGCGCGGTTCGCCGCTTCGCTGCTGCCTGAGGCCAGGGCAAGGGTCGGAGAAATCGGGGTCATGACCCCGATTTCTCCGGAGCCTGCTGCGGCGTCGCCGGGAACGAGTCCGCCCGGCGGAGGGACGTCACAGGTCTCCGGGTGTCGGGAGCGGCGGTTAGCGTGTGCCCATGGCACGGCGGATCGGCACTCCCGGAGGCACCCCCGAGCGGCCCGCGATCTTCTTTCGCGATGCCGCCGAGTTCGGCCGGTGGCTGGCGGCCCACCACGACACCGAGACCGAGCTGTGGATGGGCCTGTACCGCAAGGGCCATCCCGACGCCGGCCTCACCTGGGAGGCTGCCGTCCGCGAGGCGCTGTGCTGGGGCTGGATCGACAGCATGGCCCAGGGCATCGACGAGCACACCCGCCGCCAGCGCTGGACCCCCAGAAAACCCACCAGCAACTGGTCGACGATCAACATCAACGCCGTCGCCGAGCTCACCGCCGCGGGCCGGATGCAGCCCAGCGGCCTCGCCGCGTTCGAGCGCCGCCGCGAGGACCGCTCGGGCGTCTACGCCTACGAGAACCGCGAGCGCGAGCTGCCCCCGCACTACGTCGCCCAGCTCGCCGCCGACCCGGCGGCCACCGCCTTCTGGGAGGTCGCGACCGCCACCTACCGCAAGCTGGCCGTCAGCTGGGTGGTCACCGCCAAGCAGGAGAAGACCAAGGACGCCCGGATGGCCCAGCTCGTCGACGACTGCGCCAACGGACGCATGATCCCCAGCCAGCGCTACGGCATCCAGCCGAAGTGGGTCGAGCGGGCGGCAGCCGCGGCGGAGGCGGCCCGCCTAGGGTGAGCCCCGTGACGTACACCGAGCGCGACCGGGAGCGCTGGGTCGCCGAGGACCCGGCGTACAAGCGCGCCGACCGCGACGACTTCGCGCGCGACCGTGCCCGCCTCGTGCACTCCGCCAGCCTGCGCCGCCTGTCGGCGAAGACCCAGGTGGTGCAGCCGGGCAGCGACGACTTCGTGCGCAACCGCCTCACCCACTCCCTCGAGGTCGCCCAGATCGGCCGCGAGTTCGGCGCGGCCCTGGGCTGCAGCGCCGACGTCGTCGACACCGCCTGCCTGGCCCACGACCTCGGCCACCCGCCGTTCGGGCACAACGGCGAGACCGCGCTGGATGCCGTCGCGGCCGGCATCGGTGGGTTCGAGGGCAACGCCCAGACGCTGCGCCTGCTCACCCGGCTCGAACCCAAGCGATCGCACCCCGATGGCCGCCCCGCCGGCCTCAACCTCACCCGCGCCAGCCTGGACGCCGCCACGAAGTACCCGTGGCGGCGCGGCCACGCCCCGCACCCCACGGTGAAGTTCGGTGTCTACGACGACGACCTCGACGTCTTCGGCTGGTTCCGTGCCGGCGCGCCCGACACCCGCCGCTCTGTCGAGGCGGAGGTCATGGACTGGTCGGACGACGTCGCCTACTCGGTGCACGACGTCGAGGACGCCGTCGCGTCCGGGTGGCTCGACCCGCGCCTGCTCCGCGAGCCCGCCGACGTCGAGGCGGTGCTCGCCGTGGCGGGTGAGGTCTACGAGCCCGGGCTGACCCCTGACGAGCTCGGCGCGGCCCTCGACCGGCTGCTCGCCACCGGAGCCGTCCCCGACTCCTACGACGGCTCCCGCCCCGCCCTGGCGGCCCTGAAGGACATGACCTCGCGCCTCATCGGCCGGTTCGTCGTCGCCGTCGAGCAGGCGACCCGCGCCGAGCACGGCCCCGGCCCGCTGACCCGTCACGGCGGCCGGCTCGTCGTGCCCCGGGAGGCCCGCGCGGAGTGTGCCGTCCTCAAGGCCGTGGCGGCCCACTACGTCATGCACGCGGCGGAGCGGGTGGCGCTGCACGTGCGCCAGCGCGAGGTGGTGGCCGAGCTGGTTGCCGCGTTCGAGGCCGACCCGAGCCGCCTCGACCCCGACCTGCGCCACGACTGGGACGACGCCGACGGCGACGCCGCCGCCCTGCGCGTGCTCGTCGACCAGGTCGCCTCGCTCACCGACGTCCGGGCGCTGTCCCTGCACCGTCGGTGGTGCCGCCCGGCGACGACCTAGACTCGCGGTCAACCGAAGGAGGGTGCGTGGCGGGTCGGATCAGGGCCGAGGACATCGCGACGGTCAAGGAGCGCACGTCCATCGAGGACGTCGTGCGCGACCACGTGACCCTCCGCCCGGCCGGGGTCGGGTCGCTCAAGGGCCTGTGCCCGTTCCACGACGAGAAGACCCCGAGCTTCACGGTGCGCCCGACCGTCGGCAGCTACCACTGCTTCGGCTGTGGCGAGGGCGGCGACGTCATCTCGTTCGTGCAGAAGGTCGAGCACCTCACCTTCACCGAGTCCATCGAGCGGCTGGCCGCCAAGCTCGGCCTCGAGCTGCGCTACGAGGAGGGCGGCGGCCCCCGTGAGGGTGGCACGTCGCTGGGCAAGCGGTCGCGGCTCATCGAGGCGCACCGGGTGGCCCAGGAGTTCTACGCCGCGCTGCTCCTCGACACCGGCCGCCCCGAGGCCCGGGCCGGACGCGACTTCCTGCGCGAGCGTGGCTTCGACAGCGCCGCCGCCGAGAAGTTCGGCATCGGCTTCGCACCCCCGGGCGGCGAGGCCCTGAGCCGGCACCTGCGGGAGCGCGGCTTCACCGAGGACGAGATGGTGACCGGCGGCCTGTCCGGGCGGGGGAGCCGCGGGCTCTACGACCGGTTCCGGGGCCGGCTGGTCTGGCCGATCCGCGACACCACCGGCGACACCGTGGGCTTCGGCGCCCGGCGCCTCTTCGACGACGACCGGATCGCCGCCAAGTACCTCAACACCTCCGAGACGCCGATCTACAAGAAGTCGCAGGTGCTCTACGGGCTCGACGCCGCCAAGAAGGCCATCTCCACCGAGCGCCGGGCGATCGTGGTCGAGGGCTACACCGACGTCATGGCAGCGCACCTGTCGGGGGTCGAGGGGGCGGTCGCCACGTGTGGCACGGCCTTCGGCATCGAGCACATCAAGATCCTGCGCCGCATCATGCGCGACGAGACCGACGGACCCCAGGCGAAGGTGATCTTCACCTTCGACGGGGACGCCGCCGGCCAGAAGGCCGCGATGAAGGCGTTCGGAGAGGACCAGCGGTGGGCCGCACAGTCGTTCGTCGC
>DASQEZ010000080.1:0-3213 GCA_035633415.1 Ornithinibacter sp. | reverse complement strand
GCGACCCGCCAGGCGTCCTCGACGCCGGGCAGGAACTCCTGGGCGAACGCCAGGTGGCCGGATGCCGGCTGGTCGCCCTGCCCGCCCGGGTGCGGCCAGCGCCCGGTGACCGCACCGACGACGGCCGGCACGCGGCGCGAGCCGGCGTCGACGAGGGCGCCCTGGAGGACGACGTCGGGGTTGTCACCGGGGGAGAGCATCCGGAAGACCTTGACGATGAGCGGGGTGTGGTGGCCGTCGGGCAGGTCGCAGTCGAGGATGACCGAGGTGTTGGACTGCTCACCGGAGAGCACTCGCGAGGTGCGCACGTGCACCTCCGTGCCCCAGCTCGGCTGTGGCACACCGACGACCGACTCCTCGACGGCGCCGGAGACCCGTGACGACTGCGCCTTCACCCGGCCCTGGAGCAGCTCGAGCAGCTGCGCCGCGTAGACCGGGTCGTGCGGGGCGTCGTAGACCCACCGTCGCCCGAGCACGGAGTGCTCCATGGTGCCGAGCAGGGCGTGGTCCGCGCTTCCGAGCGGTTCTCCGCGGTAGCTCAGCGGCACCTGGTAGACGACCGGCTCCGGGCCGGCCTCGTCGGCCAGGATGAGCGTCTCGACCCCCACCTCGCCCTCCGGGTCGTCGAGGCGCCACCTGGCGAGCAGCCGTAGCCTCGGCTGCTGGCCCTTCGCGGCGTACCAGCGCTGCTCGCCCATCCAGCCCTGGACGAGCTCGATCTTGGTCGGGCTGAGGGAGGCGCCGGTGTGGATCTCAGCCACGGGCACCACCGCGTCGCGGTGACAGCGCGAGCCAGAAGAAGTCGCGCGACCCGAGGGTGAGGGTGATCGTGCCGTCGGGGGCGATGTCGGGAAAACCACTACCGCCGAACAGGTCTCGCGTCTCCCAGTCCCACAGCTCCTCGGGCACGGTGATCGTGGCCGACTGTGGGCGCGAGGACAGGTTGTTGACGCACAGCACGGCGAGCGCCGACCGGTCCTCGCTGTCGCGCTCGTGCCGGTCGACGCGCACGAAGGACAGCACCCGGTCGTGGGTCGACCCGCACACCTCGAAGTCGCCCAGGCCGAAGACGGGGTGCTCGCGGCGCACCGACAGCATGCCGCGCACCCAGTGCAGGAGTGAGGAGCCGGAGGCCATCTGCGCCTCGACGTTGACGTGGTTGTGGTGGTACACGAGCGACTGGATGACCGGCAGGTACAGCTTGCCGGGGTCGGCGGTGGAGAAGCCCGCGTTGCGGTCGGGGGTCCACTGCATCGGCGTGCGCACGGCATCCCGGTCGTGCAGCCAGATGTTGTCGCCCATGCCGATCTCGTCGCCGTAGTACAGGCACGGTGAGCCGGGCAGCGAGAGCACCAGGGCGTGGATGAGCTCGACCTCGGGCCGGGAGTTGTCGAGCAGCGGTGCGAGCCGCCGCCGGATGCCGACGTTGGCCCGCATCCGCGGGTCAGGGGCGTACCAGCCGTACATCGCGGCGCGCTGCTCGGGCGTGACCATCTCGAGGGTCAGCTCGTCGTGGTTGCGCAAGAAGGTGCCCCACTGGGCTCCGCGCGGGATCGGCGGGGTGTGGCTGAGCACGTCGATGATCGGTGCCGCCTTCTCCTCGCGCAGCGCGTAGTAGAGCATCGGCATCACCGGGAAGTGGAAGCACATCTGGCACTCCGGCGACTCCTCGGTGCCGAAGTAGTCGACGACGTCGCCGGGCGGCTGGTTGGCCTCGGCGAGCAGGATGCGCCCGGGGTACTCGGTGTCGACCATGGCCCGCAGCTCGGCGAGGAACGCGTGGGTCCTCGGGTGGTTCTCGCCGTTGTGACCCTCCTCCTCGTAGAGGTAGGGGACCGCGTCGAGCCGGAAGCCGTCGATGCCCATGTCCATCCAGAACCGGACGACGTCGTACATCGCCTCGTGGACCTTGGGGTTCTCGAAGTTCAGGTCCGGCTGGTGGCCGAAGAACCGGTGCCAGAAGAACTGCCGGCGGATCGGGTCGAAGGTCCAGTTCGAGGTCTCGGTGTCGACGAAGATGACCCGCGCGTCGGTGTACCTGTCGTCGGTGTCCGACCACACGTAGAAGTCGCCGTACGGGCCGTCCGGGTCGCTGCGCGAGGCCTGGAACCACGGGTGCTGGTCGCTGGTGTGGTTCATGACGAAGTCGGTGATGATCCGGATACCGCGCGCGTGCGCCTGGGTGATGAGCTCGCGGAACTCCGGCAGGGTGCCGAACTCCGGCAGCACCTGGGTGTAGTCGGAGATGTCGTAGCCGCCGTCGCGCAACGGGCTCGCGTAGAAGGGCGGCAGCCAGAGGCAGTCGACCCCGAGCCACTGCAGGTAGTCGAGCCGGTTGACGATGCCCGCGAAGTCGCCCTCGCCCGAGCCGGTGCTGTCGCCGAAGGCGCGCACCAGCACCTCGTAGAACACCGCGGTGCGGAACCACTCCGGGTCGTGGCGCAGACCGGGCTGGTTCGCACCCAGCCCGGGGTGGGAGTGGCCCATCCCGAGGATCGCCGTCACCAGGGTCTCCTCACGGCGACGAGGTGAACTGGTTCGACCTCCGGCCCGAGCCTGACGTAGTTGACGCGTTGCCAGGTCCAGCGTTCGTCGGTCACCAGGTCGTGGGCCTCGAAGGTGTCGCCCGCCGCGAGACCGAGGGCGTCCATGTCGAGCCGGAGCGTGGTGGCCCGGGTCGAGTGGGGGTCGAGGTTGGCGACGACGACCACGACGTCGTCGGTGCCGTCGGGCAGCCGGCGGCGCTTGGAGAAGGCGAGGAAGTTCTCGTCGTCGACGTGGTGGAAGTGGATGTCGCGCAACCGGTGCAGCGCAGGGTGGGCGCGCCGGACGTCGTTGATCATGGTGAGCCAGCCGGACAGGGAGCGCCCGGCCTTGGTGCCGCCGGGCTCGTAGTCCTCCCAGTGCCGGTTCTTGAACTCGTACTTCTCGTTGTCGATCTGCTCCTCGGCACCGGGGCGGGCCACGTGCTCCATCAGCTCGTAGCCGGAGTAGATGCCGTAGGTCGGCACGAGGGTGGCGGCGAGCACCGCGCGCAGCTTCCAGGCCGCTGGGCCGCCGAACTGCATGTACGGCGTGAGGATGTCGTGCGTGGTCGGCCAGAACGCCGGACGCATGTAGGCCGCGGCATCCCCGGAGAGCTCGACGAGGTACTCGCGCAGCTCGGCGGCGCTGTTGCGCCAGGTGTAGTAGGTGTAGCTCTGCTGGAAGCCG
>DASQEZ010000079.1:0-11278 GCA_035633415.1 Ornithinibacter sp. | reverse complement strand
CGCAGAGCAGCTCGGTGAGCGCCGGGATGCCGGGTGCGTGCCCGACGACCATGAGCACGTCGGCGTCCTCGTCGGCCTCGTGGATGACCTCGAGCAGCCGTTCGGGCGGCGCGAGGTAGATGCGGCGGTCGAGGTGCACCTCGGTCTCGGGGCACCCGCTGGCCCACACGCCCTCGGTGGTCTGCTGGGTGCGCTCCGAGGTGGAGCAGAGCACCTCGTCGACCCCGATGCCGTGCTCGACGAGCCAGTGCCCGGCCGCGGCGGCGTCGCGCCGGCCCCGCCCGGTGAGCTCGCGCTCGTGGTCGTTGTCCCAGCCCTGCTGCTCGGCCTTGGCGTGGCGGAGGAGGACGAGGGTGCGGTCCTGCGCTGCACGGGTCATACCCCGATCATGCACCTACCCGGCAACCGGTGTCCTGTGGCACCCGCGCCTTCAGGATCACCCCGGGCTAGGTTGGCCCGGAAGGGGCGGAACCGGTTCGCCACCGCAGGAAAGGGGACCCCGTGTCCGCAGTCGACGACATCCTGGGCGCTCTGCCCACCGACCAGATCTCGCAGCAGGTCGGCGCCTCCCCCGACGAGGTGCGCACCGCCGCGGCGGCCGTGCTCCCGGCCCTCCTCGGCGGTCTGCAGGCCAACGCCGGGGACCCCGGCGGTGCTGGCTCGATCCTGCAGGCGCTCGGCCAGCACGACGACGACCTGCTCACCGGTGGCGCCGACCTCTCCGCCATCGACGAGCAGGACGGAACGGCCATCGCCGGCCACATCTTCGGCGACCAGGAGGACGAGGTCGTGAACCGCCTCGGCGGGCTGCCGGCCATCGGCGGCTCCGGAGCCGGTGGCGACCTCGTGCGGAAGCTGCTGCCGATCCTCGCCCCCATGGTGCTCTCCTGGCTCGCCAACCGGGTGCTCAAGGGCGGTGGTGGCGGACTCGGTGGAGGGGCCGCGGCCCAGCCCGCCGACACCTCACCGTCGCTGCCCGGCGGCGGCGGCAGCGCCCCCGGGTCACTGGACGACCTGCTTCGTGACGTCCTCGGCGGCGCAGCCGGTTCGGGCGGCTCGGCCGGCGGTTCGGCCGGTTCGGGCGCCGGCTCGGCCGGCGGGATCGATGCCGGCAGCATCATCAGCGACGTGCTCGGCGGCATCCTCGGGGGCGGACGCCGCTGACCGGTCAGACCGTGGCGGCCGGCTCCGAGCTCGGCTCGGTGGCCGGCTCGGACGTGCGGATGAGGTGGTCGAAGGCCGACAGCGCGGCGGTCGCCCCACCCCCGGCGGCGGCGACGATCTGCTTCCAGGGTGACGTCGTGCAGTCGCCCGCCGCGAACACCCCCGGGATGCCGGTCGCGCCGCGCGCGTCGACGACCACCTCGCCGTGCGAGGTCATCTCGACGACACCGTCCAGCCACTCCGTGTTGGGGAGCAGCCCGATCTGGACGAACACGCCCTCGACGGGCAGCAGCTCGGCCTCACCGCCGGCACGCGGGGCGTGCCGGAGACCGACGACCTTCGAGCCGTCACCGACGACCTCGGTGCTCGCGGTGCCGACCATGACCTCGACGTTGGACAGGCTGCGCGCCTTGCGCTGCAGCACCTCGTCGGCCTTGAGCTCGTCGGCGAACTCGACCAGCGTCACGTGCTGCACGACGCCGGCGAGGTCGATGGCCGCCTCGACACCGGAGTTCCCGCCCCCGACCACGGCGACCCGCTTGCCCTTGAACAGCGGACCGTCGCAGTGCGGGCAGAAGGTGACGCCCCGGTTGCGGTGCTCGTCCTCACCGGGTACGTCGAGGGTGCGCCAGCGGGCGCCGCTGGCGATGACGACGGTGCGCGAGCGCAGCACCGCCCCGGAGGTCAGGTGCACCTCGTGCAGCCCGCCGACCTCGGATGCCGGGACCAGCCGCTCGGCGGTCTGCCCCGTCACGACCTCGACACCGAGTCCGCGCACCTGACGCTCCAGGTCACCGGCCATCCGCGGCCCCTCGGTGTGCTCGACGGAGGGGTAGTTCTCGATCGACATCGTGTCGAGGAGCTGGCCACCGAAACGCTCGGCGAGCAGACCGGTCCGGATGCCCTTGCGGGCGGTGTAGATCGCGGCGGTCGAGCCGCCGGGGCCTCCGCCGACGACGAGCACCTCGAAGGGCTCCATCGACCCGAGCCGCTCGACGTCGCGCTCGACCGCCCCCTCGTCGAGCTTCGACACGATCTCGTCGAGCGTCATCCGGCCCTGGCCGAACAGCTCACCGTTGCGGAAGACCATCGGCACGGCGAGCACGCCACGCTGCTCGACCTCGTCGGGGAAGACGGCGCCGTCGATGGCGACGTGGGAGATGCCGGGGTTGAGCACGCTCATCAGGTTGAGTGCCTGCACGACGTCCGGGCAGTTCTGGCAGGACTGGCTGAAGTAGGTCTCGAACCGGTGCTCACCGGGAAGGCCGCGCACGGCATCCAACAGGTCGGCCGCGGCGGTCGAGGGGTGTCCACCGACCTGGAGCAGCGCGAGCACGAGCGACGTGAACTCGTGCCCGAGCGGAAGCCCGGCGAACTCCACCTCCACGTCGGTGCCGCTGCGCACCACGCGGAACGAGGGACGCCGGGTGGCGTCCCCCGTCCGCACGTGGGCGACCCGCCCCGCGGACAGCGACGCGACCTCGTCGAGCAGGTCGGCGACGCGACCCGACGCGGTCGAGTCGTCGAGGCTGCTGACCAGCTCGACGGGCTCGACGACCTTGGTGAGATAGGCCGAGAGCTGCTGCGCGAGAACGGGATCGAGCATCTGGATCAGATCTTTCCGACGAGGTCGAGCGACGGGGCGAGGGTGTCCTCGCCCTCTTCCCACTTGGCCGGGCAGACCTCGCCCGGGTGGTTGCGCACGTAGATCGCGGCCTTGACCTTGCGGACCAGCTCGGCGGCGTTGCGACCGATGCCCTCGGCGGTCACCTCGTTGAACTGGATGACGCCGTCGGGGTCGACGAGGAAGGTGCCGCGGTCGGCCAGGCCCTCACCCTTGCGCAGGATCTTGAAGTTCTTCGAGATGCGGTGGGTGGGGTCACCGACCATCGGGTACGTCACCTTGCGGATCGTGTCCGAGGTCTCGTGCCACGCCTTGTGGGTGAAGTGGGTGTCGGTGGAGACGGAGTAGACCTCGACGCCGAGGGCCTTGAGGTCCTCGTAGTGGTCGGCGAGGTCCCCGAGCTCGGTGGGGCAGACGAAGGTGAAGTCGGCCGGGTAGAAGAAGAAGATCGCCCACTTCCCCTCGATGTCCGAGGAGGACACCGGGACGAACGAGCCGTTGACGAAGGCCGTGGCCTCGAAGGGCTTCACGGTCGTGTTGACGAGGGACATGCAGGGTCACTGCTCCTTGGTTCGGGTACGTCGGTCGCTCCAGCGGTGCGACGTCACCGGCGCGACCGATATCTGGATCAGTTCAAGACTATCGCCATCTCGAGGGGTCGCCGACCACCGGGTTCCGCACCGCGGAACGCCTGCCGCACAGCGCGATACGAGCTGTGACCCACCTCACCCCAGGGGCCCCGACTTCTTGCGGATCCGCGACTCACGAGGCCGACTGCGGGTCGCCGATCCGCAATGAGTCGGGGTCAGGACTGACCGAGCTTCTCCAGGATGAGCGCCCGCGCAGCGGCGGCGTCGCCCTGCCCCTTCAGCTCGCGCATGACCTGGCCGATGAGCGCGCCGACGGCCGCCACCTTGCCGTCACGGATCTTGTCGGCGACGTCGGGGTTGGCGGCGATGACGGCATCCACGGCCGCCTCGAGCGCACCGGTGTCCTGCACCAGCTCCAGTCCGCGCGCGTCGGCCACCTCGGTCGGCGAGCCCTCGCCGGAGAGCACGCCCTCCCAGACCTGGCGAGCCATCGAGTCGTTCAGCCGGCCCGAGGTCACCAACCCCTCCAGCTCGACGACGGATGCCGGAGCCACACCCAGCCCCGCGGCGTAGCTGGGCACGTCCTGGCCCTCGGCGTTGGCGCGACGGGCGACCTCGCCCGACCACCACTTGCGCGCGGCGCCCGGTGAGGCGCCCGCGGCCACGGTCTCCTCGACGAGCTCGACGAGCCCGGCGTTGACGACGTCGCGCATCTCGAGGTCGGCGAACCCCCAGTCGGCCTGCAGACGCTTGCGTCGCGCCACGGGCGGCTCGGGCAGCGTGCCGCGCAGCGCGTCGACCGACTCGCGCGACGGCGCGACCGGCACGAGGTCGGGCTCGGGGAAGTAGCGGTAGTCGTCGGCGTCCGACTTCACCCGGCCCGACGTCGTGACGCCGGTGTCCTCGTGCCAGTGCCGGGTCTCCTGCACGATCGTGCCGCCCGAGGTCAGCACCGCCGCGTGGCGACCGATCTCGTAGCGCACGGCCCGCTCGACCGAGCGCAGCGAGTTGACGTTCTTGGTCTCCGAGCGCGTGCCGAGCCTCGTGGCGTCCTTGCGCATCAGCGACAGGTTGACGTCACAGCGCATCGAGCCCTGTTCCATCCGCACGTCGGAGACGTCGAGCGCCTTGAGCAGGTCCCGCAGCGTCGCCACGTAGGCACGCGCGATCTCCGGCGCCCGCTCCCCCGCGCCCGTCATCGGCTTGGTGACGATCTCGATCAACGGGATGCCGGCCCGGTTGTAGTCGACCAGGCTGTACGTCGCACCGTGGATGCGACCCGTGGAGCCACCGACGTGCAGCGACTTGCCGGTGTCCTCCTCCATGTGCGCGCGCTCGATCTCGACCCGGTAGACCGTGCCGTCGTCGAGCTCGACGTCGAGGAACCCGTCGAACGCGATCGGCTCGTCGTACTGCGAGGTCTGGAAGTTCTTGGGCATGTCCGGGTAGAAGTAGTTCTTCCGGGCGAAGCGGCACCACTGCGCGATCTCGCAGTTGAGCACCAGCCCGATGCGGATCGCCGACTCGACGGCCTTGACGTTGACGACCGGCAGGGCGCCGGGCAGGCCGAGGCAGACCGGGCAGGTCTGCGTGTTGGGCTCGGCGCCGAACTCGGTCGGGCAGCCGCAGAACATCTTCGTGGCGGTGTTGAGCTCGACGTGCACCTCGAGCCCCATGACCGGGTCGAAGGCAGCGAGGGCCTCGTCGTACGGCAGGGTCGCCTCGGCGTGTGCCTGGGTGGTCATCGCTCAGGCCTCCTTCGTCGTCGTGCCGGGTGTGGCGCGCAGGGCCGGGGCCCGGTCGAGGATCGCCCCGCCCCACGCAGCGGTGAGCCGGGCCTCGAGCGCAGCACCGACGGCGTACAGGCGCTGGTCCTGCATCGCGGGCGCGAGGATCTGGAAGCCGGCCGGCAGGCCGTCCTCCGGGGCGAGGCCGCTCGGCACGGACATGCCCGGGATGCCGGCGAGGTTGGCCGGGATGGTCGCGATGTCGTTGAGGTACATCGCCATCGGGTCGTCGAGCTTGTCGCCCAGCTTGAACGCCGTGGTGGGCGCGGTGGGGCTGACGAGCACGTCGGCCGTCTCGAACGCGGCGGTGAAGTCGTCGGCGATGAGGCGGCGCACCTTCTGGGCCGAGCCGTAGTAGGCGTCGTAGTAGCCGCTGGAGAGGGCGTAGGTGCCCAGGATGATGCGGCGCTTGACCTCGTCGCCGAAGCCCGCGTCGCGGGTCGCAGCCATGACCTGCTCCGCGCTCGGTGCGTCGACGCCCTCCGGCGCGACCCGCAGGCCGTAACGCATGGCATCGAACTTGGCCAGGTTGCTCGAGGCCTCGCTGGGCAGGATGAGGTAGTAGGCCGCGAGGGCGTAGGTGAAGCTCGGGCAGGAGACCTCGACGACCTCGGCGCCGGCGTCGACCAGGTGCTGCACGGCCTCGTCGAAGCGGGTCTGCACTCCGGCCTGGAAGCCCTCACCGGTGAGCTCGCGCACGATGCCGATCCGCAGGCCCGTGACGTCGGCGCGGCGGGCGGCGTCGACGACCGGTGGCACCGGGGCGTCGATCGAGGTGGAGTCCATCGGGTCGTGGCCGGCGATGACCTCGTGGAGCAGGGCGGCGTCGAGCACGGTGCGCGTGCACGGGCCGGCCTGGTCGAGGGAGGACGCCAGCGCCACGAGTCCGTAGCGCGAGACACCGCCGTAGGTCGGCTTGGTTCCGACCGTGCCGGTGACGGCCGCAGGCTGGCGGATCGAGCCACCGGTGTCGGTGCCGATCGCGAGCGGAGCCTGGAACGACGCGACCACGGATGACGACCCGCCCCCGGAGCCGCCGGGGATCCGCTCGAGGTCCCAGGGGTTGTGGCTGGGGCCGTAGGCGCTGTGCTCGGTGGAGGAGCCCATCGCGAACTCGTCCATGTTGGTCTTGCCCAGGATCGGCATCCCGGCCTCGCGCAGCCGGGTCACGAGCGTCGCGTCGTACGGCGGCACCCAGCCCTGCAGGATCTTCGACCCACACGTCGTCGGCAGGCCCCGGGTCGCCATGACGTCCTTGACGGCGATCGGCACACCGGCGAGCCGGTGCAGCGACTCCCCTGCGGCCCGGCGCCGGTCGACGGCGTCGGCCTGGGCGAGGGCACCCTCGGCGTCGACGTGGAGGTAGGAGTGCACGTCGGCGTCGACGTCGGCGGTGCGCTCGAGGTGGGCCTGTGCCACCTCGCGCGCCGACACGCTCCCCTGGGCGAGGAGGTCGGCGAGCTCGGCGGCGGTGGACCGGGTGAGGTCGGTGGTCACGTCGTGGCTTCCTGTGGGTGCGGGGCCGGGTGAGGTTCGGGGGGATGCCGGGCGGCCGGCATCCGGTCGCGCGCTCGGGAGCGCGCGGGGTCAGTCTTCGTCCAGGATCCGGGGCACGGCGAAGCGCTGCTGCTCGCTCTGCGGGGCGCCCGAGAGCGCGGCCTGCGGGGTGAGCGAGGGGCGCACGACGTCGGGGCGGGTCACGTTGACGATCGGCATCGGGTGGCTCATCGGCTCGACGTCGGCGATCGGCGCCTGCTGCACGGTCGCGACGGCCTCGAGGATGACGGCGAGCTCGCCGACCATCCTGTCGAGCTCGGCGTCGGAGAGGTCGATGCGGGCGAGACCGGCGAGGTGCGCCACGTCGTCACGGGTGAGGTCGGCCATGCGGGTCAGTCTATGGGGCCGCCGATGGTCTGCCCTCGGGGGCCGTCCTCCCCGAGTTGGGTGCTCACGTGGTGGTCCCGGCAACCGGATGAGCGCCCAGCTCGGCGAGCGGCTGGGGCTGGGAGGATGTCCCGGTGCTCACCGACACCGCGACGACCCAGGCCGTCCTCGACGTCATCGGTGTCTTCGTCTTCGCCCTCTCCGGGGCGGTCGTCGCGGTGCGCCGCGGCCTGGACCTGTTCGGGGTGCTCGTACTGGCCTGGGTCGCCGGGCTGGGGGGCGGCATCATCCGCGACCTCTTCCTCGGCATCACGCCGCCGGTCGCGGTCAGCGACTGGCAGCTGCTCGCCGCCGCGGTCACGGCCGCCGTGCTCGTCTTCCTCCTGCACGGCCGGTGGGAGGAGCTCGCGGACCGCACCCCCGACGTGCGCTGGCGGCGGCTGCCGTATGCCGTGCGCCTGCTCGATGCCGGCGGTCTCGCCCTCTTCGCCGTGAACGGCGCGCTCGTCGCCCTGAGCATGGATGCCGGGGCGCTCGCCGCCACGCTGATCGGCGGGATCACGGCGGTGGGTGGCGGGGTCCTGCGCGACGTGCTGGCCGGCCGGGTGCCCGAGGTGCTGCAGCGCGAGCTCTACGCGTTGCCCGCTCTGTTCGGCGCAGCGCTCGTGGTGCTGGCCGACCACCTCGGCGTCACGTCACCGCTGACCATCTGGGGGTCGGTGGCGCTGGTGTTCGCCATCCGGGTGCTGGCCGTCACCCTCGACCTGAACGCGCCACGGGCGTTGCGCAGCGGTCGCGAGTGAGGACGACGCGCCCGCCGCGAGGTGTCGTGCGCAGACGGCACCGCGCCACCCGACGGACAGGGGCGTCGGGCGGCGCGGCACGTTCGGTCAGGCCGTCAGAGTCGGCGGCACTGGTCCTCCTTGTTCCCGCCGACGACGTTGCCGGAGCCGGCCGGGGCCGGCCGGTTCTCCTTGCGCTGCAGGTTGCCGTCGATCCGGTTCGAGGAGACGGTCTTGGTGCCGGTGCGGTTCGTGAAGAGCTGGACGTCGCCCTTGACCCGGTTCGACCGCACCGAGATCGCACCGCCCTGCTTCAGCTGAACGCTGCCGCCGACCGTCGACGACGTGAGGGTGACCGAGCGGTGGCCCTCGGCCTGCACGTTGCCGTTCACCCGGATGCGAGTGGCCTTGAGGGTGCCACCCCGCTCGACCTTGAGGGTGCCCTTGAGAACGGTGCCGTTCATCGTGCAGGTGGCCCCGGACGGCACCCGGACGTTGTCGAGCGTGGACGCTCCCAGCGAGCCGCGGCATGTGCGCTCCTCGGCCGAGGCGGTCGGGGCGACTGCGACGATCAGCCCGAGGGTGAGCCCCGTGGCGGCGAGAGCCGAGATCGTGCGTGACATGGCGAGCCTTTCGACGATCCGGGTCCCGCTGACCCGGGCATGGACCGAGCGTGCTGTGCCGTCGTGAGACCGTGGTGAGACGTCGATGAGGGTGCTCTCATCCGCGGGCGCCGCGCGGACGGCGCCATCGAGGTCGGGTCAGTCGGGGCTACCGGTCTCGAGCAGCCGGCGGAACCCGACCTCGTCGAGGATGCGGAGCCCGAGCTCACGGGCCTTGTCCTCCTTGGACCCGGCGTTCTCGCCGACCACGACGTAGTCGGTCTTCTTCGACACCGACCCGCTCGCCTTGCCCCCACGGGCGAGGATCGCCTCCTTGGTCTCGTCGCGCGAGAAGCCCTCGAGCGAGCCGGTGACGACCACCGTGAGCCCGGCGAGGGTCTGCTCGACCGACTCGTCGCGCTCGTCGACCATCCGGACCCCGTCGGCGGCCCAGCGGTCGACGATCGCGACGTGCCACTCGTTGCCGGGCTTGTCGAACCAGTCCCGAACGGACTCGGCGATGACCGGCCCGACGCCCTCGACCCCGGACAGCTCCTCGACCGACGCCTCGCGAATGCGGGCCAGGTCACCGAAGTGCTGGGCCAGGGCACGGGCGGCGGTGGGCCCGACGTGGCGGATGGACAGGGCCACGATGACGCGCCAGAGCGGCTGTTGCTTGGCGGACTCGAGGTTGGCGACGAGCTTCTGGCCGTTCGCCGAGAGCACCCGGCCCTCGACGACGGCACCGGGCGGGTCGGTCCTCCTGGCGGCCCGCGTGTAGAGCGGCACCCTGGCGATGTCCTGCTCGGTGAGCTCGAACAGGGTCGACTCGTCGTCGAGCACTGCTGACTCGAGCAGGGCGATCGAGCCCTCCCAGCCCAGGGCCTCGATGTCGAAGGCGCCGCGCGAGGCGAGGGAGAACAGCCGCTCGCGCAGCTGGCTGGGGCAGGCCCGGGCGTTGGGGCAGCGGATGTCCTTGTCGCCCTCCTTCTCGTAGGCGAGCTCGGTGCCGCACGAGGGGCAGTGGGTGGGCATCTCGAAGGCGCGCTCGGTGCCGTCACGCAGGTCGACGACCGGACCGAGGATCTCCGGGATGACGTCGCCGGCCTTGCGCAGCACGACCGTGTCGCCGATGAGCACGCCCTTGCGCACGACCTCGTGGGCGTTGTGCAGGGTGGCCATCGACACCGTGGACCCGGCGACCGTGACCGGCTCCATCACCCCGAACGGCGTGACCCGACCGGTGCGACCGACGTTGACCTGGATGTCGAGGAGCCTGGTGTTGACCTCCTCGGGCGGGTACTTGAAGGCGATCGCCCACCGAGGGGCCCGTGAGGTGGCGCCGAGCTGGCGCTGCACGACGACCTCGTCGACCTTGACGACGACACCGTCGATCTCGTGCTCGACGCCGTGCCGGTGCTCGCCGAAGTGGTCGACGAAGCCCTGGACCTCGGCGACGGTGTCGAGCACGCGGTAGTGGCTGCTGACCGGCATCCCCCAGCCCTTGAGCAGGTCGTAGGCCTGGCTCTGCCGCTCGATGTCGAACCCGCGGCGGGCTCCGATGCCGTGCACCAGCATCCGCAGCGGGCGGGTGGCCGTGACACGGGGGTCCTTCTGGCGCAGTGAGCCGGCAGCGGCGTTGCGCGGGTTGGCGAACGGCGCCTTGCCGGCCTCGACGAGGCTCGCGTTGAGGTCGCCGAACGCCTCGATCGGGAAGAACACCTCGCCGCGCACCTCGACCAGCTCGGGCACGTCGTCGCCGTGCAGCTCGGTCGGGACACCCTCGATGGTGCGCACGTTCAGCGTGACGTCCTCACCGGTGCGGCCGTCGCCCCGGGTCAGGGCCCGGGTGAGCCGGCCGTCCTCGTAGAGCAGGTTGATGGCGAGGCCGTCGATCTTGAGCTCGCACAGGAAGTGGCGGGTGGCGCCGCCGGCGTCACGCTCGACCCGTGCCGCCCAGGCCGTCAGCTCCTCGGGGCTGAACGCGTTGTCCAGGCTCAGCATCCGCTCGAGGTGGTCGACCGCGGTGAAGTCCGTGGAGAAGATCGCGCCGCCCACCTGCTGGGTCGGGCTGTCGGGGGTGCGCAGGCTCGGGTGGTCGACCTCGAGCGCGTTGAGCCGGCGCATCAGCAGGTCGTACTCGCCGTCGCTGATGGTCGGGGCGTCCCTGACGTGGTAGGCGAACTGGTGACCCCGCGCCTCCTCGGCGAGGGTCTCCCACTCGTGACGCACCTCGTCGGGGACGACGTCGCTGGGCTGCTGCGCGGCCGGGTCGGTCGGAGTCTCGCTCACCCGCCCATCCTGCCGCAGGGCACCGACGGTCAGGCGCCCCCCGAGCGCCTCGCGAACAGCACGTCGCGGGTCACCTCGAGCTGGCCGAGGTGCTGGGCGAGCTCCTCGTACACGTGCAGCAGCACGTCGCCCTGGGTCGAGGACGAGAGCGTGCCGTCCTGCTCCCGGGCGGGGTCG
This sequence comes from Ornithinibacter sp., assembly GCA_035633415.1. Classification (GTDB taxonomy): domain Bacteria; phylum Actinomycetota; class Actinomycetes; order Actinomycetales; family Dermatophilaceae; genus Fodinibacter. The sequence continues at coordinate 376 of DASQEZ010000079.1, read as the reverse complement.
GCCGGTTGCTCGCGCGGGGATGCCGCCCGCACGTCCTCGTGGAGGCGGGCACGGGTGCGCTCGACCAGGGCGAGTGCCTCCTTCACGGTGCCCGTGGCGGTGAACTCGGCCTCTCGGTCGCGTGGCACGAGCAGGCCGCGGTTGACGGTGCGCCCCCACCGGGCGGCCATCCCAGCGATGTGGGTCACCAGCGCGAAAGCCGAGTTGGAGCCGGGCACGTCGGCGAGGCGTGCGTTGACCAGGTCGTCGCCCAGCGCGGTGACGACCGCGGCGTACGCGTCGAGGGCACGGTCGCAGCAGCCGAGGTACTCGTCGACGGAGATCACCGGACCTGGTCGCCCAACCACTCGGTCGCCGCCGCGACGAGCGCCTCCAC
>DASQEZ010000078.1:0-5916 GCA_035633415.1 Ornithinibacter sp. | reverse complement strand
CCCGATCTCGTGGCCCTGGGCCGCGCGGAAGGTGAAGAGCATGCCGCCGCCGATGAGGAGCCGGTCGGCGGTGTCCATCAGGTTGTCGATGACCGCGAGCTTGTCGGCGACCTTCGCGCCGCCGAGCACAACGGCGTACGGCCGCTCGGGGTCCTCGGTGAGACGCTTGAGCACGTCGACCTCGGTGGCGACCAACCCGCCCATGGCGGAGGGCAACCGGGTGGCGACGTCGTAGACCGAGGCCTGCTTGCGGTGCACGACCCCGAAACCGTCGGAGACGTAGGCGTCGGCCAGGGCGGCCAGGGCGTCGGCGAACTCGGCGCGCCCCTCGTCGGTCTTGGCCGTCTCGCCCGGGTTGAAGCGGAGGTTCTCCAGCAGGACGACGTCGCCGTCGGCCATGGCGGCGACCGCGGCCCGGGCGCTCTCCCCCACCGTGTCGGTGGCGAAGGCGACCGGGCGGCCGAGCAGCTCGCTCAGCCGGCCGACGACCGGCCCGAGCGAGTACTTCTCCTCGGGCGCGCCCTTGGGCCGGCCGAGGTGGGCGCACACAATGACGCGTGCGCCCGCCTCGGCGAGCGAGGTGATGGTCGGGACCGAGGCCCGGATGCGGCCGTCGTCCGTGATCGTCGTGCCGTCGAGCGGCACGTTGAGGTCGGATCGGACGAGGACGCGCTTGCCGCGCAGGTCGCCCAGCGTGGCGATGTCACCCATGGTCGGCTCGGTCCCGCGTTCTCAGAGGCTCTTGCCGACGTGGACGACGAGGTCGACGAGGCGCATTGAATAACCCCACTCGTTGTCGTACCAGCCGACGACCTTGACCTGGTTGCCGATCACCTTGGTCAGGCCCGAGTCGAAGATGCACGAGCTCGGGTCGGTGACGATGTCGGCCGACACGATGGGGTCCTCGGTGTACTTGAGGAAGCCCTTGAGCGGGCCCTCGGCGGCGGCCTTGACGATCGCGTTGACCTCCTCCACCGTCGTCTCGCGGCCGGCCTCGAAGGTCAGGTCGGTGGCGGAGCCCGTCGGGGTGGGCACGCGCAGGGCGTAGCCGTCGAGCTTGCCCTTGAGCTCGGGCATGACCAGGCCGATCGCCTTCGCGGCACCGGTGCTCGTCGGGATGATCGACAAGGCGGCGGCACGCGCGCGGCGCAGGTCCTTGTGCGGGCCGTCGAGGAGGTTCTGGTCCGAGGTGTAGGCGTGGATCGTGGTCATCAGGCCCTTGACGATGCCGAGCTCGTCGGACAGCGGCTTGGCCATCGGGGCCAGGCAGTTCGTGGTGCACGACGCGTTGGAGATGACGTGCTGGGTCGCCGGGTCGTAGTCCTCGTGGTTGACACCCATGACGAAGGTGGCGTCGGGGTTGGTGGCCGGCGCGGAGATGATGACCTTCTTGGCGCCACCGTCGATGTGGGCGTGCGCCTTGGTCGCGTCGGTGAAGAAGCCGGTCGACTCCACGACGATGTCGACACCGACGTCGCCCCAGGCGATCGCGGCGGGGTCCTTCTCGGCGAAGATCTTGATGGTCTTGTCGCCCACGGTGATCGAGTCGTCGGTGTGGGACACGTCGTCGGCGAGCACGCCCAGGACCGAGTCGTACTTGAGCAGGTGAGCGATGCTCTTGTTGTCCATCAGGTCGTTGGCGGCGACGATCTCCACGTCGGCACCGGACGCCTGGACGGCCCGGAAGAAGTTGCGGCCGATGCGGCCGAAGCCGTTGATTCCTACGCGAACGGTCACGGTTGTGCTGCCTTCCACTTGATGCGGGGCGTGCCGCTTGCGGTCCACGGCACCTTGGGGTTACCTCCACCCTAGACCTGTCCGGAACGCTGCTCGACACCGTCCGGCGTACGGGCGAGTAACCCCTCCGCCCGATGTCCGGTCCGTGCTGACAGCGCTGTCGTCACCCGTCGAAGAAGGCGGCACGATGTGACCAGACCCACGCGTCCAGCAGGCCGTCACAGGGGTCGTCGCGCTCGAGCTCGCGCATGGCCGCGTCGACGGCGTCGAGTCGGCACGGGTCGGCCGCGAGCACCTCGTCGAGGATCTCCTCGCGGGCGTCCACGTCGGTCGGGTACGGCAGGCCGAGAACGCGCACGGCATCCGCCAGCACCGCCCGCCAGGCAGGCGGCAGCAGCCGCGCCGCCTCCAGGGCCTCCATGGCGGTGTCCGCACTCTCGTACCGGAAGTAGCGCTCGAACCCGCCGGTGAGCACCTCCTGGCGCCACACCCCCAGCACCAGCACGGTGCGTTGCTCGGGAGTCAGGTCGTGCCAGGCCCGGGGGTCCTCGGTCCAGCGCTGCGCGACGTGGTCGACGACGAACCAGAACACCCCGTGCGTCGCCGCCGGCGCGAACTGCAGCAGGTCGGCCACCGCTCAGGTGTCGAGCATGTCCGGGGTCAGGACGGCCTCGGTGTTGGGGATGCCGTCGTCGGCGGCCCGCTTGTCGGCCATCGCGAGGAGGCGTCGGATCCGGCCCGCGACGGCATCCTTGGTCATCGGCGGCTGCGCGAGCTGGCCGAGCTCCTCGAGCGAGGCCTCCTTGTGCTGCAGTCGCAGCTCGCCGGCCTCGCGCAGGTGGTCGGGGATGTCGTCGCCGAGGATCTCCAGGGCCCGCTCGACCCGCGCGCCCGCGGCGACCGCCGCCCGGGCGGAGCGGCGCAGGTTGGCGTCGTCGAAGTTGGCCAGCCGGTTGGCGGTGGCGCGCACCTCACGACGGATCCGGCGCTCCTCCCAGGCGAGGACGGCGTCGTGGGCGCCGAGCCGGGTGAGCATGGCGCCGATGGCGTCACCGTCACGGATGACGACCCGGTCGACCCCGCGCACCTCCCGGGCCTTGGCCGAGATGCCGAGCCGGCGCGCCGCGCCGACGAGGGCGAGCGCGGCCTCGGGTCCGGGACAGGTCACCTCGAGGGCCGAGGAGCGGCCGGGCTCGGTCAGCGACCCGTGCGCGAGGAAGGCGCCGCGCCAGGCGGCCTCGGCATCGCACACCGAACCGCTGACGACCTTTGGCGGCAACCCGCGCACCGGGCGGCCGCGGCTGTCGATCAGGCCGGTCTGCCGGGCGAGCGACTCGCCGTCCTGGACCACCCGCACCACGTAGCGGCTGCCCTTGCGCAGACCTCCGGCCGCGAGCACGAGGACCTCGGGGGTGTGGCCGTAGACCTCGGAGAGCTCGCGCCGCAGCCGACGCGCGGCGTTGGCCGTGTCGAGCTCGGCCTCGACGACGATGCGCCCCCCGATGATGTGCAGCCCCCCGGCGAACCTCAGCGTCGCGGCGACCTCGGACTTGCGGCAGCACGGTTTGGTCACCACGTGCCTGCTCAGCTCATCCTTCACCTTCGCCGTCATTGCCATGGCGGTCATCCTGCCACGCGTCACCGGGGTGGTCTCGGAGTGGCCAGAATGTCCCGCAGCGCAGCGGCGAAGCGCAGCGGGTCGTGCTCGCCGGGGCGCTCGCGACGACCGACGGGCGTCACGAGCAGGGTCGCGCCGAGGCGGGCGCAGTGCTCGGCCAGGGCCTGCTCGTCGTCGACGACCGCCGGGTCGGCGAGCACCGCGTCGAGGCGCAGGTGGGGAGCGAGGGTCGCGAACGTCTCCAGGTGGCGCCCGGCGCTGAAGCCGGCGGTCTCCCCCGTGCCCGGGTCGAGGTTGAGCACCAGCAGGCGGCGGGCCCGGGTCACCTCGAGCGCCTCGCGCACCTCGGGGACCAGCAGGTGGGTCATCACCGAGGTGAACCACGAGCCCGGGCCGAGCACGACCCAGTCGGCGCTGCGGATCGCGGCCACCGACTCCGGGTAGGCGGGCGGATCAGCGGGCACGAGGCGCACCGCGCCGACCGAGCCGGGAGTGACCGCCACCCGGGACTGACCTCGGACCACCTGCACGGCATCGGGATCGTCCGGGTCGAGCCCGCTGACGTCGGCCTCGATGGTGAGCGGCACGGCCGCCATCGGCAGCACGCGTCCCTGGGCCTGGAGAAGCCGGGCGACGAGGTCGAGCCCGGCCACCGGGTCGTCGTGCAGCTCCCACAGCGCCACGATGAGCAGGTTGCCCAGGGCGTGCCCGCCGAGCGGTCCGTCACCGGCGAACCGGTGCTGCAGCACGTCGCGCCAGGTCTGGCCCCACTCGCTCTCGCTGCACAGGGCGGCCAGGGCCATCCGGAGGTCACCGGGTGGCAGCACGCCGAACTCGTCACGCAGCCGACCGGACGAGCCGCCGTCGTCGGCCACGGTGACGATGCCGGTGACCTCGTCGGTCACGTAGCGCAGCGCGGTGAGGGTCGCGGCGAGGCCGTGGCCGCCACCGAGCGCGGCGACGACCGGCCCGGTCACTCGCGCCCCAGGTCGCGGTGCACGACGAAGGTCGCCACCCGCTCGGTCGTGAGCCGGGCTGCGACGGCCTGGGTCATCGCGACCGAGCGGTGCTTCCCGCCGGTGCAGCCGATCGCGATGGTCGCGTAGCGGCGCCCCTCGCGCAGGTAGCCCTCGGTCACCGGGGTCATCAGGTCGACGACCCGGTCGAGGAACTCGGTCGCGCCCACCTGGCCCATCACCCAGTCGGCCACCGGTGCGTCGGCGCCGGTGAGCGCCTTGAGCTCGGGCACCCAGAACGGGTTGGGCAGGAAGCGCATGTCGAAGACGAAGTCGGCGTCGAGCGGCACGCCGTACTTGAACCCGAAGGACATCAGGGCCAGCCGCACGCTCGGGCCGGCCTCGACCCCGAGCAGCGGGGTCAGCTTGCGGCCGAGCTGGTGCACGTTCAGGCCCGAGGTGTCGATGACGACCTGGGCCTCGGCGCGCAGGTCGCGCAGCATCTCGCGCTCGGCCTGGATGCCGTCGAGCAACCGCCCTTCTGCCTGCAGCGGGTGCGGGCGACGCACGCTCTCGAACCGGCGCACGAGTGCCTCGTCGGTGGCGTCCAGGAAGATCAGGTGGGGGTGCCAGCCCGCCTCGCGCAGTGCGGCGAGGCCGGCCTGCAGCTCGGTGTGGAACGCCCGGGCGCGCACGTCGACGACGGCCGCGATCTTGAGGTCGCTCAGCCCGGCGTCGCGCACCTGCCCGGCGAGCTCGGCCATCGCCGAGAGCAGCTGGGGCGGCAGGTTGTCGACGACGTACCAGCCGCGGTCCTCGATGACGTTGGCCGCCGTCGACCGCCCGGCCCCACTCATCCCGGTGACGATGAGGAAGTCGTTGGACCGCGGCACCGGCGCCGGCCCGCCGTCGCCGGGAACGTCGTCAGGCACTGCCTGCTCCATCGACACGACCCGCTCCTTCGTCGTCGACGACCTCACCGGTCGCCAGGTTGACCGCTGGGGTGGTGTCGGCGGTCGAGCCCAACTCTGCCGCAACGACCGCTGCCAGCGCAGGCCCGATGCCGGGGACCTCGGCCAGCTCGTCGACGGAGGCGGCCCGGATCCGCTTCACCGACCCGAACTGCTTGAGCAGTGCCTTGCGGCGCTTCTCCCCCAGCCCGGGGATGCCGTCCAGCCGGCTCGACGTCATCGCCTTGGACCGCCGCTGCCGGTGGAAGGTGATCGCGAACCGGTGCGCCTCGTCGCGCAGCCGCTGCAGGAGGTAGAGGCCCTCGCTGGTGCGGGGCAGCACGACGGGGTACTCCTCCCCCGGCACCCAGACCTCCTCGAGCCGCTTCGCCAGCCCGACCACGGCCACGTCGACGACACCGCAGTCCGCCAGCGCCCGGGCGGCGGCGTTGACCTGCGGGAGCCCGCCGTCGACGACGACGAGGTTGGGCCGGTAGGCGAACCGAGCGGGTCGCGAGCCGACCTCCGCGACCCCGCCGTCGGCATCCACGCCCTCCTGGCCCGCCAGCTCGGCCTCCTCGCGCTGGCCCCGGCGGAAGCGACGGGTGAGCACCTCGTGCATCGCGGCGGTGTCGTCGGTGGCGCCGGTGTCGTC
>DASQEZ010000077.1:0-5563 GCA_035633415.1 Ornithinibacter sp. | reverse complement strand
AGCAGGTGGTGCGGTGGTGCGCGGAGGCGGCCGGGTACCCCACGTCGGCCAGCGGCCTGCTCGTCACCGGCGCCTCGGAGGCCAACCTCGTCGGGCTCGCCGTCGCCCGCACCGTGCGGATCGGGCCCGAGGTGCGCACCGACGGCATCCCGAGCGGGAAGCGGTACGCCGTCTACGCCTCCACCGAGGTGCACAGCTGCCACCGCAAGTCGGTCGAGCTGCTGGGGCTCGGGGCGTCCTCGCTGCGCACGGTGCGGGTGCACGACGACTTCACCATGGACGTCGATGCCCTCGCGGCGGCCGTCGCCGCCGACCGGGCGGCGGGCATCGAGCCCCTGGCGGTGGTCGCCACGGTGGGCACGATCAACACCGGGTCGGTCGACGACCTCGAGGCGATCGCCGACCTCGCCGCGGCCGAGGGGCTGTGGCTGCACGTCGACGGTGCCATCGGCGGATTCCTCGCCCTGAGCTCGCACCCGGATGCCGTGCGCGGGCTGGAGCGCGCCGACTCGCTCGCGCTCGATCTCCACAAGTGGATGCAGGCGCCGATCGACGTGGGGCTCGCCCTGGTCCGCGACGAGGCCGCCCACCGCGGGACCTTCTCGGTGGTTCCGGCCTACCTCACGCACGCCACGCGCGGCCTGGCGGGCAGCGAGGTCTGGTTCAACGAGTACGGCATCGCGCTCTCCCGCGGGTTCCGGGCCCTGCGGGTCTGGCTGGCGCTGAAGGCCTACGGCGCCGACGCCTTCGGCCGGGTCATGGACCGCAACATCGCCCAGGCCCACGCCCTCGCCGACCGGGTCGACGCGCACCCCGACCTCGAGCGGCTGGCACCGGTGGGGTGCGACGTGGTCTGCCTGCGCTACGCACCGGCCGGGGTGCCCGCCGAGCGGCTCGACGAGGTCAACCACGAGCTCGTGCTGCGCATCCACGAGAGCGGGGTGGCGATCGTCACCGACACGGTGCTCGACGGGGTGCTGGCGGTGCGGGTCGCCATCAGCAACCACCGCACCCGCGACGCCGACCTCGAGCTCTTCCTCGACACCCTGCTCGACCTCGGGGCGCAGGTCGTCGCAGGGCTCAGCCGACGCCGCAGATGAGGGCGATCGCGTGGGGGGTGGCGGCTCGCGGCATGAGGGAACCAGGTCAGCCGTTGATCCCCGCGATCAGCGCGATCGCGTGGGTGCGGCTGCGCTCGCCCAACCTCTGGGACATCTCCCGCACGTCGGACGACACCGTGCGCTCGGAGACGCCCAGCGCACGGGCGATCTCACGGTCGGTCGACCCGTCGACCAGCCGGATCCCGACCTGGACCATCCGCGGGGTGAAGGGCGGCTCCTCCCCCTCCGGGACCGCCGGCGGGGCCGCCTGCCACACCCGGTCGTAGTAGCGTGCCGCGCGGGCGACGAGGGACGGGTCCGAGGTGGTCCACAGGGTCTCACCGGTGGAGTCGCCCACGAGGACCCGGGTCCCGTCGACGACCATCAGCGGATGCGGCACCGGAGCGAGGCGAAGGTGCGGCCAGTGGCTGGACGCGAGCGGGCAGCGCTGCTCCGCGACCCGACGCGGAAGGATGTAGCGCAGCTCGACCCCACGGCGCCGGGAGCGCTCGGTGAGCCCCTCGCCGTCACTCAGGCCGCTGAGGCTCGCGTGCCTCTGCATGTTCCACATGCTGGTGTGGGTCATGGCCTCCAGCTGGGCCAGCGGCTCCGCGGCGTCATGGACCGTCGAGAGCAGCTGGAACCGCCGGTCTCCGGCGGCGATGAGCGCGTGCAGGTCGGTAAACAGGCTTCGGTCGACCGGTTGCGCAGACTCGGCGCCCGCCACCATGCTGACGTCTCCTTTCCGCTCCACGCTCCGCCGGTTCGCACTCCCCCTCGGGTCCAGACGCTACCGCGCCCCCTCCATCGTGCGAGGTCAGGGGCCGTCGGGCGTCCAGCCGGTGCGCTCCGCCCAGGCCCGCGCCCGCTCGTCCGCCGCGTCGAACCAGGGCTCCTTGGCCACCGCGTAGTCCTCGGTGGAGGCGACGCTCGTCGCGAGCTGCGTCTTCATCGTCGCGTAGCCGGCGCGCTCCCCGGCCTCCGCCCGCAGCCAGTCACGGAACCGCAGCGCCCACACCCACCCGGGTGAGCCCACCTCGCGCACGTGCACGTGCGCCACCCGCCCGGGGTCGCAGGACCCGTGGAACCGCTTGGGCCAGGAGGTGCCGTCCTTGTCGTTGTCGTGCCACTCCCCCGGCATCTGCACGAACCCGGCGGCGTCCATCGAGGCGACGAAGCCCGGGTCGTCTGCGTCGTCGAGCGACCTGACGCCCACCTGGAGGTCGATGACGTCCTTCGCGACGAGCCCCGGCACGGCGGTCGAGCCGATGTGGTCGAGCGTGACGGCGCCGTCGCCGACCGCGTGCCGCACGCGTGCCAGGAGGCGGGCGGCCTGCACCGGCCACTGGGGATCCGGTGCCGACAGGGTGGGGTGCGACAGGCGAGAACGGATGCCGTGCCGCAGGTTGAGCTCGAACGGCTCGATCCGCTCGTGCCAGAGGCGCAGCACCAGGGCGCGCAGCGCCTCGGTGGTCGCCTCGTTCTCGAGCCACACGTCCGCCGCCACACGACGGGCCTCGTCGTCGGCCTGTGCGGCGATCCGCGCCCGCGCGTCGTCCTCGGCCATCCCGCGCTGGTCGACGAGGCGCCGGACCCGCACGTCCTCGGCCGCGCCGACCACCACGACGAGGTGGTACTCGGCCCCCATCCGCTTCTCGACGAGCAGTGGCATGTCGTGCACGACCACGGCGTCCGGGCCGGCGTCGTCGATGATCTGCGCCGTGCGCGCCCAGATCGCCGGGTGGGTCAGGGCCTCGAGGTCGCGCAGCGCCGCGGGGTCCCCGAAGACCACGCGGCCCAGGGCGGGTCGGTCCAGCTCACCGTCGCGGCCGACGACGCCCGATCCGAACCGGTCGACGACGGCGGCGAGCCCCGCGGTGCCGGGTTCGACGACCTCGCGCGCCACCGCGTCGGCATCGACCACCACGGCGCCCAGGGACGCGAGGAGGGCCGAGACGGTCGACTTCCCGGACCCGATACCCCCGGTGAGTCCCACGCGCAGCATGTCGGCGACCCTAGCGGTCGCTGGCAGTGCTCAGGCGTGCGGGTCGGCGAGCCGTGCCGGGAACCCCCCGGTGGCGATCGGCCCCCAGCGGGTGGGGGTGATCCGGAGCAGCGACTTGCCCTGCTCCACCATGGCCCGGCGGTACTCGGCCCAGTCGGGGTGCTCACCCGAGATGCAGCGGTAGTACTCGACGAGTGGCTCGAGGGAGTGGGGCGGGTCGAGAACCTCGCACTCGCCGTCGACCTGCACCCAGGCGCCACCGAAGTCGTCCGAGAGCACGAGCACGCTCACCGCGGGCTCGCGGCGGGCGTTGACGGTCTTCGCGCGCTCCGGGTACGTCGAGATGACGATGCGGCCCTGCGGGTCGACCCCGCCGGTGACGGGCGAGGCCTGTGGGCGACCGTCGGCACGCGTCGTCATCAGCACCAGGTGGTGGCGCGGCCGGGCGAAGTCGAGCAGGCCGTCGAGGTCCACAGTGCGGTTCGTCGCGATGGTGCGTGCCATGCCCGGCACGTTACCCGCGCCGGCACCACGCCAGGGCTTCGTCCCTCAGCGATGCAGGACGCGCGGCAGAGAGCGCCCTGTGCATCGCTGAACCTGCAACGGAAGCCCGGGTCCTGTCGGACGCGCCGAGGCCCGGCCACCCTCGTGGGGTGACCGGGCCTCGTGCGGCGCGTGACCGGCATCCGCGAACGGACGCCGGTGTGCGTCAGTTGCCGGTGAGCTTCTCGCGCAGCGCAGCCAGCGCCTCGTCGGAGGCGAGGGTGCCCTCGGACACCGCGGCCGGCGGGCGAGGAGCGCTGCTCTCGTCGTCGGTCGCCGGGGTCGCGCCCGTCTCGGAGGAGTACGAGGTCTCGTTGCTGCCACCAGCGGCCTCGGCGTCGGCCTTGGCGAAGGCCTCGACCTGGGCGCGGTGCGCCTCCCAGCGGGAGTGTGCCTCGGCGTACTGCTTCTCCCAGGTCTCGCGCTGCGACTCGAAGCCCTCGAGCCACTCGTTGGTCTCGGAGTCGAAGCCGTCGGGGTACTTGTAGTTCCCCTTGTCGTCGTACTCGGCGGCCATGCCGTACAGGGTCGGGTCGAACTCGACCTGGTTGGCGCCGTCCTCGTTCGCCTGCTTCAGCGAGAGCGAGATGCGGCGACGCTCGAGGTCGATGTCGATGACCTTGACGAAGATGTCGGTACCGACCGTGACGACCTGCTCCGGCAGCTCCACGTGGCGCTCGGCCAGCTCGGAGATGTGGACCAGGCCCTCGATGCCGTCGTCGACGCGCACGAACGCACCGAACGGGACGAGCTTGGTGACCTTGCCCGGCACGACCTGACCGATCGCGTGGGTGCGGGCGAAGTGCTGCCACGGGTCCTCCTGGGTCGCCTTCAGCGACAGGGAGACACGCTCGCGGTCCATGTCGACGTCGAGCACCTCGACGGTGACCTCGTCGCCGACCTCGACGACCTCGGACGGGTGGTCGATGTGCTTCCAGGACAGCTCGGAGACGTGGACGAGACCGTCGACGCCGCCGAGGTCGACGAACGCACCGAAGTTGACGATCGAGGACACGACACCGGAGCGGACCTGGCCCTTGCCGAGCTCCTTGAGGAACGTCGTGCGCACCTCGGACTGGGTCTGCTCGAGCCAGGCACGGCGCGACAGGACCACGTTGTTGCGGTTCTTGTCGAGCTCGATGATCTTGGCCTCGATCTCCTTGCCGACGTACGGCTGGAGGTCGCGGACCCGGCGCATCTCGACGAGCGAGGCGGGCAGGAAGCCGCGCAGCCCGATGTCGATGATGAGGCCACCCTTGACGACCTCGATGACGGTGCCGGTGACGATGCCGTCCTCGTCCTTGATCTTCTCGATCGTGCCCCACGCGCGCTCGTACTGCGCCCGCTTCTTCGACAGGATCAGCCGACCCTCCTTGTCCTCCTTCTGGAGGACCAGAGCCTCGACCTGGTCGCCGACGCTGACGACCTCGGACGGGTCGACGTCGTGCTTGATCGACAGCTCGCGGGAGGGGATCACGCCCTCGGTCTTGTAGCCGATGTCGAGCAGGACCTCGTCCCGGTTGACCTTGACGATCACGCCTTCGACGATGTCACCGTCGTTGAAGTACTTGATCGTCTCGTCGATGGCTGCGAGGAAGGCCTCCTCGTCCCCGATGTCGTTGATCGCGACGTTCGGGGTGGTGCTGATGCCTGGCGTCGACTCGGGTGCTTCGATGCTGCTTGCCGTCATAGGTGGGTTGGCTCCGTGGGGTGGACAGATGTCGTGTGCGGACATGTCGTGGTGGCGCGCCGGGGCCCGTTTCGACGTGCCGGGGACCCGTGCCGCTCTCGCGAGGGCGTGAGGATGATCGACTCACCGAGCGTGGCCTGCTCCGTCAGAGGACGCGCAGACCCACAGCGCAGGCGTCAGCCTACGCTCACGCGTGATCACGGGTCAACGCGGGGTCCAGGCGTC
>DASQEZ010000076.1:0-43072 GCA_035633415.1 Ornithinibacter sp. | reverse complement strand
CCTCAGGGAGCCGGCGGGAGGTCGCCTGACGCGACGGCGGCCCGCAGGTCGTCGGTGGCGTCCCAGTCGTTGGCGTGCATCGCCGCCACGACCCGGCCGTCGCGCAACCAGAAGGCCCGGAAGGCCAGCCCGGCCAGGTCGCCGTGCACGACGACCTCGTCGTCCGCCCCCGCGTGGCCGACGTACTCCATGCCCAGGTCGTACTGGTCGGTGAAGAAGTAGGGCATCGCGTCGTAGACCTCGTCGCCGCCGGCGAGGTTGTGCGCGGCGACCTTGGCCTGGTTGATGGCGGTGTCCCAGTGCTCGACCCGGATCCGTCGACCGAGGACGGGGTGCGCGTGGTTGGCGATGTCGCCGACGGCGAGCACGCTGGGCACCGAGGTGCGCAGGCCGGCATCCACGAGCACCCCGTCGTCGACGGCCAGCCCGGCCGCCTCGGCGAGGGCGACCCGGGGCGTGACGCCGACCCCGGCCACGACGAGGTCGGCGCCGGCCAGGTCGCCGGCCGTGACCGCGGTGCCCAGGCGCAGGTCGACACCGTGGTCGCGGTGCAGGTCGGCGAACGCCTGCGCGACGGTGGGCCCGAGCACCCGCAGCAGGGGTAGCTCGGCCGTCTCGAACACGGTGACCTCGCATCCCGCCGTGCGGGCCGCGGCCGCGGCCTCGAGCCCGATCCAGCCCGCCCCGACGACCGCGATCCGCCCGCCCTTCGCGAAGGCGGCCTTGAGCCGATCGCTGTCCTCGATGGTGCGCAGGTAGGCCGTGGGCACACCGCTGTCCTCGGCGACCGCGAGCCGGCGTGGCTCGGCGCCGGTCGCCAGCAGCAGCCGCTCGTAGGTGAGGTCCTCGCCCGTCGAGGTGTGCACGACGTGGGCGTCGGTGTCGACCGCGGTCGCCTCGACGCCGAGCCGGAGGTCGACGTCGTGCTCGGCGTACCAGTCCAGCGGGTGCACGAACGCATCGTCGATCGGGTCGGTGCCGAGCAGGTAGCCCTTCGACAGGGGCGGGCGCTCGTACGGCGGGTGCGCCTCGGCGCCGACGAGCACCACCGGCCCCTCGTGGCCCTGCTCGCGCAGCTCGGTGGCCGCGGTGCCGCCGGCCAGACCGGCGCCGACGATGACGATCGACATGGGGAACTCCTCGAGGTGTGGGCGGGGCGGAGGGACCTGGTCGCGACGCTACGCCAGCCACCGCCCCCCGACTCCTCCCAAGGCCGACTTATTGCGGATGCGCGACATTCAGCAGCGGCTGAGCAGGCCCGTGGATGTCGCGATTCCGCAATAGGTCGGGGGTCCCGGAGGCGGGGTGACCGGCATCCGGGCGCACGGTCCGGTCCGTGGACGTCCGGTTACAGTGGGTGGGACCCCACCGAACCACCGTCACGGGAGTAGCGCGTGCCCATCGTCGTCCAGAAGTACGGCGGATCGTCGTTGGCCGACGCCGAGAGCATCAAGCGGGTCGCGCGACGGATCGTGGAGACGAAGAAGGCCGGGCACGACGTGGTCGTCGCCGTGTCGGCGATGGGTGACTCCACCGACGACCTGCTCGACCTCGCGCGCGACGTCAGCCCGGTGCCGCCGCCGCGCGAGCTCGACATGCTGATGACCGCCGGCGAGCGCATCTCGATGGCACTCGTGGCCATGGCGATCTCCGACCTCGGCTTCAGTGCCCGCTCGTTCACGGGCAGCCAGGCCGGTGTGATCACCGACGGGGTGCACGGCAAGGCCAAGATCATCGACGTCACGCCCGGCCGCATCACCGAGGCCCTCGGCAAGGGCCACATCACCATCGTCGCGGGGTTCCAGGGCGTCAGCCAGGGCACCAAGGAGATCACCACCCTGGGCCGAGGGGGCACCGACACCACCGCCGTCGCGCTCGCTGCCGCCCTGGGGGCCGAGGTCTGCGAGATCTACACCGACGTCGACGGCATCTTCACCGCCGACCCGCGCATCGTGCCCACCGCCCGCAAGATCGACCGCATCTCGAACGAGGAGATGCTCGAGCTCGCGGCGTCCGGGTCGAAGGTGCTCCATCTGCGCAGCGTCGAGTACGCCCGTCGCTTCGACATCCCCATCCACGTGCGGTCGTCGTTCTCCCAGAAGGAGGGCACGATCGTCACGGACCAGCCAGGACCCGAAGGAGACGCCGTGGAAGCCCCGATCATCGCCGGTGTGGCCCACGACCGCAGCGAGGCCAAGGTGACCGTCGTCGGGGTGCCCGACCGCACCGGCATGGCCGCCCAGATCTTCGAGGCGGTGACCCTCGCCCAGATCAACATCGACATGATCGTGCAGAACGTCTCGGCCACCGACACCGGGCTCACCGACATCTCCTTCACGCTGCCCAAGACCGACGGCACCGCGGCCGTCGAGGCGTTGCAGCGCATCCAGGGCGACGTCGGCTTCACCTCGATCCAGTACGACGACCAGATCGGCAAGCTCTCGCTGGTCGGTGCGGGGATGCGCTCCAACCCCGGTGTCTCCGCGACCTTCTTCAAGGCACTCGCGAACGCCGGGGTCAACATCGAGATGATCTCCACGTCGGAGATCCGCATCTCGGTGATCACTCGTGACGACCTGCTCGACGAGGCGGTGCGGGCCGTCCACACGGCGTTCGGCCTGGACTCCTCCGAGGGAGAGGCCGTCGTCTACGGGGGCACCGGCCGCTGACGTGGATGCCACCGGGGAGGTAACCGCGGCGGGCGCGCTGCCCACACTGGGCATCGTGGGGGTGACCGGCGCCGTCGGCCGGGTCGTGCTCGACGTGCTGCCGACCCGTCACCTGCACTGGGCTCGGGTGCGACTGGCCGCCGGTGCCGAGGACGTCGGCTCGACGCTGCGCGTCGGGGGTGAGGACGTGGTCATCGAGGCCCTGTCGCCGGAGTTCTTCGACGGCATCGACGTGGCGATCTTCGACATCCCGCCCTCGATCGCCCGCGAGTGGGTCGAGCTCGCCGCCGCCCGCGGGGTCGTCGCCATCGACAACAGCACCGAGTTCCGGACCGAGCCCGACGTCCCGCTCGTCGTGCCCGAGGTCAACCCCCGCAAGGTCGCCGACCGGCCCCGCGGCATCATCGCGAACCCCGGCGCCACCGTCATGACGATGATCGACGCGCTTGCCGTGCTGCACGGTGCCTGGGAGCTCACCGGGCTGGTCGTCACCACCCTCCAGGCCGCCTCGGGCCTGGGCCGCACCGGGATGACCCGCTTGCACGACGAGCTCGACGTCGTGCACGGGCACCGCGAGCTCGGCACCCGCCCCGGTGACGTGCGACGGCTCATCGAGGAGGAACTGGGGTCGTCGCCCTTCCCGGCACCGTTGGCGCTCAACGTCATTCCCTTCGTCGGGCACCACGTCGGGGACGGCTGGACCTCGGAGGAGGTCAAGGTGCGCGAGGAGACCCGCAAGATCCTCGACATCCCGGACCTGCCGATCTCGGCCACCTGCGTGCGGGTGCCCGTCGTGTCGTCGCACTCGGTGACCATCCACGCGACCTTCGCTCAGCGGGTCAACGTGTCCGATGCCCGTCGAGCGCTCGTCGAGGCACCTGCCGTCGTCGTCCTCGACGACCCCGACGAGCCGGAGTTCCCGACCCCCAACGACGTCGTCGGCGCGGACCCGCGGTTCGCCGGTCGGCTGCGCCAGGCCCCGGAGTCGCCGAACACGATCGACCTGTTCATCTGCGGAGACAACCTGCGCAAGGGCGCGGCGCTCAACATGGTGCAGACCGCCGAGCTGGTGGCCCGCGAGCTCGGCGCCCGCTGACCGGATGGTGGCCGGGTGACCGACCCGTCGGGCCACGCGCCACAATAGGTGGTGCGGGACGACGCGGTCCTCACGCACCGCGCCAGCCCGCTCCGCCACGACCACCGCACCGCAGGAGCGCACCATGACCGTCCGCACCGTCGCCATGCTCACCGCCGGAGGGCTCGCCCCCTGCCTGTCCTCGGCCGTCGGAGGGCTCATCCAGCGCTACACCGAGCTGGCGCCCGACGTGCGGATCCTCGCGTACACCAACGGCTACGCGGGCCTGCTCAAGGGCGAGTCGATCGAGATCACCCCCCAGGTGCGCGAGCGAGCCCACCTGCTGCACCGCTTCGGCGGCTCGCCGATCGGCAACAGCCGGGTCAAGCTGACCAACGTCAAGGACTGCGTCAAGCGCGGCCTGGTGCGCAAGGGGCAGGACCCGCTGCACGTCGCGGCTGAGCAGCTCACTGCCGACGGCGTCGACGTGCTGCACACGATCGGCGGGGACGACACCAACACCACGGCCGCCGACCTCGCGGCCTACCTGCACGAGAACGACTACGAGTTGACCGTCGTGGGCCTGCCGAAGACCGTCGACAACGACGTCGTGCCGATCCACCAGTCGCTGGGCGCCTGGACTGCGGCCGAGCAGGGGTCGATCTTCGCCCAGAACATCATCGCCGAGCACACCTCGAACCCCCGGATGCTCATCGTCCACGAGGTGATGGGGCGCAACTGCGGGTGGCTCACGGCGGCGACCGCCGAGGCGTACCACAACTGGGTCGCCGAGCAGGAGTACGTGCCCGGCATCGGCAACGACCCGCGGCGCTGGGATGTCCACGCGGTCTTCGTGCCCGAGCGCCACATCGACCTGCACGCGGAGGCCGAGCGGCTGCACGCTGTCATGAACGAGCTCGGCTGCGTCAACATCTTCCTCTCCGAAGGGGCAGGCGTCGCGGAGGTCGTCGCCGAGTTGGAGGCCTCCGGCCAGGAGGTGCCCAAGGACCCGTTCGGCCACGTGCAGCTCGACAAGGTGAACCCGGGCGCGTGGTTCGCCAAGCAGTTCGCCAACCTGCTCGGTGCCGAGAAGACGATGGTGCAGAAGTCCGGCTACTTCTCACGCTCGGCGGCGGCCAACGCCCGCGACCTGGCGCTGATCAAGGAGTGCACCGACCTCGCCGTCGACTGCGCCCTGCGCGGCGAGGCGGGGGTCATCGGCCATGACGAGGAGCGTGGCGGCGAGCTGCGCGCCATCGAGTTCCCCCGCATCAGGGGCGGCAAGGTGTTCGACGCGAGCACCCCGTGGTTCACCGACCTGCTCGAGTCCATCGGGCAGAGCTGACCGGAGCCCGACCGTGGTCGACGCCTGGTGGGTCGCGGTCGGGGTCTACTCCGCCCTGTTCGTGGGGCAGCGGCTTTGGCGCGCCCGGTCCTGGGTGCCACCGGAGTGGCCCGAGGCCGACTACGGCTGGAAGGTCACCCACCTGTTCTGGGTTCCCTTCAACGTGCTCGACGTGGTGTTCGGCGTGCCGCTGCTCTTCGCGATCTTCATCGCCTACTTCGCGATCTGAGCTCGCGACCCTTCGTGGGTCGGTCACGGCTCGACGGTGACGCCCTTCCAGAAGGCGACGCGGTCGCGGATCTGCGCTGCGGCGTCCTTGGGCTCGGGGTAGAACCAGGCGGCGTCGGCGTTCGTGGCTCCGTCGACCTCGAGGGTCCAGTACGACGCCGTTCCCTTCCACGGGCAGACCGTGTGCAGGTCCGAGGGCCGCAGCACGTCGGGGTCGACCGCGTCGACGGGGAAGTAGTGGTTCCCCTCCACGACGACGGTGTCGTCGGACTGCGCGATGACGGTGCCGTTCCAGATGGCCTTCATGTCGATCTCCTCGGGTGATGCCGGGCGCGGGCTGCCGTGGTTGGCCGTGGGCGCCGGAGCGAGCGTGCTGCCGTGGTCAACCGGGGAGAGCGGGGCGGTGTTCCGAAGGTTCGACCGGGGGCGGGGCGACGCACGTCACGAGCTCGCTCACCGCGATCGAGGGAGTTCCCACGGCGGTGGGTCGCACGCCGTCCGTGCGACCCACCGCCCACGGGGCGATCCGTTGGACCGGGCCCCGGGTGGGCGTGCACCGTCCCCTGCGACGGTCACAGGACCACTGTGCACGATGGCTCCGACCGTCGCGCGGGTGCGTCCATCCGAACCGATGGTGGTGCTGGCACCACCATTCCGGGCACCAACTGAGGATCACCTCAGCTACTACCGGATCAGTGGCTGGTGACCGGCGAAGGTGCTGATTCCGAAGGTCGCTGTCAGCGACGCTGTCGGGTCCCGGGGGCGAAGTGGCCTTCGACCGTGGTGCCGTGGCCGGGGGCCGAGATGACCCGTAGCTCGCCACCGGCCGCCCGGATGCGGTCTCGCATCCCGGTCAGGCCGTGGGCGGAGCGGACCGCCCCGGGGTCGAAGCCGTGCCCGTCGTCGGACACGCTGAACCGCAGGCCCCGGCCGGGGCCCTCGTCGTCGGACGCCTGCACGGTGATGATCGAGCCGCCCGAGTGCCGGTCGGCGTTCTGGATCGCCTCGGTGCAGCAGAAGTAGACGGCCGCCTCGACCGAGGGTGAGTGCCGGCCCAGCGATCGGACGTCGACGGTGCAGGGCAGGATCGTGCGACGGGCCGCCGCGGGGAGGGCGCCGACCAGCCCGCGCTCGCCGAGCAACGGCGGGTAGATGCCGTGGGCGAGGTCGCGCAGCTCGCGGATCGCGGCCTCGATCTGGCCCTGCAGGCCGTCGACGATGGTGCGGGCCTGGGGCGGGTCCTGGTCCCACATCCGGGTCAACCGGCCGAGATCCACGGCGAGGGTGGTCAGCCGTTGCTGGGCACCGTCGTGCAGGTCGCGCTCGATCGACCGGCGGGCCTCGATGGCCGCCACCGCGAGCCTGGCCCGGGACTCCTCCAGCTCGCGGGTGCGCTCGCGAAGCCTCAGCACGTAGTCGCGCAGACCGGCGACGAGGACGGTGACGAGCACCGGCACGAAGAGCGCCACGATGAGCACCGTGCTGGTCGTGACGGGGTGGCTCGCCTCGTACGCCGGCCACCTGGACATGCCCACGCCCGCGAGCACGCCCGACAGGACGATCGTCATCGCGACGGCGGGGGTGCGTAGCCGTGACGTCAGGTGGTCGGCGACGATGACCAGCGGCAGGAGCAGGGCCAGCAGGCCGACGGGGGTCAGGAACGGTCCCACCCAGGTGATCGCGAGCGCCACGAACCAGGTCGCGACGACGGTGACGCCGGCCGCCCACGAGCTGCGGTCACGCGCGGCCAGCACCTCGGCCGTCAGCAGCAGGATGCCGCACGCCACCAGCGCGCTGAGGTTGCCCATGATCGTGCGCGACGGCCCGAGGACGACCCGGAGCACCACGAGGGCGATGACCGAGGACCAGATGGCCAGCAGGTTGACGTGCAGGTAGGCCCGCAGTCGCGCCTCGCGGGTGGCCCCGCCGCCGAAGCGGCCGGCGTACAGGGCCGTCGCCCGGGCCACCTCAGACCACCGGCCCCGCCACCACCGGCGACGGAGCCGACCCGCTGTCGCCGAGGTAGAGGAGCACCGCGGCGACCCGCCGGTGGGTGCGGTCGCCCGCGGGGAGGTCGAGCTTGGTGAAGATCGAGTTGATGTGCTTCTCCACCGCGCGCGAGGTGACGTGCAGGGAGGCGGCGATCGCGGAGTTCGACGCGCCCGTGGCGATCAGTCCGAGCACCTCGCGCTCACGGCCGGTCAGCCGGGCGACCGGGCTGGCCTCGAAGCGCATGCGGTGCCGCATCAGGGCGTCGACCACGTGCGGGTCGATGACGCTCTCGCCGCGGCGCACCGCCTCGAGCGCCGAGACGAGGTGCTCGACGTCGGCGACGCGCTCCTTGAGCAGGTAGCCGCGGCCGGTGCTGCCGCCGGCCACCAGGGCCAGCGCCCCTTCGGCGTCGGCGTGCTGCGACAGCACCACGACCCCGAGCTCGGGGTGGGTGTGCCGGAACCGCTCGGCCGCCCGGATGCCCTCGTCCGTGTGCGTGGGCGGCATCCGGATGTCGGCGAGCACGACGTCGGGCCCGTGCTCGCTGACCGCCTGGAGGAGCTCGCCGAGGTCGCCGGCCTCGATGACCTCGGCGATGGCAGGATGCTCGGACAGCAGGGCGACCAGCCCTTGGCGAAGCAGCACGCTGTCCTCCGCGAGCACCACTCGCATCCCCTGCATGCCTGCATGGTAGGAGCGCGGGGCCCACTTCCTCGGGACTTCGGGCCACATCGGTGCGCGGCGGGCGCCCCGCGGCGGGCAGGATGGCCGCGTGCTCCCCGACCTCTTCCTTCGCCCCGACGAGCGGGACAACCCCCACGCCACCATCGACCAGCACCTCCCTGACGGCGTGGCCTGGAGCGAGGGCAACCGGGTGCGCCCGATCGTCCACGGCCGGCCGTACATGGCCGAGCTGTACCAGCGGGTCAGCGCCCTCGGGGAGGGTGACCTCCTCTACTTCGCCGACTGGCGAGGCGACCCGGACCAACAGCTGACCGACGACCCGGCGTCCACGGTGTCGGCGACGTTCGCGGCCGCGGCCGCGCGTGGCGCCGACGTGAAGGGCCTGCTCTGGCGCTCGCACTGGAACAAGCTCGGCTTCCACTCGGAGAAGTCGCGCCTGTTCGGCATCGAGATCGACGAGGCGGGTGGGCAGTGCCTGCGTGACATGCGGGTGCGCACCGGCGGCTCGCACCACCAGAAGCTCGTCGTGCTGCGCCACCGCGAGGACTCCTCGCGCGACATCGCCTACCTGGGTGGCATCGACCTGTGCCACGGTCGCCGGGACGGCATCGAGCACGAGGGTGACCCCCAGGTCATCGCGATGCCGCAGGCGTTCGGCCGGCGCCCGGCCTGGCACGACGTGCACGTCGCCATCGAGGGGCCGGCCGTCTTCGACGTCGAGACGACCTTTCGCGAACGGTGGCAGGACACCACCCCGCTCACGCTCAACCCCGGCCGGCTGTTGTCCAGCCTGGCCCAGCGGGAGCCGCTCGTCCCGCGGCCGCTGGCCGAACAGGCACCGCCGCCGCCCTCGCCCACGGAGGGCGCCACCGAGGCGGTGCAGATCCTGCGCACCTACCCGGCGATCCTGCCCAAGGGCCACGACTTCGCCCCGGCGGGGGAGCGCAGCGTCGCGCACGCCAACACCAAGGCCGTGGCGCACGCCCGGCGGCTTGTCTACCTCGAGGACCAGTACCTCTGGTCGCAGGAGGTCGGCCGGCACTTCGGGCGGGCACTGCGCGAGAACCCCGAGCTACGTCTCATCGCGGTCATCCCGCTGGTGCCCGACGAGGACGGCGCCCTCACCCTCCCCCCGCAGCTGTACGGGCGCAAGCTCGCGATGGACCTGCTCCTCGAGGCCGGGGGCGACCGGGTCGCGATCTATGGGCTCACCAGCGAGGCGGGTTACCCCGTCTACGTGCACGCCAAGGTCTGCTGCATCGACGACGTGTGGGCGAGCGTGGGGTCGGACAACTTCAACCGGCGGTCGTGGTCGAGCGACTCGGAGATCGCCTGCGCCGTCCAGGACGTGAGGGTGTCCGACCGGTCGACGTCGGCGCCTCGCGACTCCTTCGTCCTGCGGGTGCGCCGGGAGCTGGTGGCGGAGCACCTCGGCGTCGCGGCTGAGGACGTACCGGACGATCCGGACGAGGTCTGGGACCTCATGGCGAGCGCGGCCGACGCGCTCGACGAGTGGTACGCGGGGGGGCTGCGCGCTCGCGGTCGGCGTCACCTCCCGCGTCCCAGCGCCCCGTTCAAGGGCACCTCGGTGCGCTGGCGGCGTCGGTCCGGCGCACCGAACGGGGCCGCAGGAGTCGAGCGGCCACCCGGCCGCCTGCGCCGGCTCGCTCCGCCCGAGCTGACCCGGGCGCAGCTGCTCTGGGCTCCGCGGCTCTACGACGTGTTCGACCCCGACGGCACCGTGCTGCGCGACGACCGGATCTGACACCGTGGCCGCGACCGGATGCCGGGGCGCGCCGCCGCCTGTGGGAACCTTGGAGGAGCCCCTGCGGGACGACCCGCGCCATCCACGAGCCCTCGGAAGGACCTCGCGTGCCCGACGCCCCGGCCACCGACTTCCGCCCCGTCATCCTCGGCGGCGACATCACGGCGTACAGCCTGGTGCGCACCTTCCACGCCGCCTACGGCGTGCGCCCGCTCGTGGTCAACATGACCGACGGCGGCCCGATCGGCATGAGCACGTTGTGCGACCACGTCTACATCGAGGGATTCGAGGACGCCGAGGTGTTCGTCGGCGCGCTGGAGAAGGTCGGACGCGACCACGCCCGGGCGGGGGTGCCGCTGCTCCTCGTCGCGGCCGGTGACTGGTACGTGCGGATGATCATCGAGAACAAGGACCACCTCGGCCAGTGGTTCACGATCCCCTACATCGACGTCGACCTGCTCGACCGGATCGTGCGCAAGGACGTCTTCTACGGCCAGCTCGACGAGGTCGGCGTGCCCTATCCGAGGACCGTGGTCGTCGACATGTCGCAGGACCTCGGCGAGGAGCACGACCTGCCGTTCGAGTTCCCGGTCGTGATGAAGCCGGCCGACAGCGCCCTGCACCACTACGCGCGCTACCCCGGGAAGAAGAAGGTGTTCATCCACGACACCCGCGAGCAGCTGGCCACGGCGCTCGCGGCCGTGCGGGCGTCGAACTACGACGGCAACTTCCTGCTGCAGGAGTTCATCCCGGGCGACGACACGAACATGCGGGTGCTCACCTGCTACTCCGACCAGCACGGCAAGGTGCGATTCGGCGCGGTCGGCCACGTGCTGCTCGAGGAGCACCACCCGATGGCCATCGGCAACCCCTGCGTCATCATCAACACCGAGATCGACGACATCATCGAGCAGGCCACCCGCTTCCTCGAGCACGTCGGCTACGTCGGCTTCTCGAACTTCGACCTCAAGTACGACCGGCGCGACGGCATCCTGAAGTTCTTCGAGATCAACGTGCGCCTGGGCCGGTCCAACTTCTACGTGACCGCCGGCGGCAACAACGTCTCCGAGTGGTACGTGCGCGACTGGGTGCGCCACGAGGAGCTGCAGGGCGTCGAGATCGCTCGCGGAGAGCACCTCTTCGCCTTCGTCCCGAAGTACGTCGTCAGGCACTACGTGCTCGACCCCGTGCTGCGCGACAGGGCGCTCGCCCTGATGAAGGCCGGCCGGGCGAGCGACCCGAACTGGTACGCCCCCGACCTCACCCTCAAGCGCCGCGCCTACAACGTGGCCTACCACGTCAACCAGGTGCGCAAGTTCCGCAAGCACTTCGTCGCACGATGAGCGCGAGCGCGGGTCGCGTCGAGCCGGTGGGCGTGCTCGGCGGCCTCGGCCCCGCCGCGACGGTGCACTTCATGCGCCGGCTGGTCGAGCTCACCGACGCCCACCGCGACCAGGACCACGTCGACCTCCTCGTCTGGCAGCACGGCAGCATCCCCGACCGGTCGGCCTTCCTGCTCGGCCACGGTGACAGCCCCGCACCGGTGCTCGTCGCGGATGCCGTGGCGCTCGAGCGGGCGGGGGCGCGCTTCATCGCCATCCCGTGCAACACGGCCGTGGTCTGGGTCGACCAGATGCGCGCCGCCGTCTCGATCGAGGTGCTCGACACGGTCGCCGAGACCGTCGACGCGGCCCGCGCGGCGGTGCCGGGCCTGCGCCGGCTCGGCCTGCTCGCCACGGACGGCACGCTGCTGGCAGGCACGTACGGCGCGGCCGCGGCGGCCGCCGGGGTCGACCTGGTCACGCCCTCACCGGACGTGCAGCGCGAGGTGATGTCGATCATCTACGACGGCGTGAAGGCAGGGGAGCCGGTGCCCCGGGCGCGGTTCGACGCCGTGGTCGACCACCTGCGCGGCCTCGGGGCCGAGGCGGTGGCGCTGGGCTGCACCGAGCTGTCGGTGCTGCACGGCGAGCTCGGCGTCGAGGACCACACCGTCGTCGACTCGATCGACGCCCTCGCCCGCCGGGTGGTGCTGCGCGCCGGTGCCCCGTTGCGGGGCTGAGCCGGGCGACGGCCGCGGGCGGACGACTCCTCGGCCTACGATCACGGGGTGAGTGAACGGGCCACGGAAGAGGAGCGGTACGTCTCCACGGGGCACCTGCCACGTGACGAGCGGGTCCAAGCCGTGGTCGAACGGTGCCACCGCGAGCTGGCTGGCGTGGTCGAGGGCGCGGTCAGTGACGTGTATCCCGTTCTCGCGCAGGCTGACCCATCGCTCTTCGGCGTCGCCATGATCGGAGTCGACGGACACGAGTTCCTGGCAGGGGACGTCGACGTGCCCTTCGCCCTGATGAGCGTCGCCAAACCCTTCGTGTTCGCGCTCGCCTGCGAGCACCAGGGCATCGACGCGCTGGTCGACCACGTCGGGGTCGACGCGACGGGCCGGGCGTTCAACTCGCTGGCTGCGGTCGAGGCCAGCGCCGACGGCCGCACCAACCCGATGGTCAACCCCGGCGCCATCGCGTGCACCGGGATGCTCGCCGGGCCGGGTGGAGTGCGCGGCGTCGAGGTGGCGTGGGACGAGCTGCGCGGCGGCATGTCGGCGTTCGCCGGGCGAGACCTCTCGCTCGACGAGGCGGCACTAGCGTCGGCCCGCACGTCGAACCAGCGCAACCGTGCCATCGCCCAGCTGTTGCACTCCCTCGGCCGCCTCCCCGACCCGGACCTCGCGCTCGACCTCTACACCCGACAGAGCTGTCTCGCCGTCACCGCTCGTGACCTGGCGGTGATGGGGGCGACCCTGGCCGACGGCGGGGTCAACCCGGTGTCGGGCGAGCGTGTGGTCGGCGCCGAGGTGGCGGCCCGCACCCTCGCGGTCATGACGACAGCGGGGCTGTACGAGACGTCGGGGCAGTGGCTCGTGCGGGTCGGCCTCCCCGGCAAGAGCGGCATCGGTGGCGGCATCGTCACCGCGGCCCCCGGTAAGGGCGGTCTGGGGACCTTCTCGCCGCCACTGGATGCCGCCGGCAACAGCGTGCGGGGCGTGCTCGCCGCGGCTCGTCTCTCACGTGAGCTCGGCCTGGACCTGTTCGGCTCCGCCGCCGTGGGGCGCGCCCCGTGATCACCGACCTGTTGCCCCTCGTCGTCGGCATCGCGGCATCGCCGTTCCCGGTCATCCCCGTCATCCTGCTGCTGCTCACCCCCCGCGCCACGGCGAACGCAGGTGCGTTCCTCGGGGGGTGGGCCACCGGCATCCTCACCGGCACTGCTGCGTTCGTGCTGCTGGAGACGGTCATCGAGGAGTTCGACGAGCCGCCGACCTGGATGTCGTGGGTGCGCGTGGCGTTCGGCGTCGCGCTGGTGGTGCTCGGCGTGCGGCAGTGGCTCTCGCGCCACGCGGAGCGGCCGGCCCCGTCCTGGATGACGTCACTCGGGTCGGCCACGCCGAGGTCGGCCGCGGGGGTGGGCGTGCTGCTCTCGCTCGCCAACCCCAAGGTCCTGCTGCTCTGCGCGGCTGCCGGGATGATCATCGGTGCGTCCACGACGTCGGGCAGCCAGAGCGTCGTCGCCGTGCTGGTCTTCACCCTGCTGGGGTCCGTGACCGTGGCCCTGCCCCTCCTGGCGCACGTCGTGCTCGGCGACCGGGCCACGGCCCCGCTGCAGCGCGCCAAGGACTGGCTGACCGCCCACAGCGCGACGATCATGGCCGTAGTGCTGCTCGTCATCGGCGCCCTGCTGCTCGTCAAGGGCCTCGGCGGCCTCTGACCGGCTTCGCACCTCGGAAACGTGGGTGAAGATCGTCGCCGAGGCACCGGTCGTCACCCACGTCCGGCCCGAGCACGGTCACCGTGAGCACGACCCGCACCGGTGAGCCTGCGGCATCGGGCGGGTCCGCACCGGCGACCGTCACGACGACGGCGGACTCGACGAGGCCGTCGTCGAGGTCGAGGCGGGCGGCGAGCTCTGCCTCGGTCGACGCCTCGGGCCCTCCCACCCAGGTCGTGCACGGCCCGGTGACCCCCAGGGCAAGCGAGATCCGTCCGGTGGCGCTGTTCGACAGGGTCCACGGGAAGGCCCCGGGCGCGGCGAGCGCGTAACCGGTCGCCTGCGCGGCGCGCCAGAAGGCCAGGGCCTCACGCGACCCGCTGTCCGGTGTCGCCACGTGCAGGGCCACCAGGTCACCGTGGGGGAGAGCGGGGTCGACCTCGCCGAGGCGCGCGGCGACCCACGCGGCGATCGCCTCGCCGGCCCCGTCGAGGGGCGCGCTCGTCCACTGCTGCGCTCGCGTGCCGTTCATGCGGCCCTCCCCAGCACCAGGGCGGAGTTCAGCCCGCCGAACGCGAACCCACAGCTGAGCACCCAGTCGAGGTCGGGTACCTCGCGCGCGCTGAGGACGACGTCGACATCCAGGGTCGGGTCGACCTGTGCCACACCGGCGTTGGGGGGAAGAGTCCGCATGCCGAGCGAGCGCACGGCGGTGACGGCGTCGAGCGCGGTGGCCGCCCCGAGGGCGTGACCGAGGGCTCCCTTGATGCTCGACACCGGCGGCGGTGCCTGGCCGAAGACCGTGTGCAGGGCGAGCGACTCCGCGGCGTCCGACCGCGGCGTGCCGGTGCCGTGGGCGCTGACCCACCCGATGTCGTCCGGCGACAGGTCGGATGCCGCGAGCGCGGCGCGCATCGCGGCCGCCATGCCACTGCCGTCCTCCCGCGGGGCGGTCGGGTGGTGGGCGTCGGCGCTGAGGCCCAGCCCGCCCACGACGGCCCGGGCCGCGGTGGTGTCGCCGGCCCTTCGGAGGACCACGAAGCCGGCTCCCTCGCCGAGCGTCATGCCGCGCCGCCCGAGCCCGAAGGGCGCGCACCCGTCGGGTGCCATCGCGCGCATCCGGGCGAAGCCGACCATCGCGATCCTCGAGAAGGGCTCGACGCCACCGGCGAGCGCGACGTCGACCCGGCCCGAGGCCACCGCCCGAGCGGCCGCACCGATGGCGTAGTTGCCTGCAGCACAGGCGGTTCCGAGAGTTCGGCGTGGTCCTTGGAGGCCGAAGGCGGACGCCACGGAGTCCGCGAACACCTGGGACCCGCCGTCGTCGAGGTCGAACCTCCCGGTCGCCGCCGACGCCTCGTACGCCCCCGACTCGCCCATCGTCGTGCCGACGAAGACCCCGACCCGGGCGGCCTCGACCGTGCCGGTGAGGCGGCCGTCGGGGCCGAGCAGGCCGGCATCCTCGAGCGCCTCGCGGGCCGCCCGTCGGGCGAGGGCACGACCGCGCACCCGCACGTCGGGCACGTCGTCACCCCACACCGAGTCGTCGACCCGGCAGGCCACGTCGAGGGAGTGGCCCTCGGCAGCCAGGTCGGGCCAGTGCCGCACAGCGGTGCGACCCTCGAGGATGCCGTCCCACGTCGACGCGGCATCCCCACCGAGCGCGCTGACGGCGCCGGTGCCCGTGACGACGACCTGTGCGGAACGGCTCACGACGCGCCCACGAGGGCGGACTCGAGGAAGTCGGCGACGGCATCCATCGAGGTCAGTCCGGGCCACGCGTCGTCGGGGACCGCGATGCCGAAGTGGTACTCGAGGCGGGCGACGAACTCGAGCACGGCGAGCGAGTCCACCGCCAGGTCGAGGCCGAAGTGGGCGGCCGGGTCGGCGTCCGTCGGGACGTCGGGAGCCGCGACGGCGAGCTCCTCACGGATGACGGACAGGATCTCCGAGCGGTTCATGATGCCTCCTCGAGGGGTGGGGGGTGGTGCGCCACCTCGGCCGCGGGTGCGTCGAGGAGGGGGGCGGTGGGGTCGCCGATCAGCCGGTAGGTCGTGGCGTGCGGGTCGTGCGGGGCGACCATCGCGACGAGGTCCCCGATGGTGCCCGCCGTGCCGACGTCGCGGGCGATGCGCAGTGCCCAGCGGGCGTTGCCGGTGTGCACCGTGGAGGTCACCGCGCCGAGCGTCGCCGCGCAGACCCCCCGCAGGGGCAGCGACTCGGCGAACGACAGGCCGGTGCGGCGGCGGCTGGCCGTCTGGCAGGTGAGCGAGACGACCGCGGCGGCCGGCTCGTGACCGGGGCGCACGACGGCATCCGCGAGGTGGTGGGCGCGGGTGCCGGCGTACCCGACCCAGCCCACTGGTCGCCCGTGCCCGACGTAGACGCCCAGCGCCGGCCCGGTGGCGAGCAGGTCGACCAGGTCGTCGCGGCCCAGTTCGTAGGCCGTGGCCCGCCGCACGTCGATGCCGGGGGAGGCGGCCTCCCCGCCGATCCGCACGATGCGGTCGGCGAGCCGGTCGAAGCGCGGGTGGCGCTCGCCGAGCACCGCGAGCGTGCGCTGCGGGCTGAGCGCGGATGCCAGGTGACCGGCGTCCGCGCTCGGCGTCACGGCGCGGGCGTGGACCGTGACGGCCGTGGCGGCGAACCGGGACAGGTCCGCTGCGGACGTCGCGGGTAGCCATGCCGCCGGCACCGCCGCGCCGTCCGGGGCGGAGAGCACCGGACCCGGAAGGACCGTGCGGGGCGAACGTCGCCGGGAGCCGACCACGAGCACGGCGCTCGCTCCGTCGGCCACTTCGGCCAGTGCCTGCGGGTCGCCCCCGGCCAGCGCGCTCCAGGGCAGGAGCCGCAGGCCGGGACCGTGCCGCCAGAGGTCGAGGAGCGGGGCGAGGGCGTCGGCGGAGGGCGCGTCGGCGACCACCGTGACCGCGTGCCGTCCCATGCCCCGCTCCCGATCCCCGGTGACCCGGTGGCTCACGCCGCGCGGACGAGCTCGACGTAGGGCTGCCAGGGCGCGACCTCGGCGTCGCTCTGGTTCTCGAGCACCTTGCGCACGTACCAGTGCATGATCACCTGCGCCTGCATCTCCGGGTTGAGGCCGGCCCACGTCGTGGCTGCCGGACCCGCCAGGTCGTTCTGGCCCTCCTCGCCCATCCAGTCACCGACCGGGCCGGTCTCGTTCGCCCCGGCGAAGTCCTTGGGGATGCTGACCGTGGGGGAGGCCTGCTCCCGGTAGCCGTAGTTGTAGCCGCTGTCGCCCACGCCGTCGCCGGTCGCCTGCGCGAAGACGGCATCGGCGAGGTAGGCCGAGCCCTCCTGCTGGTACTGCCAGACGTGGGTCAGCTCGTGGATCATCGTGCGGCGGCTCAGGCCCTCGTCGACGTCGAAGTTGACCAGGCTGTTCGTCACGAAGGCGCGCGACTGGTCGTTGCCGCTGAACCAGTCCTGGATGCCGAAGATGATGTCGTTGGTGACGTCGTCGACCGCGAAGAAGATGTGGTCGTAGTCGAGCGAGTCCTGGAAGACGATCCGGGCCTCCGCCACCTCCTGGGGCGTCATCGCGCGGTAGCCGGCGAGGGCGCTGCACAGGATGCTGACCGCCGCACCGAGCGCGGCACCGACGATGTCCCAGGCCGCCGCCAGGATGTCGACGACGAGGCGACCGATGGCCTTGGCGGAGCGCACGAACGCCTCCCACGCGACCTCGCCGAGGGTCCAGACGTCGTCGGCGATCTGGCCGAGGGTCTTGCCGACGGCGTCGAGCGCCTTGAGCAGGTTGTCGAGGGCGTCACCGGGGTTGGCGATCGTGGCCGCGACGAGCTGGGCGATGGTCTTCCCGAGGTCGAGCAGCGACTGCACGGTCTCGGTGAGCACCTCGAGCGAGCGGTCGATGGCCCACGCCATGACGTCGACCAGGGCCATGCCCGCGTCGAGCGCGCCCTTGATGACGCTGCCGAGCGCCGGGAGCGCGTCGTTGGCGACGTAGGACAGCACGTACTCGATGCTGTTGCCGACCCGCCGGGTCGCCTCGGCGAGCAGCTCGAGCGCCTGGTCGCCGACGGCCTCGGCCCACTCGATGACCGTGCTGATCGCCTCGCCGGCGGCTTCGACCGACTGCAGGATGGCGTCGAACATCGCGGCTCCCTGGGCCCGGGCCCAGTCGAGGATCTCGGTGACGCTGTGCTTGACGAACCGGATGGCGAGCACGGCCTGGCGCCACAGCTCGCTCGCGAGGGCCTCACCCCGCTCGATCAGCCACTCGAAGACGTCGCCCACCGGGCCGAGCGCCTGGAGCACACCGGTGACGAGCTTGCGCAGCACGAAGTAGCCCTTGGCGACGACGGCCTCGAGCAGGTCGGCGACGGCGGCACCGACCTCGATCGCGGCCTGGATGAGGCGAGCCGCGACGGCATACGTGAACTCGACCATGGCGCCGGCGAACTCGACGATCGTCTTGCCGAGCTCGAAGGCGGCCCGCACGACGTCCTTGAGCACGCTGAAGGCGATCCTGGCGAGGTCGCGCAGCACGGTGACGAGGGCGCGGCCGAGGTCGAAGGCGATCTGAACCAGGGTCTTGAGGGTGTTGAAGCCGGCCGAGGCGATGCTCGTGACGAGGGTGACCAGTGTCTTGCCGGCATCGAGCAGTCCCTGCACCACGGCCCGTCCGATGGCGATCGCGGCCTGCGTCGCGTACGACACCAGGTCGACCACGGCCTCCCCGATGCTGGCGGCGGCCGCGGCCACCCGGCGCACGAAGTCGGCGCCCGCCGCGATCGTCGCGTCGAGCACCTGGCCGAGGGTGTTGCCGAGCTCGCGGAACGACCGGACGACCTGGCCGAGCAGGTCGCCGGGGCGGGTGACGAGGGTGACCATGATCTCGCCCATCGCCTTGCCGAGGGCCACGAGAGCCGTGACGATGCCCTTGACGAGGGCGAAACCGAAGGCGACGGCCTGGGCGAGGATGTTGCCGATCTCCTTGCCGATCGCGATGAGCGCCTCGACGGCCTTGCGGATGAAGCCGATCGCCAGCCCCGCGATCGTCGACAGCAGCTGCGCGAGGGTTCGACCGAGGCTGTCGATGGCCCGGAAGACCTCGACGATGACCGACTGGGCGAGCTCGAGGGCCGCCACGACGATGTTGCGCATCGCGATGCCGATCTGCTCGAGGCCGTTGAGCATCGTCTTGAGCACCTGGAAGGTCGCCTCGGCGAGCTTGCCGACGAGCTCGGCGAGGGTCGCGGCGGCGGCGTAGAGCGCGTGGGCGAGGTCCTTCACGGCCTCGATGGTCCAGTTGACGACGTCGGCGATGGCGTTGACGAAGGCCTCGCCGATGGCAGCGAGGGCGTCCACCACGGCGTTGACCGCGTCGGAGATCGCGTCGCCCACGTCCTCGAAGAACTCGACGACGGCGTCGTCGACGTCCGGGCTGGGCAGCCCCATGGCGTGGGCCCGCATCACGGCGCCGGCGTCACGCAGCCAGGCGCCCACCTCCTTGGCCGCGCGCTTGTCGACGTTGCCGTCGACCGTGAGCACCATCGACTCCATGACCGCGCGGCCCTGGGTGCGGGGGAGCAGCGAGATCGCCTGCACGACACCGCGACCCTGTCCTTCCTCCCGGTACCCCTTGATGAGCGCCCGTCGGTGGGTGTCGTCCAACCCGGCGGCGACCTGGAAGAGCTGGCGGTGGTCCTCGTTCGTCTTCAGGGTGGCGGCGTAGCCACGGGCCAGGGCGACCGCCCGGTTGGGGCTGCGGTCGAAGGCGTCGAGGAAGGCCGGTGCCGCCTCGACCGCGCTGAACTCTGTCTTCCTGAGCTTCGTGCGCAGGGCGGAAAGGTCCTTGATGGGGATGTCGGCTGTCGCGGCGGTGATCCGGTTGGGCATGGTGGCTCCTGCGTCGGTGGGCTCCTTGGTGCACAGGAGCGGCACCGGCGACTGGTGATACCTGGCCGTCCCGTCGGCCCGGTGTGGCGCGTGCCGCAGCACCGTGCCGGCGGCACGTTGCCGTGGGACGCTGGAGCGTGCCGGAACGTCGACCGGCCTGGGAGATGAGGACGATGACCACACGCACGTCCACCGCGTCACGGGTCGCGGTGGCGCTGCTCGCCGCGCTCGGGGTGCTGGCGCTGTCGGCCTGCGCGGCCGGCCCGAACCCCGCCCTGGACACCGGGCCCGACCCGGCCGGGTTCTGGATGGGCCTGTGGCAGGGCTTCATCTCGCCGATCACGCTGATCGTCTCGCTGTTCACCGACGAGGTCTCGATCTACGAGGTCCAGAACAGCGGCAACTGGTACGACGTCGGGTTCATGATCGGCGTCAGCGCGTTCTTCGGCGGAGGCGCCGGGGGCGGTGCGGCCGGCCGCCGCCGCCGCTGACCCCCATCCGACCTATTGCGGATGTGCGACTGCGCAGGGCTGACGCGCACCGTCGCAGATCCGCAACAAGTCGGGGTCTCAGGGCCTGGTCAGGGCCGGGTCGAGCTCCGCGTAGCGGTGGAACCAGGGCTGCGCCTCCTCGAGCTGCGCGGCGAGCTGGAGCAGCAGCCCGTCGGCCCCGAGCCGACCGACCAGCTGCACGCCCAGCGGCAGGCCGGCGTCGGTCCAGTGCAGCGGCACGCTGATCGCCGGGCGCCCGGTGAGGTTGGCGAGCTGCGTGTACGGAACCCAGCTGAGGTTGTCGCCGATGATCTGGTCGAGCACGCCGGATGCCGCGAGCAGCTTGCCCGAGCGCGTGCGTGCCACCACCCGCGCCGCGCGCTGCAGCGAGCGGGAGGAGTCCAGTGCCCCCACGGCCAGCGGCGGCTGCGCCAGGGTCGGCGTGAGGAAGACGTCGTGGGTCTCGTGGAAGCGGGCCAGCGCACGGGTGTGCACGTTGATGTTCGTGACGGCCTCGATGAGGGGCCGGATGCCGGCCGCCCGCCCGAGCTCGGCGGCTGCGAGCGAGTCCGCCTCGAAGTGGCTGTCGGGAGAGCCGAAGCGCCGCTTGGCGTCCGCGATCTGGCCGTAGAGCTGGGCGAACCAGATGGTGAGGAAGTCGCGGGCCAGCGCCTCGTCGTCGTGCGGCGGGGAGACCTCCTCGACCTCGTGGCCCAGCTCGGCCAGCAGGGTCGCCGCCGACTCGACCGCGCGGACCGCCTCGCGGTCGGGGTGGGCGTTGATCGCGGACGACGCTGACCAGCCGATGCGCAGGGTGCCCGGGGCCTGCCGGATGGCCTCGGCGAACGGGACCGGCGGGAGGGCGCCCTCGTAGGCCGCCCCGGCATCCGGCGCGATGATCGCGTCGAGCAACGCCGCGCTGTCACGAACCGTGCGCGAGACCACACCCTGGGTGACCATGCCGAACATCAGCTCACCGGTCTGCGGGCCGTAGGGCCCCACGCCGCGGCTCGTCTTCAGGCCGACGAGCCCGTTGCAGGCAGCCGGGATCCGCACCGAGCCGCCACCGTCGTTGGCACCGGCCGCCGGCACGATGCCGGCCGCGACCGCGGCGCCCGACCCGCCCGACGAGCCGCCGGGGGTGCACCTGACGTCCCACGGGTTGCGGGCCGGCCCCCACAGGGCCGACTCGGTGACGCCCTTCGCCCCGAACTCCGGGGTGTTCGTCTTGCCGAAGATGACCAGGCCGGCCTCGAGGAAGCGCCGGGTCACCAGCGAGTGCTCGGTGGCGACGTCGTGCGCGAGGGCTCGTGAGCCGCTGGACGTGGGGAAGCCGGCGTACTCCTGGGCGAGGTCCTTGACGAGGAAGGGCACCCCCGCGAACGGGCCGGTGAGGCCCGGGTCGGCTGCTCGGGCGTCGGCGACGCGGGCCAGCGGCATCACGACCGCGTTGATGGCCGGGTTGACCGCGTCGTGCCGCTCACGGGCCACGGCCAGCAGCTCGGATGCCGTGACCTCCTTCGCGGCCACGAGGCCGGCCAGCGTGGTCGCGTCGGAGGTGAGGTACTGGTCGAGGTCCATGCCCTGAATCTAGGGGCGCCGCAACGTCACCCGCTGGAGATCGTGGCCCTCGCCATGCGAAATCCACGACCGGGTCATCCGGCGACGGCGTCACCCGCGGGGCAGCCGGTGATCCGCCAGAGCGACACCCGGCCCGCAGCCGCGACCTGCGCGAACCCCGGCTGCCCGGCGACCGCCAGTCCCACGTACAGGTCACGTCGGCTGTCGTCGGGCCAGAACCCGGACGGCCCCACCAGCGCGTAGCGCACGTCCAGGCGGTCGAGCGCGGCACACACCCCGGTGCTGGTCGTGACGGACGACAACGAGGTGGCCAGCAGCTCCCGGTCCGTGCCCCAGCGCCCGACGAGGTGGGGGAACACCGCCTGGCGCTCGGCCAGCGGACCGCTGAGCGCCGCCCCGTCCCACGGGTTTCCGACGACCCGCTCACCGACGGGCACGACGGTCCCGATGGTGCCGACGAAGGCGCTCTCGGTCGGGGTCAGCATCGAGTCCGGGCGGTACCACGTGGCGACGACCCGGCTGGTGTCGACCGAGCCCGACACGGCGGAGGCCACGACGAGTATCGCGGCGGCCGTGGTCGACAGCGCGGTGACGACCGCCGGGCCGGCGGCTCGGGGGAGGCGGGCGAGGGCCCAGCGACTGATGGCGTCGAGCCCGATCGCGGCCAACGGCACGCCGGCCAGCCCGACCAGGGCCGCGAGCCGGAACGGGTCGTCCCACCACGCCCCGCTGACCATCCGCGACACGGGGCCGTCGCTGCCGGCGACCAGCACGAACAGCGCCCCGCCGGTGAGGTGCACGGCGAGCAACCACCGGAGCCCGGGACGGACGGCGGCGACGACGCAGCCGACGAGGACC
Source organism: Ornithinibacter sp. (assembly GCA_035633415.1). Lineage (GTDB taxonomy): Bacteria > Actinomycetota > Actinomycetes > Actinomycetales > Dermatophilaceae > Fodinibacter. Next base: position 20,736 of record DASQEZ010000076.1, on the reverse strand, counting down.
AGGCCGGCGACGACCACCGGGATCGGCACCCGCTGCGGTGCGAGGGCGAGCCACTCGCCGAGCGCCTGGGGCAGTCGTTGACGGGCCGGCCAGGAGGTGCCGCGCTGGGCCTCGAACGCCGGGGAGAGCAGGACGACCCAGGCGACCACGGCCGCGGCCGAGAGCGAGATGACGCGCGCCCGCCCCCCACGCGCCCACCAGCCCACGACGAGTGCGGCCGCGCCGACGACGAGGAGCGAGACGACGGCATTGGGGTGGGCCAGGCCCAGCCCGACGACCGCGGCGGCCAGCAGCGGCCACCCGACCACGCGCGGCACGGCAGCGTGCGGCCCCAGGTCGAGCAGGTCGGCCAGGAGAGCCAGGCAGGCGGGGAGCAGTGCGGTGGCCAGCGCGTTGGGCCACAGCGTGCCGTAGCCGGTCAGCAGCACCGGGGATGCCGTGATGCCGGCCGACAGCACACCTGCGGTCGCCAGCACGCCCGGCACCGGGCCGATGGCGACCCGAGTGAGCGCGACGCACCCGAGCGGCCAGGCGATCGCCGCGGCGGTGAGCGCCACGGCGTTCGCCGCGGTCGGTGGGTCGACGCCGGACCAGGACGCGACGAGTGCGACCAGGTCGTGCCACGCGGCGGGGTAGAACGCCTTGGCGCGGTCGGGGCTGACCAGGGTGCCCAGCGTCAGGGACGAGCCGTCGCCCGTGCGGAGGAGGCGGTCGACGGCGGACAGGTGGAAGACGGCGTCGAACGTCTGTGGCCACCGGTCGGCCCGGCCCATCCCCCGGGCGAGCCCCACCCCGATGGACACCGCGCCGACCGCGGCACCGGCCAGCCCGGCGATGAGGGGCGCCCACCCGTCCGAGGGCGTGGGCGGCCCGTCACGACCGGCGTGGCGGGCGACGAGGCGCAGGGCCGCCACGGCGAGGAGGGCCACTGCCGTACCCCCGGCGAGGGTGACGGCACCCAGCGGCATCCCCAGGACCTGCGCCGCGACCGCCGTCGTCGCGACCACGGTCACCGACAGCACGGGAGCGAGGGCGGCCGCCAGCAGCCCGCGGAGACCGGCCACGAGCGCGACGACCAGGCCCGGCACGACGAGGAGTGCTCCCGCGACGGCGAGCGCCGCAGCGGCGGTGGACCAGGTCACAGGCTCACCCGTAGGTGGTGCACGGCCTCGCTCACTGGCCCGTCGACGACGACGCGTCCGCCGTCGAGCACCACCCCGCGCACGCAGAGCCGCTCCATCAGGTCGAGGTCGTGGCTGACGACGACGAGCGTGCGCCCGTCGGCCGACAGCTGCTCGATCCGGCGCAGGCACTTGTTCCGGAAGGCCTCGTCCCCCACCGCGAGGATCTCGTCGACGAGGAACACGTCGGGGTCGGTGTGCACGGCGACGGCGAACGCGAGACGAAGGAACATGCCGGAGGAGTAGAACCGCACCTGGGTCTCGAGGAAGGGCCCGATGTCGGCGAACTCGACGATGTCGTCGAAGCGGTCCTCGACCTGGGCCGGGGACATCCCGAGGATCGACGCGTTGAGGTGCACGTTCTCCCGCCCGGTGAGGTCGGGATGGAAACCGGCGCCCACCTCGAGCAGCCCGGCCAGCCGGCCGCGCACGCGCACCCGGCCGGTGTCGGGGGTCATCACCCCTGCGACCAGCTTGAGCAGCGTCGACTTCCCGGATCCGTTGCGCCCGAGCAGGGCCACCGACTCGCCTCGCGCGACCTCGAGGTCGATCGGGGCGAGCGCGAGGAAGTCGTGGTGCCGGGGCCGCCGCTGGGTCGCCCAGACCAGGCTCTCCTTGAGGCTGTGCGTGTGCCGCAGCCGGAAGTGCTTGGAGGCACCCTCGACCGAGATGGCGGTGTCGGCGTCGACCACCGCTCACAGCTCCTGGGCGAAGCGGCCCGACCGGGTCCGGAAGACGCGTCGGCCGACCAGGACCAGTGCGACGGCGATGACGAAGGCCACGGCCGTGTGCCAGGCGAGACCGGGCGGGGTGGCACCGAGGTTCTCGGGTGAGGTGGTGGCCCACGTGCCCCGGTGGACCAGCTCCACCGCGACGGTGAGGGGGTTGAGCTGGTAGACGGTGAGCAACCACGAGTCGCCGACGAGGGCGGCCACCTGCTGCCACGGGTAGAGCACCGGGCTGGTCCAGACCAGCACCATCACGAGCAGGTCGACGACGTTCTCGACGTCGCGGTACAGCACGTTGACGGCCGCCAGGAGCAGGCCCGCCCCGAGGGCGAGCACGGCCAGCAGCGCCAGCCCTGCGAACAGCGCCGCGACGCCGACGGCATCCGGTTGCCACCCGGCGACGAGGGAGCCGACGAGCAGCACGAGCACCTGCGGCAGCAGGTGCACCCCGGCGACGCAGGTGCTCGCGACCGGGAACAGCTCGCGGGGCAGGAAGATCTTCCGGACGAGCTCGCCGTTCGCCACCACCGACCGGGTGGCGTTGCCGATGGCCTCACCGAAGGTGGTGACGACGACGAGACCGCCGAACAGGTACACGGCGTAGTCGCTGATGGCGTTCTGCCTCAGCACCAACCCGAGCCCGACGAAGTAGACGACGAACTGCACCGCCGGCTTGACGTAGGACCAGCCCAGACCGAGCAGCGACGCCCGGTACCGCACCCGCAGCTCCTTGCGGACGAGCAGCTCGAGGAGGTGCCTGCGGGCCAGTACCTCGCGAAGGCCCCCACCGAGACCCTGGACGACGAGGCCGTCGTCGACCCGCGCGGTCATCCGCTGCCCTCCGCGGGAGGCAACCCGAGCGTGCGGCGCCAGGCCGGCTCGCCGACCACGTCGGGTACCGCAGCACGGTAGGCGGCGGACAGCTCGGGCCACCGACGCAGCAGCTCCCGGTGGGCGCGCACGGCATCCGCCAGGGCGGAGCCGGCCACCGAGCGGTCACGTCGCAGCCAGGCCAGCCCGGTGCCGTCGGCGTTGGCGACCAGCGCCGAGTCGAGGCGCGCCAGGGTCCACCACCCGGCATCCGGCGAGGCGACCTCGCGCTGGGGGCTGTCCGTCGCACCGCCGGGGACCGGCAGCAGCTGGTGCACGATGCCGGATGCCGCGGCACGCAGCGTCGCCAGTCGGCTGGTCGGGCGCTCGGTGTCGGGCTCGCGCCGGCTCGGCCTGGTGACCCGCACGGGCGCGAAGTCGTCGGCATCCGGTCTGGTCCGGGCATCGACGTGGGCGGCCCGCAGGTCGCGAACCTCCGCCAACCGGGTCGGCAGCGATCGGTGGAGGTCGGCCGGGCCGGCCAGTACGTCCTGCACGGCCTTCAGGCGCAGCGCGGCCGCCGAGTACTGCATGGCCAGCACGTGCTTGACCGAGATCGACAGGCTCTCGCGGACCAGCCGGCCACCACGCTCGTAGCGCGAGTGCACGAGGGCCGCGACCAGCCGGTTGCGGGCGTGGAAGTAGGCCTGCCAGTCGGTGCTGTCGTCCTTGTCGGTCCAGGGCACGTGCCACACGGCGGCCCCCGGGAGCGAGACCGTGGGGTGGCCGGCCGCGGTCGCGCGCAACCCGAACTCCGCGTCGTCCCACTTGATGAAGAAGGGCATCGACAGCCCCACGTCGCGCAGCACGGCGGTCGGCACGAGACACATCCACCAGCCGGTGTAGTCGGCGGAGATGCGACGGTGCATCCACGGCGTGGAGCGCAGGTTCCACCGGGCCAGGTCGTGGTCGTGCACCGACGGGGCCGCGGGCGCCCAGCGGAACTGCCACGGCCGCACCACCTCGGCGTAGGCGTGCAGCACCGAGCGCTCGTACATCGAGAACATGTGCCCACCGACGACCGTCGGCCTCGAGGCACGACGCGCGAACGCGACCGCCCGGGCGATGCCCTCGGGCTCGGCGACGACGTCGTCGTCCAGGAGCAGCACGTGGTCCGAGCGCCCCGCGTCGAGCGTCTCGATCATCGCGCGTGAGAAGCCACCCGACCCACCCAGGTTGGGCTGCCGGATGACGCGGAGCCGGCCGGTCAGCGCTTCGCGGGCGTCGTGGAACCCCGGGTCGTCGGTGACCAGCCGGGTGCCCTGGTCGACGACCAGCACCTCGTCGACCAGGCCGTCCAGCTCGGGTGCCCGGCCGAGCTGCCCGAGCAGGGCCGTGCAGGACTCCGGCCGGTCGAACGTGGTGATGCCGATGGTGATCCGCCGAGGGGGCGTCGGAGCCGGGTCGCCGGCGCTCGGCACACACCACTCCGCCGTGTCGAGGACCAGTGGCTCGGAGCCGGCGACCACGTCGAACCAGTACCAGCCGCCGTCGACGAACGACGTCAGGGGCAGCACGAGGTGCTGGGTGCTGATGCCGTCGAGCCGGCGGCTGGTCACCCGGGCCACTGCCCCGCGGGCCGAGGACCGGTACACGACCAGCGTGCCGGGACCGGTGGTGAGTACCCGCAGGGTGACCTCGCGGACCGGTGTGAAGCGGCGCCAGTAGGACGCGGGGAAGGCGTTGAGGTAGGTCGCGAACGAGGCGCGGCCGCCGGCGTCGACCCGGTAGGAGTGGCGGCTGACGACCTGGTCCGGGTGCTGGTCCGAGGGCAGGGTGAGGGTCGGTACGTCCTCGTCGACCTGCGGTTCCGGCGTGTGGGCGCCGTCGACGTACAGGGGGAGGACGTCGGGGTCCTCGGCGACGGGCAGGACCACCCGCGCGACGACGTCGAGGGTGCGCGTCCCGCCCGGCGTCCGGGTCCGACTCTCGTCGACCGCCGTCATCGCGCGCCGGCTCGCGAGGCACCCGCGGTGGCGCGGAGCAGGTCGTCCAGACCGTTGTCGACGAAGGTCAGTGCCGAGGCGATGGCCATGTGCATGTCGAGGTACCGGTAGGTGCCCAGCCGTCCGCCGAAGGCCACGCCCCGGCTGCCCTCGAGGTGGGCGAGCCGGCGGTACGCCTCGAGCCGCTGGCGGTCGGAGGACGCGTTGACCGGGTAGTAGGGCTCGTCGCCCGCCTCGGCGACACGGCTTCGCTCCCTGACGATGACGGTGCGGTCGGTGGGGTAGGGCCGCTCGGGGTGGAAGTGGCGGAACTCGAGCACCCGGGTGTGCGGCACGTCGACGTCCGCCTGGTTGACGACGGCGGTGCCCTGGTGGTCGCCGACCTCGAGCACCTCCTGCTCGAAGTCGAGGGTGCGCCACCCCAGGGCACCGTGGGCGTGGTCGAACCAGCGGTCGAGCGGGCCGGTGTAGACCACGGGGACCCGACCGACGAGGTCCCCGCGCGAGAGCTCGTGCCCGTCGTCGAGGACGTCGGTCTCGAGCTGCACGGTGATGCGGGGGTGGTCGGCCATCCGGGTCAACCAGGCGGCGTACCCGTCGACCGGCAGGCCTTCCCAGCGGTCGTCGAAGTAGCGGTTGTCGTAGGTGTAGCGCACGGGCAGCCGGCTGATGACCTCGGCCGGGAGCTCGGTCGGGTCGGTCTGCCACTGCTTGGCGGTGTAGCCGTGCACGAACGCCTCGTACAGGGGGCGGCCGATCAGTGACACGGCCTTCTCCTCGAGGTTGGCGGGGATGCCGGTCAGCTCGGCCGCCTGCCGCGCGACCAGCGCGCGGGCCTCCTGCGGCCCCATGGCGGACCGGAAGAACTGGTTGATCGTTCCGAGGTTGATCGGCATGGGGAAGACCTCACCGCGGTGCACGGTCCACACCCGGTGGACGTAGCTCGTGAAGGCCGTGAAGTCGTTGACGTAGTCCCACACACGCGCGTTGCTGGTGTGGAACAGGTGCGCACCGTAGCGGTGCACCTCGATGCCGGTGGTCGGCTCGACCTCGCTCCACGCGTTGCCGCCCACGTGGTTCCGGCGGTCGACCACCACCACGTCGAGCCCGCGCGCGGCGGCCCTCTCCGCGACCGTGAGGCCGTACAGCCCGGCACCGACGACGACGAGGTCGGCCCGCATCAGACCTCCTCGCGCTCGACGGGTGGGGTCGCCGGCACCGGGCGCGGTCGCTGCTCGCGGGCCGACGGGTGGCGGTGCCAGGGCGGTGCCACGGGCACGTTGAGGCTGGTCTCCGCCGGCAGGGCCACGGTGAAGGTCTTCCGGTACGCGCGACGGCGAAGAGGTGCCGGCACGAGTCGGTAACCTCCGCGCACGGTGACGTTGCGCAGGCCCTGCGCCACCGTGGTGAAGCCCTCGCTGCGCAACCGCTGCTGCAGGCGCACCTCCGAACGGAGCTGGCGCAGACCGCCCTTGCGCTCGTAGGCGCCGGCGTCGACGCGGTAGCGAACCAGCGCGTCTGGCAGGTTCACCACGACGGCGCCGTTGGCGATCATCCGGGTGAAGACCCAGTAGTCCTCCATGTACCGCAGCTCGCGGTAGCCCCCCGCCGACAACACCGCGTCGCGCCGGTAGACGACGGTGGGGTGGTTGAACGGGTTGCGCCAGCGCGCGGTTCGGGCGATCTCGACCGGGTCGCTGGGCAGTACGCGCAGCACCCCGGTCTGGTCGCGGCCGTCGCCCTCGAACTCCAGGACCGCCGCGCCGACGAGGTCTGCGCCGGCCTCGATCTCCGGCAGCTGCCGCAGGAAGCGGTGCGGCAGGCTGATGTCGTCGGCGTCCATCCGCGCGACGACGTCGTGACGGCACGCCGCGAGCCCGCACTGGAGTGCCTGGGCCAGACCGACGTTGTGCGACAACCGAAGTCGGCGCACCGGCACGGGCGAGCTCGACTCGAGTCGCTCCAGCGTGGATGCGAGCTCGGGGCCGATGTGCCCGTCCTGCACGACGACGACCTCGTCGGGGCGGCGGAGCTGCTCGTGAACGGTGCTGCGGAAGGCAGCCTCGAGGTGGTCCGGTCGGTCGCCCCGGTAGACGGGCAGCAGGAGGGAGAACGGTGTGCTCACCCCGACGACGCTACGGACGTCGAAAGGCCTGACGGTGAACGCCCGGCGTCCCGCGCGTGACGCCCTCGTGTGGCGCTGATGCTGCTGCCGCGCAGCCTCCATCCCTGCGGACCCGGGCGTTCATCCGGGGGATGCCGGGTGGTCGTCCCGCGCTCGTAGGGTCGCCCTCGTGAACCCCCTCCCACCGCGGGTCGTGTGCGTCGTGGTCACCCACCGGCGCCCCCACACGCTGGCCCGCTGCCTCGACGCCCTGGCCCGTCAGTCGCGGCCCCCCGACCACCTGGTCCTGGTCGACAACGGCGCCGACGACGGCAACCGCGAGGCCTTGAGCCGGTGCGGGATCCCGCACACCTACCTGCCGTCGCGCACGAACCTCGGTGGCGCGGGCGGGTTCGCCTACGGCATCCTGACCGCGCGAGCGCTCGGGGCGGACTGGGTCTGGCTCGCTGACGACGACGGGTTCCCCGCGAACGACCGCACCCTCGCGACCCTGCTCCGCTGCGCCGAGGACAAGGCGCTGGATGCCGTGTCCCCACTCGTGCTCGACCTCGCCGATCCGGACCGGCTCGCCTTTCCCCTCCGGCAGGGCCTGAGCTGGGCGCGCACCCGCGCCCAGCTGGGCGCCACGACGTTCCTGCCCGGGGTCGCGCAGCTCTTCAACGGCGCGCTGCTCTCGTGCCGGGCCCTGGACGTGGTCGGGGTCCCCGACCCGCGCCTGTTCATCCGCGGCGACGAGGTCGAGGTGCACCGTCGGCTGGTCCGCAGCGGGCTGCGCTTCGGCACGTGCGTGCTCGCGTCCTACCTGCACCCGACCGGGGCGCGGGACTACCGCCCGATCCTGGGGGGCCGGGTGCCGGTCTACGTCCCCGGGGACCGTGGCCGACGGGACCGGGCGTTCCGCAACCTCGGCTACCTCGCCAGCCAGCCCGGCCTGCGCTGGCGCAGGGCACCCGACGAGGCCCGGTACGCGTGGTACTACCTCGCCCACCAGCGTGACGTGGCGGAGTGGCGCAACTGGCGGGCACGGTCAGCGGAGGGCCGACGCGAGCGCTTCAGCGCCTGAGCGCCCGCCGTTGTCCGGCGACGACGGATGGCGTCCCGTCCGGCCACGCACCGGCTGCCTGGAGCCGCTCGCCCAGCGCCGGCGCCAGCGTCGCGGCGTACGAGCGGGTGAGGTGGTTGTCGTCGAGGTAGACCCAGACGTTGCCCACCGACGGCGGGCACCACCCGCCCGGACAGACCAGGTCGGTGAGGTCCACCGAGGTGAACCCCTCGACGCCGTCGAGCTGCTCGGCCGGGTTGGTGGCGGCCAGCTTCTCGGCGACCGGCGGCGTGCAGGCCCGGTCGCCCCTGCGCAGCGCGCAGCTGACGACCCCGGAGGGGTACCGAGGGTTGTCGCGCAGGCCGACCACCGGAGCGCCGCGAGCCGTCAGAGAGCGGACCGCCTCGGCATAGCCGGTCACCAGCCGTTCCTGCGAGGTCCTCGGGTGCGCAGCGGTCGCGACCGTCACGACGAGGTCGATGGACCGGCCGCCCAGGTACGTGACGACCCGTGCGTTGAAGGCGGCGCAGTCGCCGCGGCGGGAGGCCGGGTCCCCGAAGGAGCAGGCGCCCCTGAGCAGGGCCACCACCCGCCAGCCGTTCTCCTCCGCGAGCGGGCGGAGGGCGGCGAGCCACTGCTCCGCGTGGGAGTCGCCGACCACGACGACGGTCGCGGTGGCCGCACCGGTGGGCTCGAGCTGGCTGCAGGCGCGGCCGAGCGTCGGGTCGGCCCACGGTGCGGCGCACCGCATCGGCAACGAGGCGAACTCCTGGCGCAGGGCGGTCACCGCGGGCAACCGCTCGTCCGCGGCGACCGCCGCCACCTGGACCCCGTCGTGGGCCGCCCGCGCGCCCGGGAACCCGGCCACGACCGAGCCGGACGACAGCTCCACGCCGCGCGCCGCCGCGGCATCCAGCCGCAGGATGCCGGCCATCGCCACGCCGGCCACGACGCCTGCGCCGCCCAGCACCAGCGTGGCGGAGCGCAACGGCGCCACCCGGGGCCACGGCAACGTCCGCAGGGGCCGCTCGACGAGGCGGGACAGCAGCCAGGCGAGGCCGAGGGACAGCAGGACGACGGCGGCCCCGTCGAGGGCGCCGGCCCGTGCGCGGCCTGCCGCGGCCAGCCACAGCACGAGAACTGGCCAGTGCACGAGGTACAGGGCGTAGGAGACGCCGCCGGCGGCGACGAGCGGCGGGGTGGACAGGGCTCGACCGACACCCCAGCGGCTCACGCTCGTCCCGGCGACGACGACCGCACCGGCGCTGAGCAGCGGCCAGAGCGCGGCCCAGCCGGGGAACGACCGGGTCACGTCGAGCACCAGGCCGCAGGACAACAGACCGGCCAGGCCCACCCATCCCAGGGGCACGGCGAGGGCTGCGGGGAGGCGCGCCCGAGTGACGACCAGGGCGAGCACGCCGCCGAGGCCGAACTCCCACAGGCGTGCCCTGCCGTCGAAGTACGCGAACGACTGCCGCTCGGCGGTCGCGTGGACCGAGTACGCGAAGGACGCCAGGGTCAGTGCCCCCAGACCGACCCACAGGACGGCTCGCGTCGAGACGACAGGGATGCGACGGGCGAGCACGGCCAGCGCCACCACGATCACCGGCCACAGCAGGAAGACCTGACCCTGCAGCGAGAGCGACCACATGTGCTGCAGCGGGCTCGCCGAGCCCTTGTCCGCGGCGTAGTAGTCGACGGCGCGCTGGGCCAGGACCCAGTTCTCCACGTAGGTCATGGAGCCGATGGCATCGACGAGCAGCTGACGCCACCGCGTCTCCGGCAGGAGCACGACCCCCGCGAGAACGGTCGACACGACGACCACGGCCGCTGCCGGGACGAGCCGCTGGAACACCCGCAGCCAGTGCCGCGGGAGATCGATGCGCTCCTCGCGCTCGAGCCGGCGGACCAGCCCGCCGGTGAGGAAGAAGGCCGACAGGAAGAGGAAGACGTCGACGCCACCCGATACCCGCCCCAGCCAGACGTGGTAGGTCACGACGAGGAGCACGGCGAGCGCACGCAGACCCTCGACGTCCCGGCGAAGCGCAGCGGGGGGCGACGGCACGACAGCAGCACAGGCCACGGACGTGAAGAGAGCGCGGCCGACGGATGACCGGATGACCGTGCGGTGAGCGGCCGTCGACATCGAGGGGACGCGGCCGGTGCGCCGGCGGAGTCGGCGTGGTCCGCGCCGGGGTGTGCCCGGCTCAGGTGAAAAGACGCCCAACGGCAGGTGAACTCATCCCGCGAGCCCTTGTGCCGGTTCCGGTGGCTGTGCACCCTGATCGTGGAACGGACGCAGTGCTGTTCGTCCCTGGGCCGAAGTGGCCTCCGCCGCTGCGTCCACAACTCAGCGCGGGGGCCACTTCTTCCGCTTCGGGAAGGGAGCGCCGTGATCGAGGCCCGCAGGCTGCGGCTGTGGGGCGGTCGCTACGACCTCGTCGAGGACGGCCGCACGGTGGCGACGTGGGAACGGTCGCTCTGGACGACCGGGGGCAGGCTCGACGTCGACGGGCGAAGCTTCACCGTGCGGGCCAACCTCCTGGGTGGAGAGTCGAGCCTGACCGAGGTCGGGGGCCGCCGGGTCGCCACGGCGCACGACATCGGTCGCAGGAGCTGGACCATCGAGGCGGACGGGACGACCTACCACTTCCGGCGCGCCGCCCCGTGGCGCCACGAGGAGAGGTGGCACGACCGCGGACGACGCCTGGGGTCGGTACGGCGGACGAGCGCCTGGCGGGGCGATGCCGCAGCGGACCTCCCCGGGCTCCCGCGCCTGGTGGAGGCGTTCGCGGTCGCCGTGGTGCTGGGCAGGTGGGAGGCCGACGCCGCGGCCACCGGATGAGTGTCGCCCTCGGGGGCTGCGCCTGACCCACCGGTCGTCCAGGTGGTTGCCCGGCAGCGGCGTTTCCTCAGCCAACCCTCAGGAACACTCGGCCATGCTCAGGTCGTGGACGCGACGCTGCACGTCAAGTCAGGGTGGCCGTACCGGGCCCGAGTGGTGGTGGGCGTCGTCACGGGCGCCCTGCTGCTCTGGGCGCTGGCCCTCTACAGCACGCGTGAGGTGGGCGCCACGTTCTCGGACCTGGGCGAGACCGCGGTCGCGCTGCTGGCAGGCGTCAACTGTGCGCTGGCCGCCCTGTCCTCGTCCGGGCGGCTGCGGGCCGCCTGGGGCGCCCTGGCGGCGGCGAGCCTGTCGTGGGCGCTGGGCCAGGCGGTCTGGTCCTGGTACGAGCTGGTCCAGGACGTCGCCATGCCCTTCCCCGGCCTGGCGGACATCGGCTTCCTCGGGTTCCCGCTCGGCGCGGTGATCGCCCTGGCGATCTTCCCGTCCGACGTCTCCGGCACCGGCCGCTGGCGGATGACCCTGGACGGCCTGATGATCGCCTGCGCGATAGGCCTGGTCTCCTGGGCCACGGCCCTGGGTGCGGTGGTCCGCGCCGGGGGCGACTCCCCACTGGCCGTGGGGGTGTCGGTCGCCTACCCGGCCTCGGACATCGCGCTGCTGGTGGTCTGCGTGCTGGTGATGTCCCGCTCGAGGGCCCACCGGATCCCGCTCGCGGTCATCGCCTCGGGGCTCGCGCTGCTGGCCGTGGCGGACAGCGGCTTCGCCTACCTGGTGGCGTCGGACTCCTACGTCACCGACAGCCCGATCGACCTCGGGTGGTTCTTCGCGTTCGGCGTGCTCGCCCTCGCCGCGCTCACCCCGGGCGCCACCTCGGCCAGCTCACGAGCCGATCGGCCGTTGGTCGCCGGCGCAGCGATGCCGTACGTCATCCTCGGTGGTTCGCTGGGTCTCATGACGTGGCAGATCGCCTCGACGAACGCGGTCTCGCTCGTGGAGCTGGTGCTCTTCGTCGTCCTCGTGGTCCTGGTGGTCCTCCGACAGTTCCTGACGGTGCGGGACAACCAGAACCTCGCCCGGTCCCTGACCCAGCGGGAGGCCGAGCTGCGCCACCAGGCCTTCCACGACCCGCTGACCGGGCTCGCGAACCGCTCCCTGTTCATCGACCGCGCGACCCACGCCCTGCAGCTGCACCGCCGCGACCAGCGCCCGTTGGCGATCTGCTTCGTGGACCTCGACGGCTTCAAGGCCGTCAACGACCGCCTGGGCCACCATGCCGGCGACGACCTGCTGAAGAAGGTCGCCTGGCGCTTCCGGCAGCGACTGTCCGAGGCGGAGACGCTGGCGCGGTTCGGCGGGGACGAGTTCGCCGTGCTGCTGGAGAACCAGTCCGACCCCGCCGAGGTCGCCCGCGAGCTGCTCGCCAGCCTTCGGGTGCCGTTCGCGGTCGGAGGCAGCGAGGTGTGGGTGTCGGCCAGTGTCGGTCTGGCGCGGGTCGACCTGTTCGACCCGACACCGACCGTCGACGAGCTGCTGATGCGCGCCGACCTCGCGATGTACGGGGTCAAGCAGCGGGGCGGGGCGGACGTGCTCCTGCACACCGCCGGGCTGACCCTCGCGGAGGTCGACGACGCGGCACTCGGCCGGGCCCTCGCTCCGGCCCTGGCGCACCAGGAGATCACCGTGGCCTACCAGCCGATCGTCGACCTGGCGACCGGGCGCCTGCACACGGTGGAAGCACTGGCGCGGTGGGCCCCGGGGGACCGCCCCGTGCCGCCGGAGGTCTTCGTGCGGGTCGCCGAGTCCTGCAACCTCATCGACGCGTTGTTCCAGCTGGTCCTGGAGGACGCCTGCACCCAGCTGGCGCGATGGACGGAGCTACCGGGTGGGTCCGGCCTGCGGGTGGCGGTGAACATCACCCCCGGCCAGCTCGCCTCGCACGAGCTGCCCGTGCGGGTTGCCCACGAGCTCGCTCGCCACGGGCTGGCCGGCGAGCAGCTCTGCCTGGAGATCACCGAGACGGAGAGGATCGCGGACACCACGACCAGCCGACAGGTCTGCGACGAGCTCCGCGCCCTGGGTGTGCGGCTCTCCCTGGACGACTTCGGCACCGGGCAGAGCACGCTGTCCCGGCTGCGGGACCTCCCGATCGACGAGGTCAAGATCGACCGGTCGTTCGTCGGCAACCTCGACCGTGACGAGGCCCGGCGTCGCTTCGTGTGGGGTGTCGCCGCGTTCGCCGAGCGGATCGGCTTCACGGTGGTCGCCGAAGGAGTCGAGAGCGAGGCGGAGGTCGAGGCACTCATCAAGCTCGGGTGCCACCGGGCGCAGGGCTTCCTGTTCTCGCGCCCCGTTCCCGCCGGCGCCGTCGACGAGTTCGTGAGCACGCCGCGCGACTGGCTCCACGGGTTCTCGGTCCGACCGACCGACCCGGCCCGCGGCCCCCGATGAGAATCAGGCGACCTCGAGGGTGACCTCGACGTTGCCGCGCGTGGCGTTGGAGTAGGGGCACACCAGGTGGGCCTGCTCGATGACCTGCCGGGCCACCTCGGGTCCGACGGCGGGCAGGGCGACCTCGAGCCGGACCCCGAGGGCGAAGGCCCCGGCGTCGTCTCGGCCCAGCGAGACGTCGGCGACGACCTCGGAGTCGGTGGTGTCGACCTTCATCGCACCGGCGACCAGCTTCAGGGCGGAGTGGAAGCACGCGGCGTAGCCGGCCGCGAACAGCTGCTCGGGGTTGGTGGCGCCACCCTCGCCGCCGAGCTCCTTGGGGGTGCGCACGGGTGCGTCGATCGTGCCGTCGGGGGTCTGGACGTGGCCGTTGCGGCCGTCCCCGGTGGCGACGGCGGTGGCGGTGTAGAGAATGTTCATGTGCACGACTGTATTGTGCACAATCAAATTGTGCAATGTCGGACTGGTATCGTCGAAGGATGAGTGCGAGCGAGGCGATGCTGGACCTGGACCGGCAGATCTGCTTCCCCCTGTATGCCGCGACGCGCGCCGTCACCCGTCGGTACTCCGAGGTGCTGGCCGACGTCGGCCTCACCTACCCGCAGTACCTGGTCATGCTCGCGCTCTGGACCGACGGACCCCTGTCGGTCGGGGACCTGGGCCGCAGGCTGCGCCTGGACTCCGGCACGCTCACCCCGCTGGTCAAGCGGCTCGAGGGGGCAGGTCGGGTCGAGCGTCGGCGCGATCAGCACGACGAGCGTCGGGTGGTCGTGAGCCCCACGGCGGAGGGTGAGCGCCTGCGCCGGGACGTCGCGGGAGTTCCGCGAGAGGTCGCCCGGTCGATCGGCCTGGAGGCCGACGAGTTCGTGCGGCTCCACCACCTGCTCACCGGCGTGATCGAGAACCTCGACGCGGACGAGCCCCGCTCATGAGCGGGGGCCGGCAGTGGGCCGACACGGCCATCTGGTGGCACGTCTACCCGTTGGGCTTCGTCGGCGCGGACACCACGGGCACCACCCGCGGTGCGGTCGCCCATGAGCTGCCCCGGCTGACCGCGTGGCTCGACGACCTGCTCGACCTGGGCTGCAACGGCCTCCTCCTCGGCCCGATCTTCGACTCGGAGTCCCACGGGTACGACACGGTGGACCACCTGCGGGTCGACCCCCGGCTCGGGGACGACGCCGACGCCGACGCACTCTTCGCCGCCTGCCGGCAGCGCGGCATCCGCGTCCTCCTCGACGGCGTGTTCAACCACGTCGGCCGGTCGCACCCGTGGTGGCGCGAGGCTGTCGCCGCTGGCCCGGGCTCACGTGCGGCTGCCCGGTTCGCCACCGGCCCGGGCGCCCGCACCGTGGACGGTCTCGAGGTGCGGGTGTTCGAGGGCCACGAGGGCCTGGTCGTGCTGAACCACGACGATCCCGAGGTCGTCTCCGCCATCACTGACGTCATGGCCCACTGGCTGGGGCGGGGAGTCGATGGATGGCGCCTCGACGCCGCCTACGCCGTCCCCGCGGCGTTCTGGCGCACCACGATCGGCCCCCTGCGCGAGCGGTTCCCCAGCGCCTGGTTCGTGGGCGAGGTCATCCACGGCGACTACGTCTCCTACGTCGAGGAGTCCGGCCTGGACTCGCTCACCCAGTACGAGCTGTGGAAGGCGATCCGCAACTCGATCGAGGAACGCAACTGGTTCGAGCTCGCCTGGTCCCTCGAGCGCCACGACGAGTTCGCCGCCGCGTTCCTGCCCCTCACCTTCCTCGGGAACCATGACGTGACCCGCGTGGCGTCGGCGATCACGGACCCGCGCCACCTGACGCACGCCGTCGCCGTCCTCTTCTTCGTCGCGGGAGCCCCGGCCGTGTACGCCGGTGACGAGCGAGGGCTCACCGGCACCAAGGAGGACCGGGCCGGCGGGGATGACGCGGTGCGCCCCGAGTTCCCGCGCTCCCCGAGCGACTGGCCGCGCACCGAGATCTTCCATCGTCACCAGGAAGCGATCTCGTTCCGGCGGAGGAACCCCTGGCTCGCCCGCGCGACCGTCTCCGCCTCCGACCTGAGCAACGAGGCGGTGCTGCTCACCGCGACCGGCGCGGGCGGAGAGCACGCCACGCTGGCGCTCAACCTCTCCGACGAGCCCGTCGTCCTCGGCGGCATTCCGGTTCCGGCCCATGCCTGGGCGCTCACGCCGTAGCCCGCACGAACCGGCGCCACGGACATCTCGTCGCGGCACAGGTGCGCGAACGGACGGGCAAAGGGCCACCCGACAAGCGCAAGCACGCTCGAGCGGCGGTCCAGGACCTCCGTTCGTCCGTCCGTGGGTGCAGCGTCGGGTCGATCTGCCGGATCGCGAACCGGGTGTGCTGCTCAGGCGCGTGTCGTGTTCCGTTCATGTTGGGGTGGGAGACTGGGGTCATGTCACTCGCGGAACCCGGACTGGTAGAGCGCAACATCGATGAGATCGCGGCGTCCCGGGCGGAGCTGAGCCGGCTCGAGCCCCAGGTGGACGAGGGAGTCATCGAGGGGCTCGTCCAGGCGGCGTACGACGATCTGATGCCGGTCAAGGTGCACAGCTTCGTCACGTTGTTGATCGTGCACGAGGTCCGCGGCATCCTCCGCAGCCGCTCGCTCGCGGCGTAGCAGGGACGCAGGCCGGATGCCTCAGCCGTTGGACCGGCTGCTGGCTGAGCTCGATCAGTTGCTGGCCGACCTCGACACAGCAGTGGCGGCGCACGCCGACGTGATCGACGCCGTCGCCGACGTCCACCGTCGAGGTGCAGTGAACCTCGTGCGTTACAGCGAGCTGCGGCGGCACGACCGCAGGGGGCTGCAGAACGACCTGATGGACCTCGGGGCAACCTCGTTGGCCACGTCGGAGGCAGATGTCAGGTCGAAGGTCGTTGCAGCCCGCAACGTGCTGCGCGCGCTGCGCGGCGACGCCGGCCCGTGGCCACTTCAGGCGATCAACGAGGCTCTCGATGAGGGCGACCAGATCCTCAGTGACAACTCCGATGCGATCTTCGGGTCGATGCGGCCCGGCCGGTCGACGCGGATCATGGTCACCCTTCCCAGTGACGCCGCAGACGATCCGGACGTGGTCTCCGCGCTGATGGACGCTGGCATGGATGTGGCCCGGGTCAACTGTGCCCACGACGGCCCTGCGGCATGGGCACGGATGGCCGAGAACGTGCGTGCCGCATCCGCTGTCTCGGGCCGCGCGGCAGGTGTCTCCATGGACCTGCCCGGGCCGAAGCTCCGAACCGGACCCATCCTCGACGGGCCGGCCGTCGGCCGTTCCCGAGTCACACGGAGCGAGTCCGGCGAGGTGGTCGCCCCGTCACGGATCTGGTTCACCAGCGCACAGGACCCCTCCCCGCCGCCCGCGACCTTCCCTCCCGCCAGACGTCCGACGCTCCCGGTGCAGGTCGACCCGACCTGGCTCGCGGCACGCGTACTCGGCGACGTGATCACCCTGCGCGACGCGCGAGGCCGGCGACGCTCCTTCACCGTGACCGACCGTGGACCTCTCGGCGCCCTGTGCGAGGGAGCGAAGAACGCCTACATCCGGGAGGCGGAGGAGCTGTGGTGCAACGGCACCATGACCACGGCCGGCGGCATCACACCCCTGTCCCGGACGATTGCCCTGGCCGTGGGTGACCCGCTGATCCTGGTCCACAGCCCGGCGCCGGTCCAGCCACCGGCGGCAGGCGAGGTCGCCCGGATCGGCTGCACCCTGCCCGAAGCCAGCGCCGCCCTTCGCCCCGGCGAGCACGTGCTGTTCGACGACGGCAAGATCGACACCGTCGTCGACGCAGTCACCTCGAGCGAAGCGACCCTGCGTGTGGTTCGGACCAAACCGGGTGGCCAGCATCTCGCGGCGGAGAAGGGCATCAACATGCCGGACACCACCGTTCCGGTGACCGCGCTGACCCCCGACGACGAACGGCTCCTGCCGTTGGTCGCCGCCCATGCCGACATCGTGGCCGCCTCGTTCATCCGCTCCGCGGCCGACGTCACCCACCTGCTCGACCGCCTCGATGCGGCCGGTGGCCTCGAGCTCGCCGTGATCCTCAAGATCGAGACCAGGGAGGGCTTCGAGAACCTGCCCGACATCCTGCTCGCGGCGATGCGCCATCGGCGGATCGCCGTGATGATCGCCCGTGGGGACCTCGCGGTCGAGATCGGCTTCCAGCGACTCGCCGAGGTGCCCCGACAGATCCTCGCCCTGTGCGAGGCCGCCCACGTCCCGGCCATCTGGGCCACGCAGGTCCTGGAGACCCTCGCCAAGACCGGCCAGCCCTCGCGCGCCGAGATCACCGATGCCGCGATCAGTCAGCGGGCCGAGTGCGTCATGCTCAACAAGGGCCCGCACATCGTCGAGGCCATCCTCGCCCTCGACGACATCCTCGACCGGATGGACCAGGCGCAGACCAAGAGCCGTGCCCTGATGCGCCACATCCATTCCTGGGACAACCGGTAGAGCCGCGACCACCGCCCGACCCTGCATCGGCCTGCCCGGCCCTGCTGGCTCCCCGGGGTAGGGGATAGCGTGGAGGTATGCGGGCCGTGGTGATCTACGAGTCCATGTTCGGTGACAACCGGCAGGTGGCACATGCAGTCGCTGCTGGGCTGACCGAAGCCGGCGTGGTGGCCGAGGCGGTCGAAGTGGGGGTCGCGCCGACCGTGATCGGCGCCGACGTCGATCTCCTCGTCGTGGGGTCACCCAACCACGCCTGGAGCCTGCCCAGGCCCAACACCCGCAGGGACGCCGCGGCCAAGGCGGACGGTCCACTGGTCAGCCAGGGGATCGGGGTGCGCGAGTGGCTCGGCAGCGCTGCCCTGCCCGCCGGGCTGCGGACCGCCGCCTATGACACCCGCGGGTCGCACCCGAAGGCCGTCGTTGCCATGGACCACGCCTCGAACAGCATCGAGAAGGGGTTGGCCAAACTCGGGGGGACTCGGCTGGCGCCCTCGGAGCATTTCCACGTGGCGGACATGAAGGGCCCGCTGGAGGTGGGCGAGCCTGAGCGCGCACACGCCTGGGGTGTGACCCTGGCTCGCATGCTGACCGGGTAGGGCGTCGGCGTCGGCGGCCCTCGTTCCTGGCCTGCACCCTGGTGTGGCGCTCCTTGATGGAGCCCACTCGGATGGCAGGGAGTGTCGAACGGCGATGTCGGTCCAGTGCCGGATCTCCAGCCCCGAGCCGTCACCGGCAGCGCCCGGACCGCCCTTCCCGCCATCCGCTGGCGGCTCGTCGCTTCGAACGGCCGGGGGTACATACGGAGTCCGACCTGCGCCTCCCTCTGGGCCGTGGCACCGGCGACGAACGAGATCGTCTCGGTCCCGTGTCGCCCGATCCGCACCTCTCTACGATGGTGGGGTGGATGCGACCGGCGCAGCGGGGAGGGCAGCCGTCGCGGACCGCCCCCACGAGGCGGCGGAGAGGCACTGGTGGGCCGGCCACGAGGACGCCCTCCCCGAAGGGCTGGAGTGGTTGTCGGCCCGTGAGCGGGCCAGGCTCGACGCCATGCGTTTCACCAAGCGGCGCAATGAGTACCTGCTGCGTCGGTGGGTGGGCAAGAGGACCGTGGCCGCCCGGGTCGGGCTGGCCACCGACCCAGCCGCGCTCGCCCGGATCGAGGTGCTGAACCGGATGACCGGCGCCCCCTACGTCGCGATCGAGGGCGCAGAGGGCCAGTGGGACATCTCGCTGTCGGACCGGGCGGGGTGCGCGGTGGCTGTCATCGGTGCCTCCGGCGCCGGTGAGCCCGCGGCGTTGGGCATCGACCTCGAGGTCGTCGAACCACGCAGCGACGAGTTCGTGACCGACTTCCTCACGCGCGCCGAACAGGACTGGGTCAGGGGCCCGGCTGCCGCAGACCCCAGGCTCGGTCAGGACGCGGCGGCGAACCTGGTGTGGTCGGCCAAGGAGGCGGCGCTCAAGGTGCTGCGCGTGGGGCTGCGGGCGGACACCCGCTCGGTGGAGATCACCGTGGGGTCCGAACCGCGCGCCGACGGGTGGGCGCCCTTCACCGCAGCGCGGCGGGGCGGCCCGGTCATGCCCGGTTGGTGGCGCCGGGACGGGGTCTATCTCCTCACCGTGTCCGCCCAGGGCCACCTCGACCCCCCGAGGGTGCTCCCCGGGGCCACGGACGTGGCCCGAGCGACGCCGGTGCACAGCTGGGTCGGCAGTCCGCTCTTCACCCCGGGGGCGTAGCTCCGCCGGGCCGCTCGGGGGTGCGCGACATGCCCCGTTCGAGCGCGTCGACGACGTACGGCCGCAGCGTGGCGGCGGGGATGATCCGGTCGACGGACCCGACCCGCAAAGCACGCTCGATGGTGTGGATGGCGTCGAACTCGTCGGCGACGTCGTGCAGCTTCTGCGAGCGCACCTCCTGCACGACCCTGGCCGCCCGGGCCCGCAGCGCAGCCGCCTCGGGGCCGCTTGCCGATGCAGCCTCCGCCCGGGCGCTCTCGACCGCCGGGTCGCGCTCGACACGGCTCTTGACCTCACGCGCGAACACGGTCGCCGCGGCGGGGGCACCGCCGATCACCGAGGCGAACGACCCCTCCACCGCGGCGATCTCCATCGTCTCGGTGAGGGCCTTGGAGAACACGACGAAGGCACCGCCGTGGTACCTCGAGACGACGACGAAGACGATGGGGCCATCGAAGTTCGTCACCGCACGGCCGATCTCCGCGCCGTACTCGAGCTGCCAGTGACGCATCGACTCCGGCGACCCGTCGAACCCCGACAGGTTGGCGAGGACCACCAGCGGGCGGTTGCCGCTCACCGCGTTGACCGCCCGGGCGATCTTGCGTGAGGCCTGCGGGAACAGCGTCCCCGACGTCCAGGACGGGGGCCCGTAGGAGGGCACGAACCCGGAACGCCGCAGCGTGTGCGACTCGATGCCGATCATGCACACCGGGATGCCGCCGACGGTGGCGTCCCAGACGATCGCCGTGTCGGCATCCTGCCACTGACGCCATCGCTCGAGGGGTTCGACGTCCCCGTCGGCCACGGCGCGCATCACCGACCGCATGTCGAACGGCAGCTTGCGCTCGGGATTGGTGCCGGGGTCGAAGACGTCGCCCACCGTCGTGAACCCCGACTCGAGCAGGGGCGTGTGTGGGGAGGTGCGGACGTCGCGGCCGACCGGGTCGTTCGTGGGTCTGCGCCGGGGGAAGCGCTCGCCCGGCACGATGTAGGTGAAGTCGTAGTGCCGGAGCAGCAGCGTGCACGCCTCCGGGAAGCTGGGAGCCCAGTATTGTGCCTGTCCGTTCGGCCCCATGATCCGGTCGAAGCCGCCGATGCCCTGGTTGTCGTCCGCGGACACCGCCCCGGAGTAGTCAAGGGCCTGCTTGCCAGTGAGGACCATCGTGCTCGCGGGGGTCATCACGAGAATGCCCTTGGTGTGCATGAGCATCGTCGCTTCGGCATTCCAGTACGGCTGCCCGCCGACGGTGATCCCGGTGATGAGGATGTTCACCTCACCCCCGGCCTGGGTGTACTCGATGAGCCGGCGCAGGGTCAGCGCGATCCAGTCCATGTTC
>DASQEZ010000075.1:0-9784 GCA_035633415.1 Ornithinibacter sp. | reverse complement strand
CCGAGGTTGGCGATCGGCTTGCCGAAGGCCACCCGGCTCGTCGAGCGCTCGCAGGCCAGCTCCAGCGCCATCTCGGCGAGGCCGATCAGGCGCATGCAGTGGTGCACGCGCCCCGGGCCGAGGCGGCCCTGGGCGATCTCGAACGCTCGGCCCGGGCCGGAGAGGATCGCGCTGCTCGGCAGGCGGACGCCGCTCAGGGTGACCTCGCCGTGGCCCAGCGGCTCGTCGTACTGGCCGAGCGCGGTCAGCATCCGCTCGACGGTGGCGCCGGGGGCGTCCAGGGGCACCACGACCATCGAGTGCTGGCGGTGGCGGTGGGCCGTGGGGTCGGTGAGCCCCATGAAGATGCCGACCCTGCAGTCGGGGTGGCCGGCACCGGACGACCACCACTTGCGGCCGTCGAGCACGACGTCGTCGCCGTCGAGGGTGGCCGTGGCCTCCATGTTGGTCGCGTCGGAGCTCGCGACGCCGGGCTCGGTCATCAGGAACGTGCTGCGCACCCGCCCGTCGAGCAGGGGCTCGAGCCACTCCTGCTGCTGGGCGATCGAGCCGTAGCGCAGCAGCACCTCCATGTTTCCGGTGTCGGGAGCGTTGCAGTTGAAGACCAGCGGGGCCAGGGCCGAGCGACCCGTCTCCTCGGCGACTGCCGCGTAGTCGGTGTTGCTGAGCCCGGTGCCACCGTCGGTTCCGAAGCGGGCGGCGTACGCGTCGCCGTGCCCGGCCGGGAGGAACAGGTTCCACAGTCCCTGTTGGCGCGCCTTGGCCTGGAGCTCGCCGACGACGGCCGGCGGTGGCCAGGAGTCCTCGCCGCGGGCGCGGCGCGCGGCCACGTCACGCACGATGGCGGGCTCGACCGGCTCGATCTCGGTCCTGACGAAGGTGCGCACGCGGGCGGCGAGGTCGGCGGCGCGCGGGGACGGGGCGAAGTCCATGTCCTTGACCCTAGCCCGTTGTTGAGCAATGCTCAATAGTGTGGGAGCCACGTCACGGGTACGGATGTCGCCGGAGGACCGGCGTCGCCAGCTGGTCGGCATCGGCCTGCGCAAGTTCGTCGAGCGCCCCGTGCAGGAGCTCTCGCTCGACGAGGTGGCCGCCGAGGCAGGTGTCTCTCGGGGCCTGCTCTTCCACTACTTCCCGACCAAGACCGACTACCACCGGGCGGTCGTCGAGGCAGCGCGACGGCGGGTGGCGCGCAACGTCTCCCCCGACGTCGGCGTGACCGGCCAGGCCGCGGTGCGCCAGGTCGTCGAGCGCTTCCTCGACCAGGTGGCCCGCCGGCGGGCGTCGTACGTCGCGCTCGTCCTCGGCCAGGCGCCGATCGCGCAGGCCGCGGGCGAGGACCCGGTCGAGACCGTCCGAGAGCACGTCGCCGGCGTGGTGTCGCGCGCCACCGACCTGCCTGATGCCGCGCTACCGGTCGTGCACGGCTGGGTCGCCTACCTCGAGGACCGCGCGCTGCAGTGGGCCGCACTGCCGGCGGAGCAGCGGGATGCCGCCCGGCTCTCCCTGGTCGACCACTGCGTCCGCGCGCTCACCCTCCTCACCACCCCCTGACCTGCCTGCGTCCCCGGCCTCGAGTGCGGAAGTGGTCGCCAGGGCGACCACCTGAGCACCCGACTCGAGTCGACATCGGCCCCCGTGTGGCCTCGCCGACACGGGCGCCGCAACCGGTCGTGGCAGTCGGACACTTGAGGTGGAGAGGAGATGTCGACATGTCCGATGGAGTCACGGACGCACCGGTGCCCGGTAGCGGCGTCGACGACGAGAGCGAGCTGCGCCAGCGCGCTGTCAAGCGTCTCGAGGAGAAGCGGGGGCTGATGGCCCACGTCATCGCCTACGTCAGCGTCAACCTGCTGCTGGTCGCGATCTGGTACGCCAACGGGGCGGAGTTCTTCTGGCCGCTGTTCCCGATCTTCGGGTGGGGCATCGGGCTCGCCTTCCACGCCTGGGACGTGCTGTGGCCGGCCGCCGGCGAGCGCCAGATCCAGGCCGAGATGGACCGCTTGCGCGGCACCAGCCGCTGACGCCCTCCGCGTCGGGTGCCGAAACGGCTGGTTGGGCGACCACCTGAGCACCCGGCTCGGGCCGGTTGTCGGGAGACCACATACCCGGTGGGGTATGGTTCGTCGATGCTCGATGCTCTGCGCCTCTGGTCTCCCCGTCGCTGGGTCGTCGCAGCCGCCGCGACCGTGGTGACCGCCCTCGTGGTGGCCGTGCCCACGGCGATGGTGCCGACTCCGGTCTTCGGCCGCGAGATCCCGACGACGTGGTGGGCCTGGCCCGTGCTGGCGCTCACCTCGGTGCTGAGCGGCCTCCTGTTCGCGACCTACGTGCGCGAGCGGGGCGCGGCCGCCGCGACGACCTCGTCGATCGACCATCGAGGAGCGGTGGGCGGCCTGTTGACCTTCTTCGCCGTGGGGTGCCCGGTCTGCAACAAGCTCGCCTTGGTCGCCCTCGGGTACGCCGGTGCGCTGCGCTGGTTCGCGCCGGTCCAGCCCTTTCTCGCCGTGGCCGGTGTCGTCCTGCTCGCCTGGGCGCTGCGCGCGAGGCTGCGTGGTCAGCTCGCGTGCCCTGCCCCCACCGACCAGGCTCCTGAAGTCACCGAACGCCTCACGGTCTGACCACCGCGGGCGAGCTGGGTGCTGACACGGCTGCAATGGCGACCACCTGAGCACCCGACTCCCGGGTGTGGGGTCAGGCGTGGGCGCGGGCGTGGGCCTCGTCGAGCAGCTCGGTGACGGCCACGGCATCCGCGTCGGCGAGCACCACCTCCACGGTCATCAGCCTGCGGCCCCACCAGCCCTCGCGGCACCACGGCCACTGCGCCACCGCCTCGCGGATCGACCCCTCGTCGAGCATCACCCGAAGGATCCCCTCGGTCGGCAGCGTGGCGAAGATCCGCCCCCGCGCGCCCGTGCGGAAGCTCGGGAAGCCGTGGTGGTCGCGCTCGACGACGTCGGGGAGATCGAGCGAGAGGCGCCGTGCGTCATCCGGGGTCACGCAGACCTCGCGATGAGTGCGGAAATGGCTGCCCTGGCGACCGTTTCCGCACTCGCGGCGGGGACGGGGGTCACTGGACCACCGTCCCGAGCGCTTCGAGCGTGACGGGCACGCCGTTGAGCACCGCGTTGCCCGACAGGCCCTCGACGACGGCGGGGTCGGTGAGGTCGTTGATCGACACGCCCGGCAGCTCCTCGGCGTTGCGCAGGCGCACCCCGGCCCGCCGGTGGCCGTAACCGTGCGGCAGCGAGACGACGCCGGGCATCAGGTCGTCGGTGGCCTCGACCTCGACGCGCACCTCGCCGACGGCCGACCGCACGACCACCGTGTCGCCACCACGGATGCCTCGCGCGGCCAGGTCGTCGGGGTGTGCGAGCAGGGCGTGCCGGGGCCGGCCACGGGTCAGCCGGGTGGAGTTGTGCAGCCAGGAGTTGTTGTCGCGCTGGTGGCGACGGCCGATGAGCAGCAGCCGGCCGTCGCCGGGGCCCGGGTCGGTCGACAGCTCGGCGAGGAGGCCGGGGAGCGCGTCGAGCACGAACGGCGTGGCCAGGTCGATGCGCTGGTTCCGTGTCGCGAGCCGCTCCGGGAGCCGAGGCTTGAGGGGCCCACGGTCCGCGCCCGCCGACATCTTCTCGAGCTTGGCCACCGACAGCCGCGCGCCGGACGACCGCAGGAGGGCGTCGAGCTGGCGCCGCGGGGTCAGCCGCAACCGGGCCTCGGTCTTGATGGTCGCGCGAGACCACCGGTCGCGCAGGCCGGTCGACCGCGCCCGCAGCAGCGCCGCCCCGAGGTCACGGGCGATCTCCCAGTCGTGCCGGGCGTCCGCCGGCGGCTGGAACAGGGCGGGCGACCACCGGGCGGTGTCGCGCACCGCGAGCGTGTGGAAGACCAGGTCGTAGTGGTCGCGCTCGAGGGGGCCGGTCGGCGGCAGGATGACGTCCGCGTGGCGCGTGGTCTCGTTGACGTAGAAGTCGACCGCCACCATGACGTCGAGGCCGGCCAGCGCCTCGTCGAGCCGGTGACCGGACGGCGTCGACGACACCGGGTTGCCCGCGATCGTGAGCAGCGCCCGCACCTGGCCCTCGCCGGGTGTGGTGATCTCCTCGGCGAGCACCGACACCGGCAGCTCGCCACCGAACGCCGGCAGCCCCCGAACCCGGGAGCGACGCGTGCTGAAGCCGCCGGGCCCGAGCACCCCCCGACCGACGATGTCGACGGCCGGGGTCGTGAACATGGTGCCCCCCGGCCGGTCGAGGTTGCCGGTCAGCACGTTGATCGCCTGCACCGCCCACTGGCACACGACCCCGTGCGCCTGGGTCGAGACGCCCATCCGCCCGTGCACGGCGGCGGACGGTGCACCCGCGAGGTCGCGCGCGAGGCCGCGCACGGCATCCGCGGACATGCCGCTGACCCGCTCGGCCAGCTCCGGCGTGAACCCGTCGACCGCGTCACGAACGCGGTCCACCCCGTCGACGTAGTCCGCGGGCTCGACCCCGTCAGCGAGCCGGAGCAGCTCGCGCACGACGGCCAGGAGCACTGCGGCATCGGTGCCGGGGCGCACGAAGTGGTGCACGTCCGCCACCTTCGCGGTCTCGGTGCGGCGCGGGTCGATGACGACGAGCCGCCCTCCGCGAGAAGCAAGCTCGCGACGGCGCTGGGGTAAGTCGGGCACGGTCCACAGTGACCCGTTCGACGCCATCGGGTTGTGGCCGACGAGCACGAGCAGGTCGGTGCGGTCGATGTCGGGCACCGGCAGCAGGAACTGGTGGCCGTAGAGCGCCCACGCCATGACCTGGTGCGGCAGCTGGTCGACCGACGTGGCGGAGAACCGGTTCCGGGTGCGCAGCAGGCGAACCAGCGTGGTGTTGTGGGTCAGCGCGCCGAGGCTGTGCACGTTGGGGTTGCCGAGGTAGACCGCCAGGGCGTCGTCCCCGTGCTCGCGCTGCACCGCCGTCAGCCTGGTCGCCGCGAACTCGATGGCCTCGTCCCACGGCACCTCGCGCCAGCCGCCGTCGGCGGTGCGCCGCACCGGGCGCCGCAGCCGGTCGGGGTCCTCGTGGACGTCCTGCAGCGCGAAGGCCTTGGGGCAGATGTGGCCGCGCGACAGGGGGTCGGCCTCGTGGCCGCGCATCGACGCGATGGCACCGTCGTCGTCGAGGCGCACCTCGAGGGAACACATCGCCTCGCACAGCGTGCACGTCACGTGCCGGACGTCGTCGCCCGGTTGCGGCTCACCCACCTCGACAGCCTCCCACGCGGCCCCCGCAGGAAGGGGAGCCGCGACGAGCCCGGGCGGTCGGCGTCACCGACGGCGAGGCTCGAACACCGGGGCGAGCCGCTGCATCGCGGCCTCCCGCGCGATCGTCGTGTTCTTCGTGGCCAGGAGGCGGGCCTGCTCGAGGCGCTCCCGGGCGAACGTGCGCCGGTCGCTCGCGGCCCAGGTGCGTCCGAAGAGCCGCTTGGTGGCGGCCACGGCGTCCGGCGACCTCGTCGCGACCTCCTCGAGGAAGCGGGTGGCCGCGACGAACGGCTCGTCGTGCACCTCGCTCGCCAACCCCAGCTCGACGGCCCGCTCGCCGCTGACCACCTCGCCGGTCATCGTGAGGCGCTTCGCGACGTCCATCCGCACCTGCTGCGAGAGGGCCTGCACGCCGCTCATGTCGGGGATCAGCCCCCACTTGGCCTCCATGACCGACCACTGCGCGTCGGCGGTCGTCATCCGCAGGTCGGCAGCCAGGGCGATCTGGAGCCCACCGCCGTAGCAGTGCCCGTGAACGGCGGCCACGACCGGCACCGGCACCCGGCGCCACGCCCAGCACGCCTCCTGGAACAGGTTGGTGCCGCGCCAGGGGTGCGGCACGAACGAGCGCGCCACCCGGGGCGGGTTCTTCAGCACCGTCGCGAAGTCGAGCCCGGCACAGAACGACTCGCCCTCCCCGCCGATCACCACCCCGCGCAGGGTGCGGTCGCGGGACAGGTCCCGGGCGGTGCTCACGAGGTCCTCGAGCGTGTCGAGGGTGAGGGCGTTGAGCTTGTCTGGGCGGTTGAGCCGGACCTGGGCGACGCCGCCCTCGACCCGGCACGTCACGGTGCTCGGCATGCCGCCAGCCTACGGATGCCGTGCGCCGGCCGGGGTGGTCAGGTGACCTTCGCGACGATCTCGGCGTCCGGCGAGGGGCCGGTGAGGCCGACCGGTCGCAGGGTCGCCCGGTCGGGGTGGTCACGGCGGTGCACGAGCACGGAGAGGCCGAGGATGACCAGGCCGAGGGCCGCGAGGCCGACGCCGACCCAGGACGGCGCCGTGTAGCCCCAGCCGGCGGCGATGACGACCCCGCCGACCCAGGCGCCGAGGGCGTTGGCGAGGTTGAGCGCGGCGTGGTTGCTCGCGGCGGCGAGCGTCTGCGCGGTGCCGGCGACCTGCATCAGCCGCAGCTGGAGGTTGATGACGAGCACCGAGGCCATCAGCGAGACGATGAAGAGCACCACGAGTGCGGGCACGGGATAGGGCGCTGCGAGCGCGAAGAGGCCGAGCGAGATGCCGAGTCCCGCCATGCCGATCACGGCCGAGCGGATCACCGACCAGTCGCCCATCCGCCCGGCCACGAGGTTGCCGATGAAGCCGGCGAGGCCGAAGACGAGAAGGAACACCGGCACCGCCGACGCGGGAAGCCCGGTCACCTCGGTGATGGTGGGGGCGATGTAGGAGTACATCGCGAACATGCCGCCGAAGCCGACGGCACCCACGCCGAGGGTGAGCCAGACCTGCAGGCTGGTCAGCGCGCTCAGCTCGTTGCGCACGGTGCGGGTGAGGTCACGCGGCAGGTGCGGCACGGCATACCCGATGAGAGCCATGGTCGCGACGCCGATGAGGGCCACCAGCCAGTAGGCCGAGCGCCAGCCGAGGCTCTGCCCGAGCCAGGTCGCGCCGGGCACGCCGAGCACGTTGGCGATCGGGATGCCGAGCATCACCCGCCCGACCGCGCGACCGGCCTGGCCGCGCACCGCGAGGTCGACCGCCACGAGGGCGGCCACACCGAAGAAGGCGCCGTGCGGCAGGCCCGAGAGGAAGCGGGAGACGACGAGCAGACCGTAGGTGGGAGCGACGGCGCTCAGGGCGTTGCCGACCGTGAACGCGGCCATCAGCCCGATGAGCAGCGCCTTGCGCGGCCAGGTGGCCGCCAGCACCGCGAGCAGCGGCGCGCCGATGACGACGCCGGCGGCGTAGGCGGAGATCGTGTGCCCCGCACTCGGGATGTCGACGCCCACACCGGCCGCGATCTCGGGCAGCAGGCCCATCGTGACGAACTCGGTCGTGCCGATGGCGACCCCGCCCAGGATCAGGGCGAGGGTCGCGAGCGTGGCGTGGCGGGGGGATGGCACTCGTCGTGCAGCGCGCGGTACCCCCACCCGCATTCCCGCCGCGCGCGGCTGTTCGCTGTGATGTCGCCCGCAGTCCATCCTCCCTACGATGGCGAGGTGCGCGCAGCCCAGGTGACCCGACTCGACGGACCCGATGCCGTGGAGGTCGTCGACCTCCCCGAACCCGACGGCGAGGGGGTCGTCATCGAGGTCGCCGCGGCGGGGGTGTGCTTCCCCGACGTGCTGCTGACCCGCGGCCAGTACCAGGTGACGCCAGAGCTCCCGTTCGTGCCCGGGTCCGAGGTGGCGGGCCTCGTGCGGTCCGCCCCCACCAGCAGCCGGTGGGCCGCGGGCGACCGGGTCGCGGCGTTCCCCTTCCTCGGCGGTTTCGCCGAGGTGGTCCAGGCCGACCCGGCGATGGTCTTCCCGCTGCCCGACTCGGTGACCTTCGAGCAGGGTGCGGCATTGCCGATGAACTACCTGACCTGCCACTTCGCCCTGAAGGAGCGCGGGCGGCTCCGCGAGGGCGAGACGGTGCTCGTGCACGGCGCGGCCGGCGGCATCGGGACGGCCGCGGTGCAGCTGGCCGCCGCCTGGGGCGCCCGCGTCATCGGGGTCGTGTCGTCGCAGGACAAGGCGGAGGTGGCCCGGCGCGCCGGTGCCCACGAGGTCGTCCTGGCCGACGGCTTCCGTGATGCCGTCGCGGGGCTGACCAGCCGGCGCGGCGTCGACGTGGTGGTCGACCCGGTGGGCGGAGACCGCTTCACCGACTCGCTGCGCTCGCTGGCGCCGGGCGGCCGGCTGCTCGTCATCGGCTTCACGGCCGGGTCGATCCCGGAGGTCAGGGTCAACCGGCTGCTGCTCGGGAACCTCTCGGTCGTCGGCGTCGGCTGGGGTGCCTGGTGGACCGGCCGCGGCGGCCCGGGAACCGCATTCCTCGCGTCGCAGTGGGACGACCTCGTGCCCCTGCTGGAGTCGGGCGCGATCGACCCGGTCATCGGTGAGGTGCGCGACCTCGAGGATGTCGTCGCGGCACTCACCGCGGTCGACGAGCGGCGAGCCACCGGGAAGATCCTGCTCACGCCGTGACGCGGCCGACACCGCGCCACGCAAACCTCAGGTTCCCTTAGGACTCCCTTAGGGCCGTTGCGGGCAGGGGCCCGCGAGGGTTGGGGCCATGGCCGGGGAGTCGCCGCGGCCCCGACCCGGAGGTCATCGTGCTCGACACCATCGGTGGGATCCCCCTGCACCCGCTCATCGTCCACGCGGTCGTGGTCCTGGTCCCGCTGGCCTCGCTGCTGCTGCTGCTCGCCGCGCTCTCGCCGCGGATCCGGCACTGGGCCGGCATCCTCACACCGCTCACCGCCACCGTGGCCCTGGTCCTGGTGCCGTTCGCCACCCAGAGCGGCGAGGCGCTCGAGGAGCGCGTCACGGAGACCGCGGCCCTGGAGGAGCACACCGAGCTCGGCGAGAGCCTGCTCTGGCTCGTCCTCGTGCTCGCGGCGCTCGCCTGGGCGCTGTGGTTCCTCGACCGACGCGCGCAGGCCGCCGCAGCCACCACGCAGGCCGGGGCGGACCGGGAAGGCACCGGAGCCCGGCCCGCCCGCACGCCCCTGCTGACCGCCGTCATCGTGCTCTCGGTGGTCTCGGTGCTCGCGACGACCGTGCAGGTGGTCCGCATCGGCCACAGCGGCGCGTCGGCCTCGTGGTCCGACGTCGGCGCGACCGTGCCGGCCGGTGGCGGCGACGACGACTGAGGGCGGTGCCGGGGCTGCCCGGCATCCGGAGCAATAGGCTCGGCCCATGGACTTCCGCAACGCCTACGCCCAGGGGTTCGCCCGGGTCGCCGCGTGCACCCTGCCCGTCGCCCTGGCCGACCCCGCGACCAACGCCGAGCGGGTGATCGCGACGGTCAAGGAGTGCCACGACGAGGCAGTCGCGGTGGCGCTCTTCCCCGAGCTGTCGCTGTCGGGCTACGCCATCGACGACCTGCTTCTGCAGGACGTCCTGCTCGAGGCCGTCGACGACGCCGTCGTCACCATCGCCGAGGCCACCGCCAAGCTGCTCCCGCTCGTCGTCGTGGGCGCCCCCCTGCGGCACGGCAACCGCCTCTACAACTGCGCGGTCGTCATCTCCCGCGGGGAGGTGCTCGGGGTCGCGCCGAAGTCGTTCCTGCCCAACTACCGCGAGTTCTACGAGAAGCGTCACTTCGCCTCCGGCGCCGGCCACCAGGGCGAGTTCCTGCTGCGGCCGCACTGGCCCGGCGCCGACGTCGACGGCGAGATCCCCTTCGGCCCCGACCTGATCTTCACTCCCGAGGACCTGCCCGACCTCGCGGTGCACGTCGAGATCTGCGAGGACGTGTGGGTGCCGGTGCCGCCCAGCCACGAGGCCGCGCTGGCGGGGGCCACCGTCCTGCTCAACC